>JAISMB010000019.1 GCA_031276945.1 Spirochaetaceae bacterium | reverse complement strand
ATTCAAAAGCGTCTCTGTTTACTTTTGAAGTAACATGATAAGTCAGACCTTGGTCTGTAAGCCCACGAGGCACATTATGACTAGACATAATACCTCTATAAGGGAGCTGACTCTGCGTTTTGATTCAATTTAGAGCACACTATTTTTATTTATTTTTGAGGGCGAGGTCTGTCCTACCCCGTACCCCGGTCTGTCCTACCCCGTACCCCCGAGGGTAAAACAGCAAAGCCCTCTTGAAGAAGAGGGCTTACTTAATGCTTTTTTGTTAATTTGCCGCAAGATACGCGTCGTATGCCTTTTGGTACAGCTCAATATACCGCTCGACACCGACTGCTTTGGCGGAATTCAAGAAGGTCTGCCAATTTGAATCGTTTACGCCGCCTCTTATAAAGCCTGCAATGGACTCCTGCATAAATTTGTCGATTTCCGCATAGAGACGGGCGATTTCAAGCGAGTCCTCGGCGTTTGGTTTGACCAGCCTTTGCAGGTACATAAAGGAGTTTTTCTCAAGTACTCCTCCTTCTTCATACTGCTTACTGGAATTGAAACGCTCAACCCGGTGCGGCGGCATTTCATAAATATCAAAATAATAATCACCCGGCGCAAAGAACAAAGCATGATAGACCGGTACGTATTTATACAGCGCGTTATTCTCCGGTACATAAACAATTTCGTACTTGCCCGCCTCATTTATTTTCATCGTTGGCTCTATCGGTCCGCCCGGATCAAGAGGACCATTGTAAGCGACCATCATTGTTTTGGTTTCGAGCTGCGCATCAAGCCATTGGAGAGTCTCCGGAATATGCTTATTAGCAATGGTCAGGGCGGCGCTCACCGTAGGCACTTCCAAGAGTCTGGGAACGGATACCCCGTAAGGACTTGCCGGAGGCAGAATGGATACATACTGGTTGGCTATATCAGGCGTCAGGGCGGTGTTAATCAAACGCAAATAGGTGGTGTATCCCACTTGTCCTGCGTTCATCTTTGTTCCCCACGCATTGGAGTCTTGGGTGATAGATTCCATATCAAGCAGCCCTTCCCGGTAACAGAAAGCAAGCCATTCAAGAGCCGGACGGAAGCCTTCTAGGTAACCGGGGAAAACAACCTTGTTATGGTCATCAATAGTCGCATAGACAAAACGCTGCAAGGGTACGCCAAAATTGGCAAAGTGTGTGTACACTCCCTGGGTCTGGTGTATCAAATCCGCTGCGGAAAAGGGTATTTCATCCTTTAAGCCGTTCCCGTTCGGATCCCTATCACGGAAGGCAATAAGAACCGCGGTTAATTCATCAATGGTTGTGGGGATCTCTAAACCGAGTGTATCGAGCCATGCTTTGTTGATGTAATGATTGCCGTCATGGTTTATGTTCTGTGCGATGAGATTGCCGATCCAGTACATTTTACCGTCTGAAGCGATCAGAGACTTGTAAGCATCGTTCATGTATAAACGGCTGTAGTAATTGGGCATATACTCTTTGATATAATCATCAAGCGGCACAAGCAGTCCCTGCGTTACCCCATACTCCTCAATATCAACTTCACCACGAATAAGATCCGGCAATTCCGCTGAAGCGAACATCAAATTGAGCCTTGTGGTCCAATCCGTATCCTTGACCGGCTCCCAGGCGACATGAATGCCTGTCTTTGCCTCAAGTTCCTTATAAAACCAAAGATTGGGGAAATCCATCTGCTGGTTTTCCAATTCGTATTGAAAAACACGCAGTGTAATTCCGTCAGCTTCAGATGACTCAGTTTTCTGCTTACACGCAGTCATTAGGAAGAGCGCTGCTATACACAAAACGCTCCCTACAAATCTGATTTTTACGCATTTCATATTTAATTCTCCTTAATCAAATACTAAAATTATACTTAAACGGTCAGCCTTTAAGCGAACCAATTAAAACACCTTTGACAAAATATTTCTGCATCAGCATGTAAAGGACAACAGTCGGCGCGGTTGAAACCACGATACAGCAGTATTTGGCAACCTGAGCTTTGCGGATTGCTTCTGAGATAGCCTGCGTATCATTGGCATAGGCGCTGAAGAATTCAGCATCGGAGGTGCTGGTGGTGAGGGTAGCGATAATCTCCCGCAATATCGTTTGCAAGGGCAACTTAAAACGGTCGCGGATGTAGACTAAAGCCGTGAAATAGTCGTTCCAGCGGGCGACGCCGTAATAGACGGCAAGCACCGCGATAATTGTGCCGGAAAGTGGAAGGACAATACGGAAAAAATAGGTAAAATGACTCGCTCCATCTATGGAAGCCGCTTCGAACAATTCATTCGGCACAGTAGCCGCAATATACGTACGGGCGACCATCAAGTTCCAGACAGAAACGCAGTTGATGGTAATCATCAGAAAGATCGTATTGTATAAGCCCAAACTGCGGTTCATCAGGAACTGCGGAATGAGTCCGCCGGAGAAGAACATCGTCAGAATGATAATAAAGTTGACAACCTTTTTGCCGGCAAAGTTGCGGGTAAGCGCATAGGCAGCCATCATGGTAACGATAACGCTCAAGGCAGAACCGCTGATGGTATAAAACACCGAATTAGCGTAAGAACGCAAAAGCCCTGCGTGCTGGAAGACCGCTTCGTAGCCTATCAATGAAAAGCCGACAGGCAACAGAAAAGCTTTGCCCATCATCACAGCATCAGGATCGGAGACGCTAGCTACCAGAATGAGCCACAGCGGGTACAAGACCACTATAAGCAGAACAATCCAAAAGATTAAATTAAGGCGGTCAAAGACCGTATCCGCATTTGTTTTTTTAACCCGTATACCTTTTGAATCCATTGTAAACTCCCTTTTTCAGAATAAACTCGTTTCGTTGAGCTTTTTAGAAGTAAAATTGACCACCATGATCGTAAGAAAATTGATAACGTTGGTGAACAAACCAATCGCCGCGGTGTATGAAAACTGCGCTCTGCCCAGCCCCATTTCATAGACATAAACCCCCAGTATATCCGACCGCATACTGTTTGAAGCTGTTTTCATCAAGAGCGCTTTATCAGTATTGGAAACCATGATGCTGCCGCAACTGAGGATGAGCATCATGACCGCAATGGGCATGAGGTGCGGTATATCAATGTGCAGTATTTGTTGGCGCTTGTTCGCACCATCCACGGTTGCCGCCTCGTAAAGCTCCGGGTCGATGCCGGTCAAGGTTGCAATATAGAGGATGGTGTTCCAGCCGGCATGCTGCCAGATGTCAGAGCCGATGAACAAGGTACGAAACCACGAAGGTTCAGCCATAAAATAAATGGGTGTACCGCCGGCCATTTCAATGAACTTATTAAAAATACCGTTTGTCGGGGATAAAAAGAGGTAGAGCATACCCGCCATAACAACGGTGGATATAAAATGGGGTGTATAAATCGCGGTCTGAACAAATTTTTTGAAGCGGGGTTTTGTAATCTGGTTTAACGATATGGCAAGAATAATGGGTATGGGGAAACTCCAAAGCAGACCGAATATGTTAAGCAGTAAGGTATTGCCTAACAGACGGGTAAAATAATACGCCTTGAAGAAATCGGTAAAGTTTTTAAGTCCGACCCATTTGCTACCGGTTATGCCCGATACTGCCTTGTAATCACGGAATGCGATCTGTATGCCGTACATCGGCAGATAACAGAAGACCAGAAAATAAAGGAGTGCCGGGAACAGGAGGACCCAAAGCTGCCAGTCGTTCTGCCGCGCACGGTTGAGCGAATTCTTGATCGCTCCATGCTGTGTTTTTGAAACCATTGTATACTCCGTATAGTTACTCTTACAGCCCTAATCGCAGGCTTTCAGTTTAGACGCCTCAGGCACGCGGCATACGCCCAGCAGGTCTCAAGTTAGACTCAGTATGAGGTCTGACCGAAGGGTTAAGCCTTTCTCTTGCCTATGTGCGTTAGACTATATCTCTAGCCTGCCTGCGAGGTCTGACCTACCCCTGAGGGTAAAACAGACTGGCTTGTGGCTGTAGCCAAGCCGTATATAATTCTTTAGAAGTATCCTTGATACTATGCGGATTGTCAACGATAAAATGGTCAACCCGCAACTTTGCTGGTATTCTAGCGCAGGCTTGGGAAGTATTCTAGGGGTGTCGTCAAAAGGAAGGAAGATAGATCTGAGATAGAGAGCGGCGAGAAAGGAATCAGAGCGTTGAGCATACCGAGTAGCAATACCTCTGTACTGTTTAAGCCACCGAAATACATGCTCAATAAGATGGCGCTTCTTATACAGCTCTGTGTCATAAGTCCTTACCACCTTCCGACTACGCTTGGAAGGAATAACTACCTTACTACCTCCTGCACAGGCTGTGTCTATTACCTGGTTCACGTCATACCCTCTATCGGCTAACAAGACTTTTACCGATAAACCTGCCATTAAGGGCGGTGCATAGGTGCAATCCGCCTCCTGC
>JAISMB010000018.1 GCA_031276945.1 Spirochaetaceae bacterium | reverse complement strand
GTCGCAGCAGGATTGGTGCAGAAGCCTGAACAATGGCAGTACAGCGGTGCATACCACCGTGAACACGGCATTGTCAGCATTGTTTCTCTGGTAACTGATAGTGCATGGAGGACTGACCTTAAGCTGCTTTTGTGAAAATGGAGAGGTAGTACTACTCGCTCTGCTCAACGACATTCCTAGTTTCTTATACGTAACCGGATTGGAGGTATAGTCCTTTTCGACCTTCTCATACCATGAAGCGATAATATGCTTTATCAGGTCATGAAGACATCTTTCAAAAACTTCTTGAGGAAGCCATTGTCCTGGCGGCTTGTGGGGACGTAACCGAGCTACGAATTCAATGATACCTGCTTGTGCGGCTGTAGTGGCAAATACCGCTCCTTCAGCGCTTCGGAAACAGTTGTTATCCCCATGTCCGTCAGCGATAACGGCAATAGTAAGTAGTGCTTCATCTCTATTATCAGGCTGATAATGAGACTAAGCATCTTCGCAGCCTTTGCTCTGTTTTGTATGACTAATATCAGTCAACCTGATCATTATCAGGCTCTCTGGCGGCTTCTTCGTTAAATTCTTGTATATTGGCATTCAAGTCTTGCTGTTTTTGTTTATCACCCATATCAATCCCTGAATCGCTGACGTTGGAATTCTTGCTTGCCACCTGGGAAGCGCGGATACTCACGAACTTAATCATTTTCTTGAGCATGACGGCGTTATGTACTTCAAGAACCGACTCAATGAGACCGGTAAAAGCCTTGAGTGTCTCTTTGTTTGCATCATCACCTATAGAAACAGCAACCTTGACGGCAGCCTTGAACCAGCGAGTTTCTTTAAGCTGCTCAAGACCGCTCTCCCAGTCATCGGTAGGTTCGCCATCCGACATAAGAAATATAGCCTGAGCATAAGAAACGGTTGCTTCCTGCATAAAGGCTTTTGTTGAAAGCTTTTCGTGTAAAGCCCTACAAGCCGCGCCAAAATCAGTAAAACCGGTTCCAGGTCTGACCTATCCTGCCTCGAAACGCCACCGTACGGCTCTTCGCACAGCACGCCAAGCTGTAGTAGCTTCACCCTTGCAAGCTTATCTATAAAAACAGTAGATTAGTAGCATGTTCGACTCCTTTATTAAAGCTATTTTTGGTTCTCAACATGAACGAGACCTCAAGGCATTAGTGCCATTCTTGCATGCGGTGAATGAACAAGAGGCGTGGGCTGTTTCTCTGTCGCCGCAAGATTTTCCTCACATGACAGAACAATTCCGTAAACAGTACCATGATGGTAAAAGCCTTGACGCTCTTTTACCGCAAGCCTTTGCCCTCGCGCGAGAGGCGGCGCGGCGCAACTTAGGAGAACGAGCCTACGATGTGCAGGTACTCGGCTCTCTCGTCCTCCATCAGGGAAAGATTGTGGAGATGAAGACCGGTGAGGGAAAGACTCTCATGTCTGTCGCCGCAGCTTATCTCAATGCCATTCCCGGCAAAGGCATACACATTGTTACCGTAAACGATTACCTTGCCGAGCGCGATGCGCAATGGATGCGACCGGTGTTTAATTATCTGGGTATGAGCGTGGGGACAATCCTTTCAAATATGGATAATGCGCGGCGCAAAGAAAACTATGCCTGCGATATTACCTATGGGACCAATAACGAGTTCGGCTTTGATTATCTGCGCGACAATATGTGTGTCAGGCTTGAGCAGCGAGTCCAGCGTGGACATAATTACTGTATTGTCGATGAGATTGACTCTATTTTGATTGACGAAGCCCGCACGCCCCTGATTATTTCCGGTGCAGCCGAAGATGATACCTTTAAGTTTGCCGAAGTTGACCGGCTTTTAGGCTCTCTTGAAGAGGTAAAGAAAAAAGCCAACGGCGATTATCCTGATGAAACCCAAGGCGAAGAAGTTATCGGTGATTACAAGATAAACGAGAAAAACAAGCAGGTTTCGTTTACCAATGCGGGCATGACAAAAATTGAGGAGATTCTGCAAAAGCGTAATCTGATCAAGGGGGCTATTGTTGATGAAGGTAACTTTGAGTACCTGCACTACTTCACTCAGGCTTTGCGCGCCCATAAGATGTTCCATATTGATGTTGATTATGTTATTCAAGATGGGCAGGTGCAGATTGTTGATGAATTTACCGGTCGTATTCTCTACGGACGGCGCTATTCGGACGGCTTACATCAAGCCATAGAAGCAAAGGAAAAAATCCGTATTGCCCAGCGGAACAGGACCCTTGCCACGATTACCTTTCAGAACTACTTCCGGCTTTACCATAAAATATCCGGTATGACCGGCACTGCCGATACCGAAGCTGTTGAATTTAACAAAATCTACAAATTGGATGTTGTGGTCATTCCGACTAATTTACCGGTTGTCCGGCGTGATGAAAACGATGTTGTGTATCTGAACGAAAATGATAAGTACGATGCTTTGTGTAATGAGATCGCCACTGCCCATAAGAAAGGGCAGCCCATGCTCGTTGGTACAGTGTCTATAGAGAAGTCCGAAGAACTCTCAAGGCGGCTGACCAGCCGGGGAGTACGCCATGAAGTGCTGAATGCCAAAAACCACGCACGCGAAGCCATGATCATTGCAGAGGCTGGCGCCAAAGGCGCGGTAACGATAGCTACCAATATGGCTGGTCGCGGCACCGATATTAAACTGGGGGGCAGTCCTGAACATCGGGCGCGTAAACGAGCGGGCGTTGATGCGGAACCGGAAAAGTATGCGGCAATTTATGCTGATGAGTATGAAAAATGGAAAAAGGATTATGCAGATGTAAAAGCACGAGGCGGCTTGTACGTGATTGGTACTGAGCGTCATGAATCGCGGCGTATTGACAACCAGTTGCGGGGACGCTCCGGTCGTCAGGGGGATCCGGGGAAGTCTAAATTCTTTATTTCAATGGATGACGATCTCATGCGCTTATTCGGCGGTGAAAATGTTAAATCCTTGATGGCAAAAATCGGCATGAAACCGGGGGATCCGCTTGATCATCCCTTGCTTAACCGTACCATTGAGCAGGCGCAAAAAAAGGTTGAGGAGCGCAACTTTGAAATACGCAAACACCTGCTTGAATATGATGATGTGCTTAATCAGCAGCGTAAATTCATTTATGAACAACGGGATGCCATTCTTTTAGACACAGACCTTAAAAAGCGGATTAACGATACCACTGCTGATATGATAGCTTTTGCTCTTGGCGAGTATAAAACGGCGCAAAAGAAGGATACGGCGGCGGCAGTTAAAGGCTTAGCAGAGTATCTTAAAACAAAGTTTGGGTATCAACTGCGTCTTGAACCGGGAGAAGAGAATCAGCCTGAAAAGCTTCAAGCGCGCCTTATTAGTGAACTGGAACAAGAACTGAACGATAAGATCGCCCTTGTCGGTGATGAGATTATCAATAATTTTATTCGTATGCACTAC
Source organism: Spirochaetaceae bacterium (assembly GCA_031276945.1). GTDB lineage: Bacteria > Spirochaetota > Spirochaetia > Treponematales > Breznakiellaceae > BOBG01. The sequence goes on along the minus strand of JAISMB010000018.1, from coordinate 1,044 downwards.
CTCGCTGCTATTGACCGCAAATGGCTTGATCATCTTGAAAATATGGAAGCGCTCCGAGAGGCGGTACACCTGCGTAGTTATGCGCAAAAAAACCCCCTGACCGAATACAAGCTTGAGGGTTTTCAGATATTTGACACTATGGTTGATCAAATACGTGAAGAACTCGCCGGTCGTCTCCATCTGGTGCGGATACAGACAAGCGCTGCGCCGGAAGAGCGCCCGCAGACCACCAGTACCGCACAGTCCGCAAGTCATAGCAGCATAGGCGGGTTTGCCGGTCAGCAAAAGTTTGGTTCAAATCGCGTCCAAGGCGATGTCGTTACTGTGGTCCGTACGACGCCTAAAGTCGGTCGCAACGATCTGTGTCCCTGCGGTTCAGGTAAAAAGTACAAGCACTGCCACGGTCGTTAGAGCGTTAGAGGACAGACCTCAGACTTAGACTTTCAGCGCACGCAGTAAGCTTGAGGTCTGTCCTCAAGGTCGTCTCGGTTACGAGAAAGATAATCTTTGTAATCCCCTGTTCACGATGATATGCGCCGCTGTACTGCCATTGTTCAGGCTTCTGTACTAATCCTGCTGCGACAGGGTTTTGGTCTATGTACTCAAACACAGTCCAGAAATCCTTCTCGTCCTTGATCTCGCGTGAATAGAAGCGATCTCCCCAGAAATGACCGGTTTTATTGTGCTTTTTATTCCATCGAATGGCAAAAACCATCTTAGGGCGTGTCGTCAAAAGAAAGGAAGATAGATCTGAGATAAAGAGCGGCAAGAAAGGAATCAGAATGTTGAGCATAGCGAGTGGCAATACCTCTGTACTGTTTAAGCCACCGAAATACATTCTCAATGAGATGGCGCTTCTTATACCGCTCTGTGTCATAAGTCCTTACCACCTTCCGACTACGCTTGGAAGGAATAACTACCTTAATACCTCCTGCACAGGCTGTGTCTATTACCTGGTTCACGTCATACCCTCTATCGGCTAACAAGACTTTTACCGATAAACCTGCCATTAAGGGCGGTGCATAGGTGCAATCCGCCTCCTGC
>JAISMB010000046.1 GCA_031276945.1 Spirochaetaceae bacterium | reverse complement strand
CCCTGCGCGACTTTCTTTTTTCACTTTACAGTTTACGGACTGTACTGGAAAGCGCCTGAGCCTTGAAAGTTTAACAGCCCTCTCAAGATTTTCAGTTAAGATAGGTCAGACCTCGCCCTTCCTCCCACGGACAGACCTCGAAGCAAGGTAGGTCAGACCTCGCCCTTCCTCCCACGGACAGACCTCGAAGCAAGGTAGGTCAGACCTCGCCTGCCCTCTCACGGACAGACCTTGACCCCTCCCTTCCTGCCTGCTTAAACACTTTAAGCCGCACTGTATCAGTACTTTAAGCAACCCTACATCTGGATCATATGCCACACTGCATCAAGATTTTGCACAGAGCAGTGCAAACACTGCGTAAAGACAGGCAGGTCAGACCTCGCCTCCTGACCCGACCTATTTCGGCAGGGTAGGACAGACCTCGAAGGTGGTTTAGGTCAGCATAAGTCGATGGATATGGAGGTAAATTATTAATTATAAAAATGAAATATAAAAGAGAGATAAAGAAAAATAATAGAATAAAAAATGGAGTACGGGCAAACGGCGCATGACAGGACTGGTATGCGTTTCGTGCAAAGCGTGGAGATGTGCCTGCTTGTTTGTTTGTAGACAAACAGTTTGAGACCGCTTATACTGATGATACTGAACCTGTTGCGGCAGGGTAGCGCTGCGAGACGGTATGGTTCTGAGGCAGGCTTTTATGAACACTCATGATAGAAGACAGATACAAATCTTAATACCAGAAGAAGCCCGTAAAATAGCCGCCGGTGAAGTCGTTGAAAGACCGGCATCGCTTATACGGGAATTTCTTGATAATGCTATTGATGCCGGCGCTCAAAATATTGAGGTTGCAATACAAGAGGGAGGCTGCCGGCTCATTGAGGTGATTGATGACGGCTGCGGCATGGAACGCGCTGATCTTGTACTATGCTACCAAGACCATGCAACCAGTAAAATAGACTGCCTTGCCGATCTTGATACGGTGCGCACGCTGGGTTTCCGCGGTGAGGCGCTGGCAGCAGCGGCAGCAGTAGCGCAGTTGGAAATAATCAGCAGTACCGATGGACAGGAAGCGTGGAGACTCATAGTCGGCACGGAGAAGGCTGAACTAGAACAGACCAGACGGGTAAAGGGCACAAGCATACGAGCCAGCGGTATTTTTGATACCATGCCGGCGCGTAAGCGGTTCCTTAAAAGGGACGCAGCCGAAGGGGTGCTGTGCCGACAGGCTTTTATTGAAAAAGCGCTTGCCTTTCCGAATATCTCCTTCCGTTTCTTTCAAGACAAGCAGTTAAAAATCCTCGCGCCGGCTGTGTCGACCTACAAAGAACGCTGTGCCGCCTTGATAGTTGAACAATCAGAGGACATCTTTCTCCATGAAATTGCTACAAGCGGCGATGATTTCACGGTGCATATTGTTGTAGGCGGACCGGAACTCTCCTCTGCCACGAGGCGCCAGCAGTACATCTTTGTCAATGGGCGGCGTATACAGGAGTTCTCTCTCCAACAAGCCCTTGAGTACGGCACGCAAGGCTGGTTTCCCAACAGCACGCATCCGGTGGGAGCTGTTTTTATTACCATTGATCCGGCATTGGTGGATTTTAACGTACATCCGGCTAAACGTGAGGTGCGCTGGAAGAATACATCTGTAGTACACCACGCAATCACCGCAGTCCTCCAGAATTTCGTGCAGCATTTTTACACTAAGACGAAAAACCTTTCGTACGATGTACATGGCGCAAAAGCCGAGAAGCAGTCTGAATCCCTCTCTTTGTATGCCGGCGAGCCTGACCTGTATAGAGGCATGAGTGATAGCTATGCCGGCACAGCAAGCAAGAAAAAATCCGGCTCCTCAGCCATGTATCCCTCTCTGCGGGATGAAGGGCGGCAATCAGCAGCTTTATCGGCAATGGAAGCCCTCATCAAAGACCCGCCGACATGGGCAAAGCTTGAATCGGCGCCTGCTTATGCGCGACTGCGGTATATAGGGCAACTCTTTAATCTCTTTTTGTTAGTAGAAACAGACGAGCAACTCATTATCATCGATCAACATGCAGCCCATGAGCGCATCCTTTACGATAAATTCTTATCACAACCCATTAGCAGCCAAGAGCTTCTCGTGTCTATTCCGCTGCTCACGGAAAGTGCGGAAGACGACCGCTTCCTTGAACGCTACCGTCCTGATCTTGAGCGGCTGGGTATAGGCTTGGTTCAAGAAGATGGTATCTGGCATATTGAATCTTTGCCGGTAAATTGGAACAAAAGCGACACGGAAACCATAGACGCCATACTTGAGTTGAAAACAGCGCATGAAAATATGGCAAAACGTTGGGCAGCGACCCTTGCCTGCCATACAGCCATTAAAGATGGCGATTATTTAGACAAAGCAACGGCAAGCGCCCTTGCCCAAGAAGCTTTAGCTTTGCCTGATCCGCATTGTCCGCACGGACGTCCTATTTTCTTTGTACTAAGCCGTGAACAGCTCTTCGCTACCGTCCACCGGCACCTTTAAGCAAAATATACGAACACGCGCGAGGTCTGTCCTATGAAGAAAGGGGCGAGGTCTGTCCTCTATCCAAAGAAGAAGCAGACATTGGAATAAACGTGGCGAGAAACCCCGTGAGAGCAGCGTGAAACAGTTTAGAAAACCGTTTTATAAGAACGTCTAGTCAGAGAATGCTGATTTTTATATAGTAAACGTTATGAAAACACTTAATCTTGGACTATCCGGCTTAGAGACGCCGGTAATTGCCGTTGGTTGTATGCGGATAAACCGGCTGGAAAAAAGCGAAGCTGCCCAGTTTGTCAATACTGCCCTTGAGCTGGGAGCGAAGTTTTTTGATCATGCTGATATTTATGGCGGCGGTTCGTGCGAGGAAATCTTTGCCCAAGCTATCGGTATGAGCAGCAGTGTCCGCCAGCAGGTGCAGCTTCAATCAAAATGCGGCATACGCCCCGGTGTTGCGTTTGATTTTTCCGCAGCGCATATTACCACTGCGGTAGAAGGCATACTCAAACGCCTTAAAACCGATTATCTTGACGTCTTACTCCTGCACCGCCCTGATGCCTTAGTTGAACCGGAAGAGGTTGCCCGTGCTTTCGGGCTGCTCCACGCAAGCGGCAAGGTGCGTAACTTTGGCGTGTCGAATCAAAAGCCGGCGCAAATCAGGCTGCTCCAAAAGTTTGTCCGCCAACCCCTCATTGTAAACCAGCTCCAGCTCAGCATTACCAATGCCGCTATGATAAGCAACGGCTTACACGTCAATATGCTTGATGATGCGGCTGTTGACCGTGATGGGAGTATCTTGGATTTTTGCCGGCTCAATGCTCTTACCGTGCAGCCGTGGTCTCCCTTCCAATACGGCTTCTTTGAAGGGGTGTTTTTAGGGAATGAGCGCTTCCCCGCGCTTAACGCAAAAATTACCGAGCTTGCAGAAAAGTACGGCGTCTCTGAGACTACCATAGTCATAGCATGGCTTCTGCGGCATCCGGCTGCCATGCAGCCGGTTATCGGCACGATGAATATAGAGCGGCTGAAAGATTGTGTAAAGGCAACAGAGATCACGCTGACAAAAGAAGAGTGGTATGCCGTGTATCTAGCGGCTGGTAATGTGCTGCCGTAAATGCTCGGACCTCTTGTCAACGCGCTCGTTATTGTCGTCTGCGCTTTTTTCGGACGGTTTGTAGTTAAAGGCATACCGCAACGCTTTGAAGAAATGGTCAAAAAATCCATTGGTTTATCCATTGTATACGTTGGCATAAAAGGAGCGTTGGATAACCAGCAGGTTCTGCTCCTTATTGTAAGCATGGTTTGCGGGGCAATAATCGGCGAGCTGCTCAACATAGACCGGCTTATGAACCGGTTCGGCTCATGGGCAGAACATAAACTCAAGATGAGCGGCGGCACGTTTGCGCAAGGTTTTGTGTCGGCAAGTATTCTATTTTGCACCGGTTCCATGGCTCTTGTCGGCTCACTCCAATCAGGTTTAACCGGCAACCATGAAACACTGTTTGCGAAATCAATACTTGACGGCGCCCTCTCAATCGTGTTTGCAGCATCCATGGGGCTTGGTGTTGCCTGTGCCGCGCTGCCGGTTTTGGTCTACCAAGGCGGTATAGCTCTCGGTTCTTTTGCGCTTAAAGATATGCTTAGTCCGGATAGTATCCGCGAAATGTCCGCTGTGGGCAGCCTGCTTATTGCGGCAATAGGTTTTAACTTTTTAGGCGCTGAGATACGGGTAGCAAACCTCATTCCGGCAATCTTTATACCGTGGCTTTATTTAGCGCTCAGATAAAGTCCGCACAAGTTACGCACAAATAGGATACGATCAAAAAAGTCCTCTGCTCTTCACGGAGCAGAGGACTTGGATTTTTCTACAGCAGCTTCGTTATGCAATGTTGCGGAACATGGAGGTGGGATGCTCTTTTTTGTTTCCATTACTCCAGAAATAATATTTCCTTAAATTGAGAAGAAGCTGAAACCGCCTCCAGCGGAACTATATCTTTTCCCATTTTATGCACGGTCATTAATTTTATTTCCGGTGCTATTACTTCCAGTACCGCATACAATAATTCCGTACAATATATTTTGTTATGATTCTCCAAATTAAAATCCCAGTCGAAGGGCCTGCCTGCCATTTTTAACGCTTCCGTGCTTATCTTTGTTCCGTCCATCCCTTCAAGCCGGTATAATCCGAGCATCCGCGCTGATTTGATAAATTCCTCCAGTGGGGTTTTATTAACATAATCCTTCCCTTTCCATGCAAGCCCCTCGGCATTAATAACCATGATGGGAGAAACGCTTGTCCTCTACCGTAATTTGAATTTCATGCGTTAATCCTCCATTGCCAATCAAAAAATGTCCGCGAATAATGTTCCCCTATTCACGGACTTCGGTAAAAATGTTATTTAAGTTTGAAAACCGTTATTTCAGGGTCTTCCCCTTCCTCCGTTTCTGTTGACGTGAGTTCTTTTTTGGAAACATCAACGGTAAATGTTCCTACAATGCCACTTTTCAGTGTGTAAGTACCTGTCTTGGTGTCTTTGTCGTAGGTGCTGGTGTAGGGATCATTAGCAGAGTCCGTCAAACTGTTCATCTTGGACTTCTGCTCGTCGGTTGTGCCATCCACCCATTGCGCAACTTCCGTAGTTGCCGTTCCGGACTCCAGCATCTTATAAGTCAGACCTCGCCCCTTCAGCCAAGACTCCCGTATCTCATAAGTCAGACCTCTGCATCTCTCAGCCAAGACTGCCGCATCTCATAAGTTAGACCTCTGCCTCTCTGGGCGGAGACTCCCGCATCTCATAAGTCAGACCTCTGCCTCTCTGGGCGGAGACTCCCGCATCTCATAAGTCAGACCTCGCCTCTCTCAGCGAAGACTGCCACATCTCATAAGTCAGACCTCGCCTCTCCAGTGAAGACTGCCACATCTTATAAGTCAGACCTCCACATCTCTGGGCGAAGACTGCCACATCTTATAAGTCAGACCTCTGCCTCTCTGGGCGGAGACTGCCACATCTCATAAGTCAGACTTCTTTATAGAATAGGGGTAGGGTAACAGACAAATAGGTCGTAAACATTTTTAAGTCCCTCTTTTTAGAGCATTTCTTCGGAATTAAGCATAAGCATTCCGTAAGAAAGACCTATAGAGTATCATGCTCTGTATCTGTCAATAATTATTCACAAGCCTTCAGGCAAAGGAGGCGCTTGGATAGGTCAGACCTCAAGAACAAACTGCTTCTAGGCGTTCCGTATGCGGTTCTCTTTATATAAAAGCTGGAGAGAACCGATAATCATCCTATGACTGTACAGGATTTAGATGATTTCTTTAGAAGTCTTTTGGATATTGACGGATTTAGCAGTACGGATCGCTCGTTAAACGGCTTACAGGTAGGAAATAATGGCGATCCGGTGCAAAAAATTGCCTTTGCAGTAGATGCCTGTTTAGAAAGTTTTAGAAAGGCTGCTGTCGCCGGCGCTGATTTGATTTTTGTTCACCATGGCTTGTTTTGGGGCTCTCCGCTGCCAGTAACCGGTACGCATAGAACCCGGCTCCAGTTTTTGTTGGATAACAATATCGCTCTTTATGCGGTACATTTGCCTTTGGATCAGCATCCGTCTTTGGGAAATAATGCGGCGCTTGCCGATATGCTTAACTTAACGGAGCGGCAGCCTTTTGGTATGTACCACGGGAAGGCGCTCGGCTACTGGGGAAAGTTGTCGCCGGCACTGAGCATTGATGAGGCAGCGCAGCGCATCCGCTACCTCGACCGACCGATTGCCGGTTCTTTCCCTTTTGGCGTGCCTTTGAACAAAACCTGTGCGGTTATTTCAGGCGGCGCTTCAGAGCTGGCGCATGAAGCCATTGAAAAGAACATTGATCTTTACGTTACCGGCGAAAGCTTGCACAGCATCTACCATTACCTTTGGGAAGGCGAGTTGAATGTTGTTGCCGGCGGACATTACAACACCGAAGTATGGGGAGTACGGCGGATTATGGAGCAGTGCGCGCTTCAGCTATCCCTTGCGGTTGAATTTATTGATGTGCAAACAGGGTTATAAGAAGGTTATAAGAAAATAAAACTGACCATAAGCGGTCCTCTCTAGGCTTTGATACTGATTTGGTATAAAATCAATGACAGCAAAACCATGCTCAATCTGAGGTAGTGTATGAATAAGAAAACAAACACAGTACTGTTTATGTTAGGCGCAACAGTCGCCAACATTGCCATTACCATAGTAATTTTTATGGTAATTTTAATTCTTTATGCGCAGTTCCTTGCTCCGCTGTTGCCTGAGACCGTGCAGGCTTGGGGGCTGCCGATTACTTTTGTCCTTGCCATCGTCCTTTCATTCATTGTGTACCGAGCTTGTGTTAAGATTCTCTTTAAGAAGATCGATGTAGAAAAATATTTTGATCCTCTCTTCATAAGGAAGAGAAAATAGCTAGATCATCAAAGCGGAATGCGGCATAGCGATCCAAGGAAGTTGCCCCGGCATTGATAATGGCAATTTCGCCGCCCTCCTGTAAGGTGATCTGCGGAAGAGCTGCTGCCGGATACACAGTGAGGCTGGTGCCAAGCACCAGCATAAAATCAGCTTTTTTCGCCTCCTGCTGCGCCTCATGCAGAGCTTTCTGCGGCAGGCTTTCTCCAAAAAACGTAATACTAGGTTTTAATACCGCAGAACAGTTCTTACAAAGCGGCAAGGAGCCGGCTTTGACAAGAGCGGCGATACCGGCAAAGTCATCGTTTGTATAACCGCACCGGCGGCAGTAATGCCGTGAGGGAGAACCGTGTACTTCAATAACCTTTTTACTGCCAGCCCGTTGATGTAAAAAATCTATGTTCTGGGTGATAAGCGCTTTAACTAAACCCTGCTCTTCTAAAAGCGATAAGGCATTATGTACGAGTGAAGGCTTCTTCTCATCAAGGTTGTAGATGAATTCGCGCGCCGCCTGATAATAAAAGGACGGATCAGTATCAAAATACTCAATATCAAATAGCTTTTCAGCCTCAGCCTGTTTATAAATACCGTTTTTTCCGCGGAAATCGGGTATACCCGACAGAGTACTGACCCCAGCACCGGTGAGCGCTACACAGTGTCTGGACGATCTGATTTTATCAAAAAATAATTGTACGTCTTGCATACTTAGTATAGTACTATCTCATGTGCTCATAATCCAGTATTTTTTTGTAATTCTCCGCAAGAATAAGATTGCCGCCCCGAAAAGAGCGGCAGAATATGCAAGCAGCTCCGCTTCTTTATTTAATTTTTGTCTATACAATAAGAGCAAGGTATGTATATACTATATTGTGTTATACTTATATAGTGAGGTGCAAAATGCGTTTATTAACAAGATCAGATTTTGATGGATTGGCATGTGGCGCGCTCTTGGAATATCTGGGACTTATTGACGAATGGAAGTTCGTTCATCCTAAAGATATACAAGACGGACTGGTACAGGTCACTGACCAAGATATTCTTGCTAACATTCCTTATGTCAGAGGGTGTAAATTGTGGTTTGATCACCATTCAAGTGAAAACGAGCGGCTTGGAAACAAGGTTTACTTTGAGGGTGTTTCACGGAAAGCTCCCAGTTGCGCGCGGGTTATATACGAATTTTACGGCGGCGACGAAGAGCTTGGGCGTTTTTCTCGAATGGTGCGGTATGTTGATAAAGTTGATTCGGGAAATCTTACTAAAGATGAAATTATGGACCCCAAGGGCTGGATACTACTGGGCTTTGTTATGGATCCTCGTACCGGTTTAGGGCGTTTTCGTAATTTTTCTATTAGTAACTATGAACTTATGCAAACATTAGCAAAAGCATGTGCAAACAAAGATATTAACGAAATAATTGACATGCCTGATGTCAAAGAACGTATTGATTTATACATGGAGCATAGTACTTTATATAAGGAAATGCTTCTACAGTATGCTCGTATTGAGAAGAATGCTGTTGTCATTGATTTGCGCTCTATAGAGCCTATTTATGCCGGCAATCGTTTTATTATTTATACACTCTTTCCGGAGCAAAATGTTTCGCTCTGGATCATTGACGGTAAAAAGAACGTCAACTGTGTTATTACGGTTGGTTATAGCATCGTAAATAAAACCTGTACCGTTGATATCGGCAGCCTGCTGCTCAAATATGGCGGCGGCGGTCATCAGCAAGTCGGGACATGTCAGGTTGCTTATGAAGATGCGGACCGGATTATACAAGAGATCATTGATAAGTTAACAGAACAACCCGCCGTGTAACCCAAGATAATCACCAAATGATAGGTCCCCCAAAGCGTTACGGATGCGGGGGATTAGCGCTGTTCAAAGGAGAGGTAAGGCGTTGTGCCTTACCGAAACCTTGAAGACAGGCTGCCTTTGTGCTTCTTTTATACTTTATACTGTCCTCTTCCCTGCTCATAATACCCTCTTTAGAAAGAGATTAGTTTTCTTATAAGCTTCAAGGCTGTACGTGCCGGCTCAACGCAGCCTGTGTCTACCTACTTTGTTCTTATCGCCAGCGATAACGATACTATCGCCAGCGATAACGATACTATCGCCAGCGATAACGATACTATCGCCAGCGATAACGATACTATCACCGGCGATAACAACACTATCACCGGCGATAACAACACTATCACCGGCGATAACAACACTATCACCGGCGATAACGACACTATCACCGGCGATAACAACACTATCGCCAGCGATAACAACACTATCACCGGCGATAACGACACTATCGCCAGCGATAACAAGAGCCGGCTGCTCTGAAAAAACTTTTCCCCGCTGTGATTGAAGAAACAAAACCCCCAAAAGGCTTCAAGTTTAAGCGCTGGAACTTCTGCATCGTGGAACAAAAGGTAAGAAAGACTTTTGAGCCAGCTTGAAGGACAGACCTCAAAGCTGCTCTTGTGGGTTACTGAAGCCAGCTTTGAAGGACAGACCTCAAAGCTGCTCTTGTGGGTTACTGAAGCCAGCTTGAAGGACAGACCTCAAAGCTGCTCTTGTGGGTTACTGAAGCCAGCTTGCAGGACAGACCTCAAAGCTGCTCTGCCCTGCACGTGCAAATTCTAGTTGACATAGACTTTATAACAGTTCATAATAACAAAGAATTTAATAGATTTTGTTGAAAGGAGAGTCGCCGTTTCTTCAGGCGCAAGGGTGATGAAAAGTATGTTATCTAAAAAGATAGCCGGTATAAGTCTGGTGTCTTTGCTGTTTTTAACCATGTCAGTTTTTGCTGCTCCCGATGGTGGTGAAGTCAAAAGTTCTTCTACTGGTGCACCGAAACCTCCGGTGTATGAAATGCTTGATGCTGGAACAGAAAGTCTGTTGAAGGGAGATTTTGATGCTGCTTGTGATCAGTACCATGCCGCCTACCTTCAATACCCTGACAGCACCGAAGCGCTATTCTATTCTGTTTTAGGAGATATTGTTGCCATAAGTGCAGACCCCAGCATTATAAGCCTTTTGAGAGACCGCTTTGGTATGGTCAATTACCGGGGCGCAGGTCTTGAGGATTCAACCAATCTGTTGAAAAACTATCGCAACACTACTGACAACACGATAGAACAATACCCTCAACTATCTGTTCCAAAGTGGTTCAGCGCGACCAAAGTATACCAAGATTCTCTGTCTCCCAACGGCGAAGAGACGGTAGATAGCTGGTTAGCCCTCCTTCTTGCCCAGTTCTTAGACCAGAAGGATTTCAGCTTTAATCATTTTATTGATGCTCTACTTGACGGTGCTTTAGGCGATTCTTTTGAAGCTATTTGCAGCCGGATTGAGAAGCTGGACTTTGCCGATCGTGTGCAGCTTGATCCGAGAATCATTGCGCTCTTTAATGAGGCTACCAAGAGCGCCATAGAACCGGATGGGTTGTACGGTCGTCTTGAACTAGAAACTATCGCTATTTACCTGCGATTTCTTAAATCTTCGCTTGAGTGGTTTGCTGCTTACAACTGGGATAGTGATCTGAGCTTCCTGAAAACAGATTGGTATGATCTGGACGCTACGGTACTTGATACTTTAACTACAGCGCAGCTTCCTTTCAAAAATGATTTCCTCACGGATCGGCATAACGGTATGATGAGTAAATCAAAGGCTGATTACCGTAAAGCACTGAACGATAGTAAGAGGTTATACGATTATTTAGTTGCGGGCGCTGACGCTCTCTCATTTTTACCTGAAGCTGAGAATGATGGGTCTGACTATCTTTCTATACGCACCATAATGGCATTAACAGCTGATGCACTCGAAACAGGCGGTATAATCTGGCTGCCGCCAGAGATAACCGGTCTCAGCAGCGAGGTCGGTTTTGATCTGGGTAAATTTTTTACGCCCGGCTTCTTTGCTTTGAACCAGTTAATAGCTCAAGACGGCGCCAATCGCCGCCCGCGCTTTGTGGATCAGTACCTTGATCCGGTTATTCCTACAGAAGACAAGCGTGCCGGCTTTGAACTCAATATTAGTCATCTTAAAGAGCTTGTTCCCGGTTTATGGGATAAAAGTCAACTGGTTGATGATCTTGATGGCAAAGTCTTCTTAGAGTTTACTCCCGAAGTAGCGCAAAAATTATACCGGCTCTACTACTAGCGCTTCTGCTCTGTAGAGTACAGACTGCCTGCTACAGGCTCATACCGGGCAGGCAGTTTTTTTATTGCCGCGCCTTTATCGATGCCAGCTCTTGGTGGTCTCGTTAAAGATGTATGTGCCGGCAGTGTTAGAGTACTCATAAGGGAACGTTGCCCCATACGTACCAAAAGCATTGCCCTCAGCGATTTGTACGTTGCTTCCAAGAGTTATAGTACGTATGGTGTTTCCGGCAAAGGCAAGGCGCTCAACCACTCTGACGCTCTCCGGAAGGGCGATTGCCGTTAATTTATTTTCATTAAACGCTTGTTCCCGTATAATTTTTACGCTGGCGCCTAGACCGACCGCAACGAGCTGGTTTTCTTGAAAGGCAAGACTTGAAATTACCGTTACCCCATTGCCGATCATCACAGTCGATAAATTGTTTTTGTAAAAACTTTGTGTGCCAAGGTAGGTTACACTATCCGGAATGGTAACGGTGGTCAATAAATTGTCTTGAAAAGCCAAATCACCAATATATTCAACCTGTTCACCAATAATTAAGTGGGTAATCCGGTTTTTGTGAAAAGCCTGATCACCAATAGAAACGAGACCTGTTCCAAGCTTAACACTTTGAAGCTGATTTTCTTGAAAAGCCGCATCACCAATAGAAACAAGAGAATCAGGTATAACTATCTCAGTTAAATAATTTTTGTAGAAAGCTAAATTCCCAATGGTTTCAAGCTGTTCGGGAAACACAACAGTACGCAATTCATTCTCTTGAAAAGCCGCATCGCCTATAGAAACAAGACTTTTCCCCAACGTAACGCCAGCTATCTTGTTTTTATTAAAAGCCTGCCTCCCAATATGGGTAACAGTATCCGGTATAATTATTTCAGTAAGTAGATTTTCTTCAAAAGCTAAATCATCAATAATCGTAACGTATTCACCAAGATTAAGCTCCGTGAGTTGATTCATCGCAAAAGTTTGCATGCCAATGGTTGTAAGCGCAGCGCCTATGGTAACAGTAGTCAACTGATTATTTTGAAAAGCCATGTCCCCCACAAACATAACGCTGTCCGGAATATGCGCCTCACGTAAATTATTACTATAAAAAGCCTGATTGCCAATCAGTTCAAGGTTGTCTCCTAACACTACCGTTACAAGAGCGTTTCTGGAAAAAGCCATATCGCCAATGGTAAGGACACTATCAGGAAGCGTAAGATGGAGGAGCTGGTTGCCCTCAAACGCACCGCTTTCAATCGTAACAACCGTTTCAGGAATACTTACCGCGCTGAGCTGCTTTTCTGCAAATGAATGGGTGTCAAGACAGACAACCGGAAACCCTTGTATACCCGCCGGAATAACAAGCTCTGATAAACTACCATGATAACCGGTAATGGTTACCGTACGCCCTCTGCCGCTGCCATTTATAACATAGTCAAAATCATCTTCATAAGGCGAGCGCGGATAGAGTCGTTCTTGCGCTTCAGAATCGCCGCGAGCTGCTTTCTCTTGCGGCGCCGGCTCCTCATCGTCTGTCTTTGCAGCTTGTGCTACCGGCTCTTCACCTTGAGGCTGCTCTAGCTGCGGCGCCGGCGCTTGACTTGAGCTGCATGTTGTGTATACCAGTAAGGCAAGCACGCACAATACTATAGATGTTTTTTTAATCACCATAACCTCCTCCATACTCAAAAATCACTGACCTAGTCTTAAGCCATCATTCCGTGTACAGAATCTGAAGCGAAGTTCATCAGGTTTGCACAAAGTAAAGGCTCAAGGTCTGGAACCGCAGAAAGATAATGCAACCACTGTTCAAGAAACATATCCGCATATTCTTCTTTTAAGGGAAGTTTTTTACCGATTAAGAGCGTTTCAGTAGCAGTATCATGCAGAATAGTATGACCGGCAAATACAAGATGTATATCACTGAGTACATTCTTTTTAACCCGTGCTATCAACACTGCAACGCCCCGAGACTCAAGGTCAAAGGGCGAAACAAAGCATTTACATAAAGAGTATTCCCATTTTTCAAGCGGAATACGAATACGAGTCAAGAGTTCCTGCCTTTGTACGGCGGATTCTTCTTTCTCAACCGAAAACCGGTATGCCGAAATCCAGCGACTGCCGGATACGGAGCGTAATTCATAGCGAGCATCAAGGGCAAGCAAGGCGGCGGTACTGTTAAGCCGGCATTGTATGTTCCCGCCTATGGTAGCAAGGTTACGCACCTGCGAGTCAGCTACCTGTTCAAGAGAACGAAGCAGCACATCCGGCACAGCCTTCCCCAGTGCAATAATCCGGTTTAAGGTAACGGTACTCCCCAGTTCAATATACCGTTCTGTTCGGGTAATCCGGCGCAGCTCATCCAAGGCATCCAACGCAACAATGGTAGGCGCAAAGTGGAGCAAAGCTTTCCCTTGAAAACGACTTTGTGCGGTCCCCCCTGCACAGAGGAAAGCATCGGAAGACCATACAGAAAATAATTCAGTATAGTTAGCCGGAAAGAAAACCTGCTTAAGAGCGTCCATACAGCCTCCGTTGGCGAATGGCGGCAACTGCCATGACAGTATCGACTAAACTATCCGGATCAGTGCATCGGCACCTGATACCGTCAAATGCCGCTAGTATTTCCTGCCGGTTTGGGCGGGCATTCTTTGCGAGCAATGATGCTATAGTAAGTATTTTTCCGGCGCGGCAGTACAGGCAGCCTTCCATGCCGGTAGCGGTAAGTCCTGCTACAATATCGCAATATTCATCAGTTTCGGCAAAACCTTCAAGAGTAAGTATAGTACTGCCGCCGATACGAAAAGCTGGAATCAGACACGATTTCACAGCTTCACCATTGTAAAGAACAATGCACGCACCGCATACACCGCTTAGACAGCCTGCTTTTGCGCCGGTCAGTTTGTACGATGAACGCAAAATATCAATAAGCCGTGTTTCAGCATAAGCGTCAAGCACTATTCTTTTGTTGTTAAGAATAAATTCTACAGTCATTACGGTTAGCAAGAGAGCAAAAGATTGTTGTGAACTTATCCCTTAGCCCTCTTTTTTTATCCTGCCTTATAAATCTCTTAGTCAAACCTAGCCCCCATTTCAGAGTAACCAGTCTGTAGTTTACGGTTATTTCCACCGCAGCTTTGCTCTGTAATCTTTAGGTTTTGTCTTCCTTACTGGATTTGATTTCTAATCCATCTCTCAATTCCATAGGTCAGACCTCGCCCCCTTAAGTCAGACCTCATAGTTCCGCTTTAGTCTTTGTTTTTATGAGCGCAGCCTCCCATATATCTTGAGCCGTCAAGGGAATACTGTCAAACGGGTGATCCATAGCCTGAGATACTGCTTGAGCATAAGCTGCCGGAATGGTGCTGAACGGCAAATTCCCTATGTCTTTGGGCGGCGCATCATCATTTTTAAGAAACTGTATCTGTATAGGCGGAAAGTCCCCGGGGGCTGCAATAGCATAGCGGTAGAGTAATTCATCCGGAATTGTTCCGTCAATATACTGAAGGTATTCCCTGCTCGCCCAGCCGAGCGCATGAATACTGTAAATCTTGAGCATACTATGCACCTGCTTCTCTGAAAGGATGCGCCCGCCTTCAATACTGAGCGCAATACTACGAATCAGAGGCGTGTAAGTAATGGTATCTATTTCAACCTCAACGACCGCAACCCCATAACTTACAGAAGCAAAGGCAGTATTCTTTCCCTCTTCCGTTAAACCGCTTCGGGCTTCTTGTGTAACTGTGCTGGTAATCGGCAGCGGCTCAATAAGCCGGCGCTTTTGGATATCAGTGCAAGCTTGTATTATAAGAGCGGCTATGGCGGCTACACCGCACAGAGGACCGGAATCCTCACCGGTGCTGATACTGACGAGAGCAGGGTCGAGAGATAAAATCTCTGCCGCAAGGTGTTTCCACAGCGCAGTGCCGGCATAATCGACTGCGCCGAGTTTTATATGTAAAGAACTATCTGTTTTGAGCGCTATGGTTACGGTCTGTCCGGTTCTTTCATGGAGCAAGCCTGTCCCCTGATACGCGGCGGCAATACCAATGCCGCGGACCATATTCTTTTTATCCCATCCTTCCTGCCAGCGGCTCTCACGGAGCAGCTCATACGTCGCCCATTTGCGGTAATAGTCGCTCATGGCGGCAGCTTTATCAAGCAGTTTTGCAACCGGCTGCTCATGCGCCTGCGTACCAAGCGGCAGGCTGTCAGGGAGCGGCAAGAGATGGTCTTTCCGCCACTGCGCCGGATCTTGTCCAACCATATCGGCAATCCGTGAAACATGCCGTTCTATGGCAAAAAATCCTTGAGAAAGTCCAAAACCGGCGCACGGTCCCTGCGGCGGCTTTGCCGACTGATAAGCGGTAGCCTCAAGGTTAAGCGCGGGAAAGCGGTACAGCCCCTCTATGCCAAGGCAGGTCTGGTCAATGATCTCATCAACAAAGCCGGGGCAGTAGCCCAAATCAACACGTGCCTTCCCTTCGGTTTTAAGCAGAGAGCCGGTTGTACTCTCGACTTCGCTGCATAAATTGATCTCCGCGGCGTTGCGTTTGGGCGAGTAGCGGAAGTCTTCTTCTCTAGTCAGCATGAGCTTAACCGGTTTATCGGTGGACAATGCACACAAGGCGGCATGACAGGCAATGAGCGATGGATACCACAGCTTCCCATCCAAATGGACGCCGAGCCTGCGCGAGGTAACCGCGATACGCTCTTGGGGCAGCGCTAAGACCTGCGCAACCGAACGCTTAACATGCGCCGGCCATTGACTTGCCGTGTCAATCGTAAGGCTTTCTATCTGCGGAAAGAATTCCGCAATCGCGCCGTGCGGTTCAGCATACCAATGCTCTTGAATACCGGTCCGATAAAGCCCCTGCACGACCTGTGCGCTCTGCTGCCCAGTCTCAGTAGAGCCGTCCTCAGCCCTGAGCGTATACTGCCTGTGCGCAAGGCTTTGTTGCGGCGGCACCGGCTCCTCGCTGACCAGAACCTGACACTGCTGCGCATAGTATTCCAACTGCACCCTATCAGGACCGCTCAAGAGGGCAACCGGCTCTCCCCTATACGAAACCTTCTCTGATGCCAGCACCGGAACAGGGAAAGCATCAAGCTGATTGACGCCGGGGATATGCGAAGCCGTAATGAGCTTATACGGCGCAGGGAGCGGAGGGCATTGGATTTCCGTCAGTTGTCCGTAGACCACAGGCGAACGAATGGTCAGCGCAAAAAACCCTCCCGGAAAAGAATCTTCAAGGAATGAAAGCATGACATTATTCACAGGCTCAGAGTATACCACAGACAAGAGCATTTGTCAAAACATCTTCACCGCCTGAAGTCCGCCTTCGACCTCCTCCACGGTCAGACCTCGCCGTCAAAATAGGACAAAATAGGACAGACCTCGCCTAGTCAGTTACTCTGACTGCACCGTGTCAGACCAACTGAGAAAAATAGGTCAGACCTCGGTGGCAGGGTAAGTCAGACCTCGAAACGGTTCTGTCTTAACAACACAAGGACTAGCCACTAATCACTGAAGCAGCGGACAGACCTCACCCCCCGCCATAGGTCAGACCTCGCAGACAGGGTAAGTCAGACCTCGCCTAGTCAGTTACTCTAACTGTACCGTGTCAGACCGACTGAGAAAGATAGGTCAGACCTCGCAGGCGGGGTAGGCGGGGTAAGTCAGACCTCTAAGCATAGGCTCTTTGAAAGCAAAGTGCATGCTCTTTGAAACCAAAGTGCATAGTCTTTGAAAATAAAGAACTGGTCTTTGAAAGCAAAGAAAGCGGGGTAGGTCAGACCTTGCTGTTGAAAGCAAAGAAAGCGGGGTAGGTCAGACCTTGCTGTTAAAATAGGTCAGACCTCGAAACGGTTCTGCCTTAACAACACAAGGACTAGCCACTAATCACTGAAGCAGCGGACAGACC
>JAISMB010000087.1 GCA_031276945.1 Spirochaetaceae bacterium | reverse complement strand
TTCCCATTCCGAACACGGAAGTCAAACCCTCGTAGCGCCTATGATACTGCGTTCCTTTACGTGGGAAAGTCGGTAATCGCCAGGCTCCCTTCCTTCCTCTCGATCCAAGACAGATTTGATACATTCTAAGTTCTGGTATTTGAACACCAAAATATTTTTATAATAATATCCATCTTTAAAACTTGTCTCGATTTATTGCTATTACCGGCTATACTCAAGACTCTCGAATTCTAACTTACCCACAAGCAGAGACTAAAAGATTGACAAATCTATTGTTCTGTATCAAAATATTATTATAATTAAGGATGGAATAATGACTACTAAAACTAAGCGCCTAATGGGTACTGTCGTACCGGTTAGTGCATTACGGACCGGCGAAAGTACCGGCGTTGGAGAATTTCTTGATCTCATTGAATTCAGCGATCTGTGCATCAAAATGGGTATAGAGCTTATTCAAATTTTGCCGGTTAATGATACCGGTTATGAAAGTCCTCCTTACAGTGCATTGACAGTTTTTGCTCTTAATCCTTTGTACCTAAGAATTGCAGCTATGCCTGAAGCTGTCGGTTTTGAGGAAGCTCTTGCTGCACTCAAAACAAGATTTGAGGATGCTTTGCGTTTTCCTTACTATGAACTGCTTTGTGCAAAAATGGACTTGCTCCGGAGGATTTATACAGCACATCAAAAAGAAATTATTGAACAAGCACAACCGGGAGGCGCTCTTGCTCAATGGATAGACCAGAACCTCTGGGTTAAAGACTATGCTGTGTACCGCCGGCTTAAAGAACTTAACGGCGAGAAGAGCTGGAAGGAATGGGAGGCGTATGTCAATGTTACACCAGCAGAAATCGAAGCATTGTGGAATGATGCACAAGTGCAAGCAGAGCATCTTTTTTGGGTATGGATACAGCAAGCTCTTGACGTACAGTTCAGTCAGGTATCTGCAATACTGAGAAAGAAAGGGATTATTCTGGAAGGTGATTTGCCGATTTTAATCGGTGAAGATTCGTGCGATGCTTGGGCGCATCCGGAATTCTTTTACCAAGAACTATCCGCTGGTGCGCCGCCTGATATGTACAGTCCGGTTGGGCAGAATTGGGGTTTCCCCATTTATAACTGGGAGGCACTTGCTGCGACTGATTATCAGTGGTGGCGGGAGCGACTGCACGTTGCCCAGAAGTACTACAGTGCCTACCGTATTGACCATGTATTGGGCTTCTTTCGGATATGGGCATCACGGCGTGCTGATAATTCTGCGGCATTGGGGCGTTTTATACCGTCATTTCCTATTACTTTGGCTGACCTCAAAGAGCGTGGTTTTGATGAAGGACGTATACGCTGGCTCTCTCAGCCGCATATCCCGACCAATGAAGTCTTTGATGCTCTCGCACAAAGCAGCGATAAAGATGCTGAAGCTGCGCGGGTTTTTGCGGCAGCGCTTGAACGTATCGGCACTGAAGAGCTGTGGCTTTTTAAGGATTCCATACGAGGTGAAAAAGATATTGTTGCCTTGGGATTATCCAGTGAGGCGAGCGCATACCTGCTTTCAGCATGGATAAATCGGGCATTGCTGGAATTCAAGCCCGGCGTGTTTTCGCCTGCATGGAATTATGCAGACTCACGCAGTTTCAAATCTTTATCCGAGTATGAACGTCTTCTGTTTACCAATCTGGCACAAGAGCGTCTCAAAGAATCCGAAGAAATCTGGGAAAAACAGGGATACAAACTGTTGTCTGTGCTGCGTAAATCTTCGGATATGCTTCCCTTTGCTGAAGACCTTGGAGCGGTGCCGGATTGTGTGCCTCAAGTGCTGAAACGGCTCAAAATATATGGGCTTCGGGTTGTCCGCTGGTATCGTGAATACGCTCAAGCAGGTGCGCCCTACATCCCCTTTGATGAGTATCCGCCTTTAACGGTGATTACTTCTTCTGTGCATGACAGTTCTCCCTTGCGTGAATGGTGGAATACCGAGGCTGATCAGAAAATATTCAGCGGTTTTATCGGAGTGCCGTCTCTGCCCAAGGTATACAACCCGGGAACAGCCAAGGTTATTTTGAATAAAATCGCTTCGGCAGCTTCACAGATTCGGGTGTTCCCTATTCAGGATTTGCTGCACCTTTCTACCCGATGGTACAGGGCGGATATGTCATTAGAACGCATCAATATACCGGGGACTGTCAGCCAGACAAACTGGTCATACCGGCTGCCGGTTACGATTACGGTACTAGAACACGATGAAGAACTGCTCAAGGCTGTGCACAAACTCGCAAACGTTAAGGTTTCGCGCAAAAAGTAACAGCGCTCTCAGACTGTCTTATCCCCCGCACAGTTGCCCTTTTGTGCGGGGGATTTTTTCTTTGTGAGACCGCTCATTCCATCGGCTAAAGGCTTTTATTTCAGAGAGTAAGAGTCTTATTTTATATGGTAAGGCTTTTATTTTAGAGAGCAAGAGTCTTATTTTAATAGCAGGGCTTTTATTTCATGGGGTAAGAGTCTTATCGTGTGTGGTAAGACTTTTATTTCAGAGAGCAAGAGTCTTATTTTATATAGTAAGGCTTTTATTTCAGAGAGCAAGAGTCTTATCGTGTGTGGTAAGGCTTTTATTTCAGAGAGCAAGAGTCTTATTTTAATAGCAGGGCTTTTATTTCATGGGGTAAGAGTCTTATTTTATATGGTAAGGCTTCTATTTCAGAGAGTAAAGGTCTTATTGTGTATAGCAGGACTTTTATTTCATGTAGCGGAAGTCTGACTTTGGTTAGCAAAGCTATCCTAAAGGATAAGCTCGTATCACGCGCACGCGCTCTTTCAGCAGCACGGCGCAGTTTAACAATCAGGTAAGCCTCTGGCAGCCGCTCATATCATGCCTTGTTCATGCGTAGAGCGCTCAGGTTAAAAAGCAAGCTTGCCTGCAAAAAGGAGAGAGTTGTATGAAGAATCTGGTTTTATTATCACTTTGTGCCGCAGTCTTAGGCGCTTGTACCACCACAACACTGAGTACTGCCGATTATGCAGGATTAGGATCGCCTTCTGATCCTATACCGTTCAATGAAAAGATCTTTACCGGGCAGCTTGCCAACGGGCTGCACTACTATATTTTGGAAAATCCCCGACCTGAACAGAGAGCCTATCTGACCTTAGCCGTTAATGCCGGCTCGCTCCTCGAACAAGAGGATGAGCGCGGGCTTGCGCACTTTGTGGAACACATGGCTTTTAACGGTACGGCACGGTTTCCAGAACAGGATTTGATTAACTATCTACGCTCTTTGGGCATGCGTTTCGGCGCTGATGTCAATGCCTATACGCATTATGATAAGACCGTCTACGGTATAGAAGTGCCGGTAAAAAAGGATGAGTCCGGCATCAGATCCATTCCGCTCGAAGCCCTTCAGATTATTGACGATTGGACGTATGCCATTACCTTTGATCCCAAGGATGTTGATGAGGAGCGCCCCGTTATTATCGAAGAGCTGCGGGCAAGGGGCGGCTTGTCCGACCGCATACAGCAAAGAATGACCGCCGCGCTCTTCCATGACTCCCGCTATGCTACCCGCTCTCCCAAAGGGCTTGGAGAGATAATCGAAACTGCTCCGGCTTCCGTTCTTGAGCGTTTTTATAAGACCTGGTATAGACCGGATAATATGGCGGTGATCTTTGTCGGTGATTTTGACGGAGCCGCACTCAAAGCTAATCTGGATTCATATTTTTCAGCGCCGGCGCCGACTGGTCCTTTGAACCGACCGGTTTATGATCTGCCGCCGCCAAAGCAGGGCAGGCTGTCTATTGAGCTGATAACCGACCCTGAACAAACGACCACGCTGCTCAGTCTGTATTATAAACGCGCGCACCTAGCGCGCACCAATGATCTTGCGTCATACCGGCTTGCCGTGATTGATAATCTCATTGAGCGCATACTTTCGCTGCACTTCTCTGAAAAGAGCGCCGACCCCGACAATGCTTACCTTGCCGGAATGAGCAATTATATGCGCTATGGCGCTTCTTCACGCTACTACAGCCTCGCGGTATTGGCAAAAACCGGTGCGGCGCACGAGGCGCTGCGTGAACTCTTTTTGGAAAAGGAAACTATCATACGCTACGGCTTCACGGCGGAAGAATTGGAATGGGCAAAACGCGCCTTAATTTCTGATATGGAACAGGCGGTCTCAGAAAAAGAAACGCGGGAATCTGAGTACTACCTTGAAGAATTAACCGACTGTTTTCTGTATGGGGCGAGCATGCCCAGTATTGACTGGGAACTTGATGCGGTAAAACGCTTATTGCCCGGTATTACCGAGGATGATGTAACGGCGGTCGGGCGCTCCTATTTTGCCTCTGACGATCTCACGGTACTGGTCATTGCGCCTGAATCAGAGCCGCTGCCTGATGAACAACAGATACAAAAGCTTGCAAGCCAGATACGCCGCACAAAAATTACCCGTCCCCAGCCGCTCGTGGTAAGCGGCGAACTGCTTGATACTGTTCCGGCAGCCGGCAGCATTACCAGTGAAATGGTGGATGCAGAAACCGGCACGCTGCTCTGGACGCTCAGCAATGGGGCAAGGGTTATCATAAAACAAACCGCCAACCGGAATAACGAGATAAGCTTTTATGCGCTTGCCAAAGGCGGCACCGCTTCTGTGCCGCTTGCGCAGAATATATCCGCGCGTTTTAGTGCGGAGTTAAGCGCCGCCTCAGGCGTCGGCAGTTTTTCTCTGACGGAACTGACAAAAAAGCTTGCCGATAAACAGCTGTCTTTAGGCGGCTGGGTATCGGCGTTTACCCGGACCTTTCAGGGTTTTACCAGTACCGGCGATATGAGAACCTTTTTTGAGATGCTCTACCTCAACTTTACCCAGCCGCGCATTGATTCAACGGCATTCACCACGCTTATGCAGGAGTACCGCACCCTTCTCACGGGGCGTTCGGATAATCCGGATGCGTATTTTTCTGATGAAATAACAAAGATTATATACGGTTATCACCCGTTCTTTATGCCCTTAACGCTCGCTGATTTGGATAAGGTTAATCAGGAGGATGCGTACGCCTTTTTGCAAAAGGCGCTCAATCCGGCGGACTGGACTTTTGTGTTTGCCGGCAGTATTGATACGGCGCTTATACGTCCTTTGGTTGAAACCTACCTAGCCGCTATTCCTGCCAAAAGCGAATCGTGGCATGAGTGGTCGGCGGTTTCAATAAAACGCCCCGGTGCAGGAACGACCACCCTGAACAAAGGACTGCCCGGAGCAGAAGCAAAAAGTCAGGTATACATGGCATCATTTGTCGCAGAACCGTTTTCCGAATCCAAGGCTCTAACTGCAGTGGTATTGAACGAGTACCTTGACATTCATTTAACCCAGACAATCAGGGAAGCGTTGGGCGCTACCTATTCGATTTATGTGAATACCGCGCTCTCCCCTTTCCCGCCGGAAGGAGAACTGAGTTTATCTTTGCTGTTTACCTGTTCACCGGATCGGGCGACTGCTACTGTTGAGGCAGTGCGTGCTGAAATAGCTTCAATGGCTGCAGGGGAGATTGATCCTGATATTTTGAACAAAGCCATAGCTGCCGTTACTAAAGACTGGGAACAGTCCATGCAGAGCAATACCTACATTAGCCAGTTATACGCAAACTTTTCGGTATTGTTTAACCTGCCTTTAGGCAATCTTGACCGGCGTCCACAGTATTTTGCAGCGGTGAGCGCCGCTGATCTACAGGAAATGAGCCGGTTATTGCTTGAAGACGGTCCTGCGGTGATAATTCTCTATCCAGACAAGGACTGAGCGTTCTTGTGCGGTTGCTGAATACGTGCGGCGTATAAACTGTTGAGCAGTCCGAGGAAAGCCGAGAGAGAAAACAAAACTTCAATACCGGTAATCTGCCATATCCAGCCTCCGGTGAGTGCAATAAAGATGGAGATAATGTGGTTGACCGATATACCGGTACTCAAAGTAGCGGTGATTTCTTCAGGACTGTCGGCAATAGAGCGCACATAAACGTTTGTTGCCATACTTGCAAGAGAAATGATGGAGTCCAATACATAGTTTATACAGACGATAATGAAGGCGGTATCGCGCGGAAAAAGACGGTGGGCAAAGCCGTACAGCATACAAACAATGACAAGCACCAACGTATCCGTTACCATGACGATTTTATACCCGACTTTATCTATGAGTTTGCCCATAAACGGTGAGAGGAGGGTGCCGAAAATCGCGCAGATACCGAGGAGCAGGGCGATGACTGAGGTATCCGCGCCGTACTCCCGAATGAGTACCAAAGGGGCGAACGTGATGAATATCTGCTTGCGGGCGCCGTAAAATACTTCCAGCATATAGAAGGTGGAAAACTTCTTTGCAAAATAAAAGCGTCTTCTCTGCACTTTAATCTTTGATTCGTAGAGGGCAAGCGATACGAGCGTTGCACAGAGCATGAGCGCTGCTGAGAGCGCAAAAACCGCTTTGAACTGTACCGTATCGGTGCGTACAAAACCAAAGCGGCTGAAAACAAAAAAGACTAAAGAGACGAGTAGGTAGCCGGCGATATTGCCAAGATTGCTTATGGTACTCGTTATTCCTAAGGCAGCGCCGCCTGTATTGGGGCGGGCAATATCCAAAGAGAGCGTTGTTCTAACCGGCATAATGATATGTTCGCCAAAGCTAAAGACAACCATAAACAGTACTGTGATGCATTTTCCACCGAGAGAGCCGCCGTCAGGATTGCCAAGCAGCAAGCCGAGCAGTCCTGAAAGCATAATGGCAATACCTATCTTAAAAACCCTTGATTCACTGAGCCGGTACATCCATGCGAGTATCAATACGACAAGCAGTCCGGGTAGTTCGCGAAAAAATTCCACCAATCCCCGTTCAAAAGGCGTGATATGGAGAATTTCTACCATGTAGTTATCTTGAATACCCTTATAAAGTCCGAAAGCGATGCCGGATAGAATAAGTGTTGCCAAGAAACGTGCTGGTTTTACGTCATCACGATAGATAGCATTGAAAGAATATATACGCATAGATAAGGGTACTACCAGAAAACGCAAAAGATACACAAGTAGGACAGACCTCGCCCGCCCTCAAAAATAAAAAAATGTAATGAATAATGGCGATAAAAAAACCGGGCGGCACCTGCAAAGCGCCGCCCGATCATTACTCATCCCTCATTACTCATTGAATTACGCAATCACGTGGCTCTGTATCGGCGAGGGCGGTCCCAGACGACCCTTCTCGTTCTGCCAGTAGAGTGCGATGTAGAGCGTCTGCCCCAGAGCCTCGTCATCGAAGGTGATGATTTCGTGGGGGCGGGTGAGCAGCTTGCTCTCCGTCAGCTCCTTGTGGTTTGCCGGAGGGCTTCCGCCAACCTTGTAGCGGGCTACCGCGCCGTTGTACCGCGGCGGGCGGGGCGGGTGCTTCACCATAATTTGCAGATAGCCGGCGTTCTCAAGCGTAAAGGCGACAATCTCGGTAGGGTCGGGGACATCGGTGCGGGTGGGGTCTCTTTTCCCGTTCAGCAGGCGCTCTTTCGTCTCATCGTCCACCCGTTTGTTGTAGCGGACGGACGAATTGGCGAAGTCCCGCATCCCTTCTTTGGCGGCGTCCCTGCCCACGTTCTTGGCG
>JAISMB010000139.1 GCA_031276945.1 Spirochaetaceae bacterium | reverse complement strand
TCAGAACGTTGAGCATACCGAGTAGTACTACCTCTCAACTTTCACAAAAGCAATTTAAGGTCTGTCTTCCATGCAGTATCAGTTACCAGAGAAACTATCTTTGTAATCCCCTGTTCACGATAGTATGCGCCGCTGTACTGCCATTGTTCAGGTTTTTTCACCAATCCTGCTGCGATAGGGTTTTGATCTATGTACTTAAACACAGTCCAAAAGTCCTTCTCATCCTTTATTTCGCGTGAGAAAAACCTATCCCCCCAAAAATGACCAGTTTTATGGTGCTTTTTATTCCACCTGATAGCAAAAACCATCTTGATCCACTTCAATATCTCAGAGAGACTCTGCCCTTTTTCAGGCGTGATGAGAAAGTGGAAATGATTACCCATGATGCAAAAGTTCCACAATTTAAATTTGAAACCTTTCTTGGTTTTAGCTTCTGCAATCACGGTGAGAAAGAGTTCTTTCATCTCATCCGGCTCTACTTCAAAAGCGTCTCTGTTTACTTTTGAAGTAACATGATAGGTCAGACCTTGGTCTGTGAGTCCACGGGGAAAATTATGACTAGACATAATACTTATATAAAGGAGCTGACTCTGCTTTTTGATTCAATGAGAGCAAAATATTTTTTATTTATTTTTGACGGCGAGGTCGACCTTTTCTGTCTTGCACATGTCGCGTGTCCTTTAGGCTTGTCCCTTAGACTTTAGGCTATTCAGACCAAAATATTTTTAGATAAAAATCGTTGACATTCTTTATCGGGCATTCCTATAATTAAATACTACACGTCTATATCGTGTATTGTGTAGTTAGGATTGTTAGTGAATAGGCGCTACTTGAACCCATGAAAGGGGCAAGAAGAAATTATTCACGCATGACCTGAACCCCCCAGCGCAGAGACGGCTGGTTGATGGTTTGGGTCTTTTTTTTGCAGTACGGATAAGATAAATGAAGACTATTCGGAAGTATAACAACAATATCATTCTAGCTAATGACCGAGGACAAGAAGTCATTATATTGGGTAAGGGTATCGGCTTTCAGGCAAGCCCCGGTTCTCTTGTGGATACGAGCCTACTTGAAAAGATCTTTGTCCCTCAGGAAACGGTACACATGAGCCGTTTCGCGGATACCCTCTCTGATTTAGCTTATGAATACATCCTCCTCGCTACTAAGATAGTGGATTGTGGAAAAGAGCTGCTGCACGGCAACTTGAACCCCAGCATCGTTGTAGCTTTGGCGGATCATTTTTCGATTGCCTTTAAGCGGTTCCAAGAACATATCGTTATGTCTACACCCCTCAAGTGGGACATCCGCCACCTTTACCCGCGTGAATTTGAAGCGGGGCTTCGGGGATTAACAATCATCCGGCAGGAAAGGCAGGTTGATTTTCCGGAATCAGAGGCAGTCAATATTGCACTGCATTTTATCAATGCTGAAATAGATGCGACAGATATGTCTATTACTTTTAAGATTGTTGCGATTACCAGCGATATTATTGGCATTATTAAAGACTATTTTCATATTACCTTTGACGAAGAAGCTTTTGACGTCATGCCCTTTGTCATTCATTTGCGCAATTTGGTGCTCAAGTATACGGTGAATCCGGCGCAGCACGATCACAATACTGATGAGGAATTATATATGCTCATTGCGGAACGGTATCCAGAAGCAGCGGCGTGCTGTACCAGTATCTGCGCGTATCTGCAAGCCGTTCACAGCTGGGAACCGCTCTGCAATGATCGCCTCTTTTTGATCCTGCATATCAAGCGGATAACGGAGACTTTGACCAAATGAATCAAAAAATTGTGTTTTTGGATATTGACGGTACGCTTGCTGATCGTAATCGTATCCCTTCATCAGCTCGACGCGCCTGCCGTGAAGCCCGGAAAAACGGGCATTTGCTCTATATCTGTACCGGAAGACCGCTTATACAAATCAGCTCTCAGATTCTCAAGATGGGATTTGACGGCGTGGTCAGTTCAGGCGGCGCATGTATTGAAACTGCAAATACGGATAAGGTCCGTAAAATCCTCTTTCAGGCTTCTTTTGAAGAAAAGACGGTACGCCGCCTGCTTGACTATCTGAACGCCGGTAAAACTCCCTATATGGTGGAACTTTCAGATAAAGTGCTTGCCGGTCCCTACCTTAAACCGTGGCTTGAGCGGGTATACACAAGCAGGTCGTGGAATCTCCGTATGTTTATGGAAAAACTCTTCATGCGGTTCTTTTTCCGCCGGCTTGTCGCCGGTGAACCATCTGCTGAAGAGGACGTATGCAAAGTTGTCTTTATGGAGTCAGGCGGTCCGACCTTTGAAGATATAAAGCGGGAATTCGGCGATGAATGCGAACTGTTCCGCAACTCCATTCCTATTCAAAATATGAAGGGCGGAGAGATAAGTCCTCGCGGGATACACAAGGGAGCCGCCTTGGAAAAAGTAGCGGCGTATCACGGCATAGCGCGGGAGGATACCATTGCGCTGGGCGACAGCGATAATGACCGCACTATGCTTGAATGTGCCGGCGTGGGTATTGCTATGGGAAATGCGGACGAAGCTCTCAAACAGAGAGCCGATGACGTAACCGATACCCTTGAGAACCATGGTCTTGCTAAAGCGTTCAAAAAATACGGGTTGCTAGGAACCTGATTTTTAATACCGGCTTTGTATAAAGCCGGAATATATTTAATGGTAATCATCGGGATTTACCGGGAGGAAATGCTATGGCAAAGGATTTTGCAAAAACAGCGCAGGGTGTTATGAGTGGCGTCGGCGGCAAGGAGAACATTAGAAGCCTTGTTCACTGCGCGACGCGGTTGCGGTTCACGTTGGTCGACCAAAAGAAGGCGAATGACGATGCAGTAAAAGCTACAAGCGGCGTTGTCAGCGTGGTAAAAGCCGGCGGGTTGTATCAGGTTGTCATCGGAAACGATGTACACGAGGTTTTTGTCGAGCTTGAGAAGCTCGGAGCGCCGACAGGATCGGTTGTTGGCGCTGAGGCGTTAGGAGGCGAAAAGCAGTCAATAGGCAATATGCTTATCGGCACGATAAGCGGGGTGTTCACACCTATTCTGCCCGCGTTGATGGGTATCGGTATGATCAAGGGGCTGCTCTCCATCTTGGCGGTGCTCTTCCCCGCATGGACAACATCCGGCGATATGTCCTACACGATAATTTATACAGCCGGCGATGCGCTCATGTACTTCATGCCTATCCTTATCGCCTATACTGCGGCGCAGCGTTTCGGTCTTGATCCGATAGTCGGTATGGTTATCGGTGCGGCGCTGGTCTATCCTGATATTGTAGCAAAATATCCCTTCGGACCGTGGGGTGTGCATGAATTCTTAGGCATGCCTATCCTCGTTATGATGCGCTACAGTAGCACAGTATTACCGTCTATTTTTGCTGTGTACGGGGCAAGCAAACTGTATAAACATTTTAGAAAAACCCTGCCTTCGGCAATAAAGAATTTTATCGCACCCTTCGCAACGCTGCTCATCGCGATTCCGGCAATGTTCCTCATTGTCGGACCGGTATTCGGCGTGGTTGGTTTGGGCATTCAAAAAGGTATCCAAGGCATAGCGTCAATCCATTTTGTCGGTCCGGTTATCCTTGGTCTGATAGTCGGTGCATTCTGGCAGGTCTTGGTCGTATTTGGATTGCACTGGGCGCTTATACCTATAGCATTACAGGAATATGCCACACCTAATCCCATATTTGCTGGATTATCGGTTGGTGTAACACTCTCGTACACCCAGATAGCGGTTATCGCTCAGGTTGGTGCGGTCTTCGCCATAGCTGCGAAGATTAAAAACAGTGAACGCCGGTCGGCAGCGGTTGCCGCAGGCATCGGCGGTATATTCGGCATTACCGAGCCTATCATCTACGGATTTACCCTGCCCAAGAAGCAGCCGTTCATCTTTTCTTGTGTATCCGGCGCCATATTCGGCGCATTAGCAGGATTGTTCGGCAGCTTCAACTCAGGCGGCTACGGTATTGCCGGACAGCAGGGGGCAATGGGCATATTCAGCTATCCTTCTTACCTTCTGCCCGGATTTGCCGGTTCTACCATGAACTTGGTTATTATACTCTTGGCGAGTCTCGGTTCTGTCGGACTCACGTATATTCTGGTTTATAAAACCTACAAGCCTGATGCCGCTGAATTGAGAACGGACGAAGCTGCGGTTATCGATGTTTCCGGTGTCAACATGGCAACAGCGAAAAAGATTTTTGCGCCGGTAAAGGGTCGGGTCATGGCGATAAATCAATCCGCAGACCCCGCACACCAACAGGAAGCTTTGGGCAAGGGAGTATGCTTTATGCCTCTGGGCGGCAAAATCTACGCACCCTTTGACGGGGTTGTTGAGATGATCTTTGACACCTATCATGCGGTGAACCTCTTGTCCAAAGACGGCGTTGAGCTGTTAATTCACTGCGGCATTGACACGGTCAAGCTGGGCGGCAAGGGATTTAAGGTGCATGTTAAGGAAGGGGACAAAGTTACCGCCGGTCAGTTGCTCTTTGAGTATGATAAGGATATTATCGCCCGTGCGGGTTACAGCCTTGAAACTCAGGTAGTTATCACCAACACGGCGGATTATAAAAAGATTACCCAAGCAAAAGCCGGAGACACATTGGTAGGGGATGTTGTTCTCTACATAGAATAAAAGCTCTAGCGCTGCGGGACAGACCCTGCGGCGCCGGAGTGAAGGCTCACTCCAGTAAGGAGTGAAGGTTCATTCCAGTAAGGAGTGAAGGCTCACTTCAGTAAGGAGTGAAGGTTCACTTCAGTAAGGAGTGAAGGCTCATTCCAGTAAGGAGTGAAGGCTCACTTCAGTAAGGAGTGAATGGAAAGGGTAGGTCAAAGCGGGGTAGGTCAGACCTCGAAAGCAGAGAGTAAACGGTCGGTTAGACCGAAGTCCGCCGTTGGCGGAGAACCCTGTGGATACATGCGTAGCGGTTGTGGCAGATGCCGGCACTGAAACAAAGCGTGAAAGAAACAGGGAATAAACGTCAGATTGGTACTCAAAAACAGTGAGGAGATTTGACTAAATTGTATAAGGCAGGATGAAAATGAACAGAAAAATGAAACTGTTTGCCGCTTTGGTATGTATGATGGCTTTATGTCCGATGGGGATTTTTGCCAGAGCATTGGCAGAACAAGCGGCGGCAAAACCCTTGACTATCTATGTAGTGCGCCACGGTCAGACGATTTTTAACCTGATGGACCGGGTGCAGGGTATTTCAGACGGCATATTAACCGAAAAAGGGATTGCCGGAGCGGTTAATATGGGGAAGGGGTTGCGGGATGTCCCCTTTATCGCGGTCTATTCCAGCGATCTGGCGCGTGCGCGGGAAACCGCCCGACTTGCCATGGAACAGAATCTGGCAACCAAACAGTGGAAGATCAGGGAAATGACGGAACTGCGTGAAGTGAGTTTCGGTATTTTTGAGGGCGACCCGAACTGGATGATGTACGCTGCCTTTGGCAAAGATTTGGGGCTTGTCATCCCCGAGGACGCAAAATCCATAGGCGCCGCCACCGCGCCCATTACCCAGTATTACGGCGGGGATATGAAGCAGTTTCTTGAAGGGCTTGCGGACTTTAACAAACGGATCGACACGGACTACCGCATTGCCGAAAGCGCGGATGAGGTCTATGAGCGGCTTGACCGCGGGCTTGAGAGTATCATTGCCGAAAATCCTTACGGCGGCAACGTGATGCTGGTTGCCCATGGGCAGTCCATCAGTTTTCTGTTTGCCCGGTTGGGGATTGAGATGCCCGGCGGCGGCGGACTGGCAAATTCCAGCGTAACCAAGCTCGTCTACGATTACGCCGCTAAGACGTTTACCGTAGATGGACCTGTCGGGGATTTGAGCTATCTCGAAGCAGGCGCGGCGCGCTAAGGAAGCGGCATTATGAATAGAAGAAAACGATTTGTTTTTTACGGATTAGTCGGCGTAGCGCTTATTTGCAACTGTTTACCGCTCTGTGCGGCGGCGCTTGTTGAAAAAACAGAAGAAAAGCCGGTTACGATTTATGTAACCCGCCACGGCAAGACGCTTTTTAACACGAAAGACCTAGCTCAGGGCTGGGCGGACAGTCCCCTTACACCGGAGGGGGTGGCGGTAGCTGAAGATTTAGGGCGCGGGCTTAGGGACGTCAAATTCGACTATGTTATTTCAAGCGATTTAGTCCGGGCGCGGCAGACCGCCCGGCTTGTAATGGAGCAAAACTACGCCAGCAAGCATTACCGGCTTGCGGACAGTGAAATG
>JAISMB010000069.1 GCA_031276945.1 Spirochaetaceae bacterium | reverse complement strand
ATATTGTTTCCAACCAGCACGGTGGAAAGTAACTTGTCATACTTTTCTACCAGTTCAAGGGCTAATACAGCTTTCCGGTTTCCTTCATGAGCCAAATGTTTTAATTTTAATTTGTTTATCGAAGAAAAGGCGGTTTCCGTAGCGGAAAAGAAGGCGGAACAAACCAGCAACAGGGTGAATAATCCTATTGTGCTTAAACTATAAGGGTCCATAATGAATTATTATATTATAACACCTTAATAATTGCAAGAGGATTGAATAATTTTAGGCACGAGCGCCTGTTCCGCGGGTTGACCGCGGGGTGAATTATCGGTGAGCTTGAGGTCTGTCCTTTGATGAGGGGAAGGGAAGGAGCGGCGTTCCTCTGTAACGGGTGAGACTGCATTTCCTTATTCGGGTTATCCAAGGTTTTTTGTAACCTCTCTGCTCGGTACTGACGGAGCTTATTGAAAAAAATAAGGGAATAAATTTATACTCGTGAGCGAGGAGTAAAAAAATGAACGCTGAATCTATAAAAGGTCATTTTGCGGCAATTATAACCAATGTTATATTTGGTTTGAATATTGTTATTACTAAATCGCTGCTTTCCGCATGGATGACTCCGCTGGGTTATACGACAACAAGAATGCTTTTTGGTCTCATGGTGTTTTGGTTAATTGCACTGTTCATAAAAAAAGAAAAAGTCGAGCGTAACGATTTAGTGGTAATTGCATTCGGCGGTTTATTGGGCATGGCATTGACCCAAACATCATTTTCTATAGGCATAAGCCTTATCACACCAGTAACATGGTCGCTCATTGTAGCGCTCAATCCTATAGGTGTCTTGTTATTATCAATTCTTTTCTTAAAAGAAACTGTATCGATAAAGAAAGTGATAGGTATACTAATCGGTATAAGCGGCGCCCTACTTATTATTATTAAGAATGGAGAGGGGAATATGTCCGCGAATAATTTTTTAGGAATATGCCTTGCCTTTTTCAGTGTGCTAAGTTATGCCTCTTATATTGTTATCACCCGCAAGACGTCGGCAAAATATATGCCGACAACGATAATGAAGTGGATGTTCTTATCATCGGCTCTGGTCATAGTTCCTTTTGGAATCCCTGAATTATCAGAACAGCGCTTATATTCTTCTGCAATAACAATCGTTCCGGTACTCCAGCTTGGTTTCGCCCTTCTTTTTTCAAGTTTGCTGGCATTTTTTCTTATGCCGGTGGCGCTTAAACGGATAAAGGCGACAACTACAAGCATATATATAAATTTACAGCCTCTCGTTTCTTCTCTTGCATCTCTTATACTTGGTCAGGATACGTTCACGTGGGATAAACCACTGGCATTGCTACTCATTATAGGGGGAATAGTTATGGTTACGAATGAACCGCGAAGAAAATGAAGGGCGGGGTCTGACCTAGAGAGGGCGGGGTCTGACCTAGGGAGGGCGGGGTCTGACCTAGTCTTCTGAGGTGAGGCTGAAGGCGCTCTTCCCCAATATGCTTTGTAAATAGAGGGCAAGATCAACTTTAATCGGCATGAGGTACAAATGAAAGTTACCAGTCGTGCAGAATTGCATAACCTGATGACAAAACTGCGTATTCCAGACCAGATCAGCGCGGAATTTTTTGGGGAAAATCGCCCGGTTGCGCGCCTCCCAGTACTGTCGGCTTGATTCAGAGAGAACCGGCGCAACTCCCCAGAAAACAGTCTTGTATTCGAGATATTCGGCGTACAACTCAAGAAGCCGTATATCAAAAAAAGGCTGGCTGAAAAATCCGCATGAACCGGCTTCTTCTTTTTCCTTCAGATACTCTAATTCATACCGGATGTTAGACCTATACGGATCAAAGGCGGTGTATATCTTCAGCTCAGGCGCCTCCTGACGGAGCTTTTTGACAAACGGAACAGTCTGAGTCTGATACGGCGACTGCGTTTTTCCGGTATCGCCTGCAATAACGAGAATCTCTTCTATCTGCAAGCTTCGCAAAACCGGCATAAGCGCAAAAGGCTGATCTA
The DNA here is from genome assembly GCA_031276945.1 of Spirochaetaceae bacterium. Taxonomy (GTDB): domain Bacteria; phylum Spirochaetota; class Spirochaetia; order Treponematales; family Breznakiellaceae; genus BOBG01. The sequence continues at coordinate 20,480 of JAISMB010000069.1, read as the reverse complement.
AGGCAAAATCCTGCGCCCGAATATGCACAATGAAGCGCAAAGCCGGCTTTAACTGGTGTAGATGCGCCGCCGCCTCCCATGAACGAAGCGAAAACCGACTTAAGTCCGGTATGTTTATACTCTCTATGAGATTGAATTGTGCAGCGCAGCTCAGATTCGACTCTAATGAGCAGACTGTGCGGGGAACAAGTTCAAGGGATATGCGCATGATTTTCTCCTAAAAGGCAGCTTGAGTCTCTGCGTAAACGGGCGCGGAACGTGGTCTGCCCTGCGTGTCTGCCTGCATAGACAAGAGAGCGCTCCGCCCCTTCAGCGGTGAAAAGTTCCGCACACTGTCCGATTTTCAGCTCGTTGAGATAGTTAATATCAAAACGCAGCGCATCGACTGATTCTAAAACATCCGGATCGCTTATATCGGCAATCCACTGTATATACCGGACGTTGTTTACATGACCGTTATAGTCAATATCCGAATACAGCGCGGTACGGGTGCCGGCGCTTTTCAAGTCCGGCTGCTCTGCAAGCGCCAGCGCCGGTTCAGCAAGTGCATCAATGCCTTCATTGAGCGGCATGGTAGCAGTAACAGTCTGAGGGCGCACAATACGGCGCTTTTCCGTATCAATGACAAGCCATGAGCTTGTCGCGCGCACCAGCACCGCTTCCTGTTCATTGAGCAGCGTAAAGGCACGTACCGCAAAGAGCCGTTCCGTTCCGCGCGGCCAGGTACGAATGATCAGCGGTTCCCGGTAATGTGGACGGTGATCCATAATGAGCGAAAAGCGCGACAGTATCCATGCCTGATTGCACTGGGCAAGTACCTCACGACCTGCGCCTAAATGCTCGGCATGATTGATTGCCGCTTCTTGAAAAGAGGCGAACACGGCAGCAATCGTGATGCGATCAGAGCGATCAATATCTGCAAACCGTACAAAACCTGTTTCTTGCCATATATCCATGATACAAGACTATAACATATAAGCGCCCATCTGACGAGTCCCTCCGCTTACTGCCCCCTAAGGCGCTATCAGCCGGTACGGTGCAGGCAGAATATGTTTATCTGTTTCAAGCAGGTCTCTGCTCTCAGCGCCGCCGGTATAAGAATTCCTAGAGTTTAAGCTGAAAAATTCACAGGACCCGCTCCTTGGGTAACCGCACCAGTTGCCTGCGAGGTCTGTCCTCTGCTTTTATTGTGAAAAATTTTTGAAAAATTACGAAATTTAGCTTTTCTTTTTTTTTAGATTACGATAAAATAGAGATAATAATTTAATAAATTCTCAAAAAGGTATTTGAGAATTTAAAATAACGAAGGAGTGTTATTTATGGAGAATGATTCCGAGTCTAAAAATGTTTACTTTTTCGGTGAAAACAAAGCCGAGGGTAATGCGCAAATGAAGGATATTCTGGGAGGAAAAGGGGCTAATTTAGCAGAAATGACTAATTTAAAAATTCCTGTCCCACCGGGTTTTACCATCTCTACCGATGTCTGTGCCGCCTATTATGAAAATAATCAGACGTATCCTGAAGGGCTTGAAAAAGAAGTACAGAAACAATTAAAAAAACTCGAAAAATTGATGGGGAAAAAACTGGGCGATCCGGATGATCCGCTTTTAGTTTCAGTACGATCAGGCGCTCCTGTGTCTATGCCGGGTATGATGGACACCATCTTAAACCTCGGCATGAATGATAAAGCACTGACCGGGTTAATCAATCAAACCGGTAATCCACGCTTTGCCTGGGATGCATACCGGCGTTTTATTCAGATGTACGGTGATGTCGTTATGCAGGTGCCGCATGAAAAATTTGAGGATGCGCTTAATGCGCTTAAAAATAAGCATAAGATCGAATTGGACACTGAATTAACAGCAAGAAATCTGGAAGAAATAGTTAAAAATTATAAAGATATTGTCAGGAAGCATACCGGCAGGGATTTTCCACAAAAACCTTCCGACCAATTATGGGGGGCAATTAATGCAGTATTCGGTTCATGGATGAATGAACGGGCAATTAAATACCGGGAAATCAATGAAATAAAAAATATTAGAGGCACAGCAGTAAATGTACAGGCAATGGTTTTTGGGAATTTCGGCAATGATTCGGGAACCGGCGTGTGTTTCAGCCGCAATCCTTCAACTGGTGAAAAAGTCTTTTACGGCGAATATTTAATGAATGCCCAAGGCGAAGATGTCGTAGCTGGTATCAGAACGCCTGAAAAAATAGCTAATCTGGCACAGAACAATCCAATTATTTATGATGAACTGGTTGCTATTAAAGATAAATTAGAAAAACATTTTCGTGATATGCAGGATATTGAATTTACCGTATACCAAGGAAAATTGTTTATTCTCCAAACACGAAACGCCAAGCGGACAGGACACGCCGCGGTAAAATGTGCGGTCGATATGGTAACAGAAGAGCTCATTGATAAAGAAACAGCGATTTTACGCGTGAGTCCGGATCATATTGATCAGTTGTTACATGCACGCATTGATCCCAACGTTCTGAAAAAAGCACAAGCTCTCACCCAAGGGTTAAACGCTTCACCAGGGGCCGGTAGCGGTCGTATTGTCTTTTCTGCTGCTGCTGCTGAAGAATGGCATAAGAACGGTGAACAGGTCATTATGGTCAGAAAGGAAACCAGCCCTGAGGATATAGGCGGCATGGTAGTTTCTCAGGCAATCCTCACCGCAACCGGCGGCATGACAAGCCATGCAGCGGTTGTAGCGCGTGGTATGGGTACACCCTGTGTAGCCGGCGCACAAGGGGTGAGTGTGAGCGGAAAAACGGTAAGAATTGGCGATAAGACCTTTGCAGAAGGCGACTGGATCACGGTTGATGGTACGACCGGTTTTGTGTACGAAGGCTCTCTGCCCCTTGTGGATCCGGAGATAAATGAAGATATGCAGACGTTTCTCGGCTGGTGCGATACGGTCAGAGAAAAATCGGTACGAGGATCTGTTAAAGGTTTTTTAGTACGGACAAACGCCGATCTGCCGGAAGATGCAGCGCGGGCATTTGACTTTGGTGCGCAGGGTATTGGACTGTGCCGGACAGAGCATATGTTTTTTGACAAAGAAAAACTCATACACTTTCGGGCAATGATCGTAGCTGACAGTGTTGAAGAGCGTAAAATTGCTTTGCAAAAGATACTGCCGCTTCAGCAAAAGGATTTCGCCGGTATTTTTACCGCAATGAAAGGACGACCGGTTACGATACGGCTTTTAGATCCGCCTCTTCATGAATTTGTCCCTCATACTGATGAAGAGATTGCAGAGCTTGCTGCCTACATCAATGAATCGCCTGAAAAACTTACGCCCAAGCTCGAAAAATTAAGAGAACAAAATCCCATGTTAGGTCATCGCGGGTGCCGGCTTGCTGTTACCTATCCTGAGATTTACGATATGCAAGCGCAAGCTATAGCTCAAGCCGCTGTTGAGTGCCTTAAGCAAACAATTCCTCTTGATCTTGAAATCATGATACCGATTGTATGTGATGAAAAAGAACTTGCATTACTAAAACCCCGTATACAAGCCATTCTGTCGACTGTGTTTGATGAAGCTAAGATCAAAGTGCCAGTTAAAATCGGTACTATGATAGAAGTACCACGCGCAGCTCTCCTTGCCGACAGTATAGCTCAACATGCTGATTTTTTCAGTTTCGGCACAAACGATCTAACACAGATGACCTTTGCTTTTAGTCGGGATGATATTGCAAGTTTCCTTCCTGCGTATCTTGAACAAAAACTCTTGGAAACCGATCCTTTCAAATCCATAGATGAAAAAGGAGTAGGATTTCTTATACGGCATGCTGTTGGAGCAGGGAGGCGTGTTAAGCCGGACCTGAAAATCGGTATTTGCGGTGAACATGGCGGGGATCCGGTTACTATTGACTTTTGTTACCGTGCTGGCTTGAGCTATGTATCGTGTTCTCCCTTCCGTGTGCCGATAGCACGTCTTGCAGGCGCCCAAGCGGTGCTTAAAAATGGCAGTACTGAAGAATCGGCAACGACGCCAAAAAATGGAAAATCTTCAGGCTCCGCTACCAAATCAATAATAATGTCTGATGCGCCTGTGATTATAAAAAAGCGCGGCAGACCTCTCGGTTCCACCAAAAAGCAAGCTGTAGTAAGTCTTGAGGAGCCTGTAATTGCAAAAAAGCGCGGTAGACCTTTCGGTTCCACCAAAAAATCACCTGCAACAAAAGCACTTGAAGAATCGTTAGCCATAAGAAAGTATGGAAAACCAACAGGTTCTGATAAAAATCTGGCAGTAATCATAACTGAAGAGCCGGTAGTTATGCAGAACAATGAAAGACTTGCAGAGTCCTCTGTTTTGTGTGAACCTCTTGTTCAAGAAAAAGTAGTGAAAATGACAAAAAAACGAGTACGCAGTATTAACAACAAGGAAGATAAGGGATCTGATCAATAAGACAGATGATGGGGGCGGGCAAAGGTCTGCCCCTATTGCTCTTTAATTCTTATACTACAATCTTTAATCCTGCATAGTGTTCTTAAAAACTAGAACGTGCTTTTTAAGTGGCTGAAATACAAGACAGTCTGGAGGTGCTCTTGACGTATATGAAAAACACGACTATGCTATACAATCAAGCAAGGCCCTTAGTATGACCGGTTGCACCATCATAGTATGTACTATCATTACTGCCCTTTGTGTCTCCTGTACGCAGGATGAGACGTGGCGTATAAACTTACGGGACTATCCGGCTTACATAAAAGTAGGCTTTGATTTTGAAATAATAAAAGACCTTTCTAATCAAAACACTGTGCAGACGTATGATGATCAATGGAGCATTTTTGAGCCAACCCCATCCCACAAAGCAATCCCACTTATCATAGCCAATACTGACCTTAAAGCAAAACCATCCCGTGTTTTTTTATCTCCTCGTAAAAGAATCGATCAAGAATGGACAATTGTTATTCCTTTTATGCTTGAAAAGCTCAACGCCGATCTTCTTTTGAATCAAAGCTCAAAACTGCCGGGACTGTTTTTTTCCGGTATAGGTGATAACTGGGAAATTTTTGTCAATGGCGTATCAGTTCAAGCACAGCTCCACCGCTCAAAAGATGGTACTATTAACTCCCATAGGGTTTATCGTAACGTGTATTTTCCACTAAATCCTTCTTTTTTGAGAGCAGGCACTAACACTATAGCCTTGAGAATCATAGGCGATCCAACTTACATTTCTACTGGTTTGTTCTACGCGTCCGAGTATTACCTTGGTTTTTACGATTCTATCGTTCGCCGCAGTAACGAAATGATTCTATATATGATCTGTGGAGTTTTTATCTTTTTAGGCGCTTACCATTTTCTGCTCTACAGTATGCGCATGGATGAAAAATACAACTGCTATTTCGGCATATTTTCTGCATTATTAGGTATTTACTTTTTCACCCGCACCAACTTTATATACCGGCTTTTTCCCGATACAAATATCACCACGCGTATTGAATACGCCTCTTTGTACCTACTACCATCCTTAATCTTTATATTTCTCAATTATCTGAATTATCGAAAAACACTGGTAGTAACTAAGGTATACATGGGTATTTGTGCTGCGCTGGCTCTCTCACAGTTCTTTTTTTCTTTGCAGTATACAGAAGATACTCTTGTTGTATTTCAAGTATTGAGCCTTTTCTTTACATTGTACCTGTACGGTTATACCACACTTTATGTTTTTATCCGTGACGGCTATAGACAGTGGAAAATGCTCAAAAGCACAGGAAAGACGCAATCATTATGCACCGTGTACTGGACCAATATGCGAAACACTATCCTCGGTAACTTTATTATCATCACGACTATGCTGTTTCTGAGTGGATTAGCGGAGCTTGTTGCCCTACTCTTTTTTGAAGAACCATTCGGCTTTCTTCAGTATGCTTTTTTTATCTTTGTGGTTGCCGCAGCTTTCATTCTAGCGCGGCAGTTTGGTGATTTATACAATCAGCTCCGTCAATCAAAGACTGATCTTGAAAAAACTGTTACTGAATTAGAAAAACAAACACAAGCTGCCCTTGCCGCCTCTCAGTCAAAAACTACCTTTCTTGCCACTATGAGTCATGAAATACGTACGCCGCTGAATGCCGTCATAGGGCTTACTGACATAGAATTACGCAAAACATTACCGGCAGAAACTTTTAACAACCTTAAAAAGATACGCGTATCCGGCACTAATCTTTTGGGTATTATTAACGATATATTAGATATTTCTAAAATCGAATCTCATAACTTTGAACTGGTGCAAAGTGAATACTGTACATCAAGTCTTATCAACGATACCGTGCAATTAAACATTTTGAGGATAGGTAACAAGCCGATTACCTTTGATCTTACTATTGATGAAACGCTGCCGGTGAAACTGTACGGCGATGAATTGCGGATAAAGCAAATATTCAATAACCTTTTGTCAAATGCGTTTAAGTACACAAAAGAAGGAACCGTATCTATGAACGTGAGCCACACGGTAAAGGGAAATGAAACACTGCTTAGTATGAGTGTAAAGGATACCGGCATAGGTATTCGTTCCGGAGACCTGGAACGTCTCTTTTCTGATTATACGCAGGTGGATCTGCGGGCGCATCATGCAATAGAAGGCACAGGACTAGGACTTTCGATCTCAAAAAGACTCGTTGAGCTTATGGAAGGGATAATCAGCGTAACAAGTGAGTACGGGCGCGGCAGTTGTTTTACCGTAACATTCCCCCAGAGTATTGTTGACAGTACCGGTATAGGTAAAAAGACGGTTGAAAGTATACGCCATTTCCAATGGACAGAGGAAAAACAGGAAAAAATAGAAACATATACCCAGATGCCTGACCGGCGGGTTCTTGTTGTAGATGATGTTGAGATAAATCTTGAAGTTGCAAAGGGAATCATGGAGGTTTATGGGTTTACCATTGATTGTGTTACAAGCGGACGGCAAGCCATAGATTTGATACAGAGTGCAGAGCAGCATTATGATGCGGTTTTTATGGACCACATGATGCCGGAAATGGATGGTATAGAAGCGACACAGTACATACGGCAAAAAATTGGAACAGATTATGCGCGAACAGTGCCTATTATAGCACTGACAGCAAATGCGCTTATCGGTAATGAAGACAATTTTCTTGCCAATGGCTTTACCGCATTTTTATCCAAGCCGTTGGATCCTCATCAGCTTGATGAGGTAGTAAACAAATATGTCAAAGGTGAGCGTTAAAGATGACGAGGCAAGCTGTAACTATTCGTAAAGCGCTTTATGAAGCTGCACGAGATTTGCACAGTGCCGGTATTGAGACTTCGGTACTGGATGCACAGGTACTGCTGGGTGAGGTACTGCACAAAAACAGAACTGCTCTTATCGCCTCAGAACCTTTTGAGCAGCTTAGCCTTGAACAGTACAAGCGCTATCGTTCACTGCTGGAACTCAGATGTAGCGGCGAATGCGTTGCCTATCTTATAGGACGGCGGGAGTTTTGGGGGCTTGATATTCAGGTGGGACAGGCGGTTCTTGTTCCCCGTCCGGAAACCGAGACTTTAGTAGAAGCAGCTTTATCATTGCTTGTACCAGATTCAAAGAGTACCGTGCTTGATCTCTGTACCGGATCAGGGGCTGTGGCAGTAGCCCTCAAACACGAGCGCCCCGGTTGTACTATCTATGCCTCTGATATTTCCAAAGACGCATTGGTAGTGGCACAGGAAAATGCGCGATTACTCTGTGAAAATGCGATTACGTTTATACACAGTGATCTCTTTGAGCATATAACCGGCAGCTTTGATCTCATCACTGCAAATCCGCCGTACATTCCTACCGATCTTATCAAGCTGCTACCACCTGAAGTACAGCATGAACCGATTATTGCTCTGGACGGTGGTCTTGACGGTCTGTCTCTTATCCGAAAATTGATCGCACAAGCTGCTGCTTATCTTGCACCGGGTGCTTCGCTTCTTATCGAAGCGGATCCGTCACAAATGCCTAAACTCAAGCAGCTTTTCGCTTTGAATGCGTATCAAGATATCCGGTTTTGGCACGATCTTTCTGCAAGACAACGGGTGATTGGCGGGAATACAAAGCAGTAACAGAGAATAGTATATTGAAAAGACGAACGCTTTAAGGCAAAACGGAAAGACGTTTGACGGCATGGACAGACAGCCCTTCGGTGAAGGAATTGATAGAACTGATAAAGAGGAGGGCGGGAACGAAACCCCCGCAGGCTGTTGCAGCTTGATTTTTTTTATGAAATCAATTATTGATTGTGTGCAAACAGTGAAGAGACCTGAAAAAGTCCTTCAATATGGTGAAGGCAATTTTTTGAGGGCTTTTGTAGATTGGCAGATTGATATTGCCAATGAAAAAACGGATTTTAATGGCAATGTCGTTATCGTGCAACCGATTGGGCAGGGTTTATCGGAGGTAATACAGGCACAAAAAGGGCTGTATACGACTATTCTTCGTGGGGTAAAAGCCAATACGACACAAGAGGAATTGCGGGCTATTACTTCTATAAGCCGTTGTCTTAATCCTTTTGTACAATTTGATGAATATATCAAATGTGCTGAAAATCCGGACCTACGTTTTGTTGTTTCAAATACCACAGAAGCTGGTATTGCCTATAATGCTGATGACCGACTTGCAGATAAACCGCAAAAATCATTTCCAGCTAAGGTAACCGCATTTTTATACCGGCGTTTTGAGTATTTTCAGGGAGATCCATCTAAAGCATTGATCTTTATTCCCTGCGAACTTATTGATAAAAACGGGACAAAGCTCAAAGCGCTTGTGGAACAATACGCGGCAGAATGGCGTCTTGGTGATACATTCCGGACATGGCTTGATTCATGCGACTTTTGCAACAGTCTTGTTGATCGTATTGTAACCGGCTATCCGCGTCAGGAAGAAATCCCGACTCTCTGGGAAAAGATCGGTTACAAAGATCAGCTTCTTGATACAGCAGAACTTTTTCATCTTTGGGTCATTGAAACAAAACGCGATCATACTGAGGCATTTCCCTTAACAAAAGCCGGCTTGAACGTCATTTGGACAGATGACATGAGTTTTTACCGGACACGCAAAGTGCGTATTTTGAACGGCGCACATACTGCTACCGTGCCGGCTGCTTTTCAGTACGGCTTAAATACCGTTGAAGACTGTATCTATGATCCGCTTGTTTCTGCCTTTATGAAAAAATGTATTTTTGAAGAAATTATTCCGTCAATGGACGGCAGTCAAACGGAACTCATACAGTACGCCGATGCCGTCCTTGAGCGTTTTGCCAATCCTTATATCAAGCATCAGTTGCTTTCAATAACGCTCAACTCTGTATCAAAATTCAAAACACGCATCCTGCCGTCTCTGATAGGCTTTGTGAGAAAAAATAAGAAGCTGCCGGTTGCCCTTTGTTTTTCATGCGCAGCTCTGATAGCATTCTACCGGGGAAAGGATTTTGAGAACAGTGCGCTGACCGGCATGCGGGGGGCTGAAAGCTATCCTATCAAAGATGATGAGGATATTCTCAAAACCTTTGCCGCATTGTATGAAACCTCTTCCGGTACAGAGCAGGATGCGCGGCGTATCGTTCACCGTGTTTTAAGTCTTACCGGCTGGTGGGGTGAAGATTTGACGGTGTATGCCGACCTTGAAGAGACGGTTGCGCAATTCCTCGGCGCTCTCTGGAGAGACGGTTTTAGCAAGGTGCTTTCTACCATCGTAGGGCAATCATAGGATACGGTATGCAGACAGTTTTACAGATACAAAGAAACGATACGGTTGCGGTGGCGCTACGGGATATTCCAAAGGGTGCGGAAATCTCCCTAACCGGCACTGCTCCTGCGCTCAAAGCGCGTGATTCTATTCCTGCCGGTCATAAAATCGCCCTTTCTTCTATCTGCGCCGGTGAAACGATTATCAAATACGGCGCTGTTGTCGGGGTTGCTTCGCAGCAAATAGCAGCAGGATCATGGGTACATACGCACAACATGCAGACACGTCTGCACGCCGAAGCAGAGACTTACCCTTGTCCTGCTAGGTTCCCTGCCTATACCTGCGTTGCCGCACCGCCGCTGATTAAGGCATACCGCCGCTCTGACGGCAGCATCGCCATCCGTAACGAATTGTGGATCATCCCGACAGTCGGATGTGTCAACAAGACCGCAGAAAAACTTGCTCGCTGGGCAGTCAATAATATATCGGCTTTCCATCCGAACCTTCCTGTTTTTGCGTGGACTCATCCCTATGGCTGCTCGCAAATGGGGGAAGATCATGCCGCAACTGCCACGATTTTAAGCAATCTTGCCCGCCATCCCCATGCAGCCGGCGTGCTGATCGTGTCGCTGGGTTGCGAAAATAACACTCCTGAACAGTTCAAAAATCTTCTGGGAACGTATGCGCAACAAACGGAGCGCATTGCTTTTCTCAACTGCCAAGAAGAAGAGGATGAAATAGGCACGGGTATAACGCACCTCAAAAGGCTTGCCGCAGTTGCTGATGGGGCGCGGCGGGAGGAAATGCCCGCATCAGAGCTGGTGGTCGGCATGAAATGCGGCGGTTCTGATGGATTTTCCGGCATTACAGCAAACCCTCTCATCGGCTGGATGAGCGATATACTGACGGGCATGGGTGCGACCGTTATTCTGAGCGAAGTGCCGGAAATGTTCGGGGCTGAAACCATGCTCTTAAACCGGTGCGAGAACCGCACGGTTTTTGACCAGACTGTAGCGTTGATCGAAGGCTTCAAGAATTATTACCGTGCGCACAATCAAGTCGTCTATGAGAACCCCTCGCCGGGCAATAAAGCCGGCGGTATTACGACTTTGGAAGAAAAATCCTGCGGCTGCGTGCAGAAAGGCGGAGCGGCTGTTATCAGGGGGGTATACCGCTACAGTGAGCGTCTGAAACCATCCGACAAGCGGGGCTTAGTGCTTCTGGAAGGACCGGGAAACGATATAGTTTCTACCACTGCCTTGAGCGCTGCCGGTGCGCACCTCATCCTTTTCAGCACTGGTCGAGGAACGCCTCTGGGCGCTCCTGTGCCGACTGTTAAGATAGCCAGCAACACGGCGCTGGCGCAAAAAAAGAGCGCATGGATAGATTTTGATGCGGGACGTCTTTTGACCGAGGACGCCTCAGCGGTCAGAGATGCGCTCTTTGCGCTGCTGCTACAGGTCGTAGACGGTACTTTGACTAAGAACGAATGTTATGATTATCGTGAAATTGCTCTGTTCAAGAACGGGGTAACCCTGTAAGCCGCATTTTTTTTTATTTTTTCGGGATGGGTGGATTCGAACCGCCGATCTCTTGCTCCCAAAGCAAGTGCCTTAGCCCCTAGGCTACATCCCGTTTTCAGAAAGAACCATACCATAAACCCGCATGTTTAGTCAACCGCTTCTTCTCCTCCGCGTATCCTTCGTGCAGCTTTGGCGCTCCCTCTTTCACAAAGCTAAAAAGAGGGTATTTTATAAATTTATTAAATGAGTCAAAATTGTCAAAGATAGATAGATAGGACAGACTTCGCCGTCAAAAATAAATAAAAATATTTTGCTCTAATTAAAGCAAAACGCACAGTCAGCTCCTTTATATAGGTATTATGTCTAGTCATAATTTTCCCCGTGGACTAACAGACCAAGGTCTGACTTATCATGTTACTTCAAAAGTAAACAGAGACGCTTTTGAATTAGAGCTGGATGAGATGAAACAACTCTTTCTCACCGTGATTGAAGAAGCTAAAACCAAGAAAGGTTTCAAATTTAAGCTGTGGAACTTTTGCATCATGGGTAATCATTTTCACTTTCTCATTACACCTGAAAAAGGGCAGAGTCTCTCTGAGATATTGAAGTGGATCAAGATGGTTTTTGCTATCAGGTGGAATAAAAAGCACCATAAGACCGGTCATTTCTGGGGAGATCGGTTTTATTCACGCGAAATAAAGGATGAGAAAGATTTTTGGACTGTGTATAACTACATTGATCAAAATCCGATTGCCGCAGGACTGGTGAAAAAGCCTGAACAATGGCAGTACAGCGGTGCATACCATCGGGAACATGGGATCATGACGGTTGTCTCTCTAGTAACTGATAGTGCATGGAGGACAGACCTCAAGCTGCTTTTATGAAAGTGGAGAGGTAGTACTACTCGCTCTGCTCAACGTTCTGATTCCTTTCTTGCCGCTCTCTATCTCAGATCTATCTCCCTCTCCTTTTGATGACACACCCTAAGATTGCCAACGAATGAACCATTGTCTAAAGACAGCAGGGCATTGTCTAAAGACAGCGGGGCATTGTCTAAAGACAGCAGGGTATTGTCTAAAGACAAAAAGACGAAAAAGGTTTCTGAACTGTTTACAACTACATAGACAAACGGCTTGGGGATGCGGTATGGAGGACAGACCTCCATAGCAGTTAGAACCACACATCATGCCAATGCAGGATAGAGCGTATGCTTTTCTGCTTTACTCTGCTTTCCATACAGAAAAGACCATAAACGGCGCTTTCGTACTACTATTCATCATTCATAGTTCTTTGGTATCATAACCTATGAACTATCTTGATCTTCCGGTTTATCAACATAAACATTTAATATTAGACGCCCTTCGTAACAATCAGGTGATCGTGGTAGAGAGTCCTACCGGTTCTGGAAAGACGACGCAGTTACCCGTAATTTTGTACGAAGCCGGCTATGGTGAGCAGGGAATTATTGGCGTAACACAGCCGCGGCGTATTGCAGCGCTTTCGGTCTGTGAATTCATAGCCCGACAAATGGGAACAACTATCCCCGGCACCATCGGGTATAAAATGCGCTTTGAAGACCAGACCGAACCTTCAACCAAAATAAAAATTATGACGGACGGCATACTCCTTCAAGAAATGAAGATGGACCCGTGGCTTTCAAAGTACGATGTTATCGTTGTTGATGAAGCACACGAGCGCAGCCTTAACATTGATTTTATTTTGGGACTTTTGAAACGGGTTTTGGAGACACGGGCTGAATTTAAGGTTATTGTTTCTTCAGCAACCATAAACGCCCATGTGTTTTCTCAGTACTTCGGCTCCTGCCCCATTGTTACCATTGACGCCATTGTGTATCCTGTCTCGCTGATTTACGAAGCGAGACAGGATTACCCTGAGGATGATGAAGGGTATCGCTCGCGGCGTCCAAACGATGATGTCCAGTTACTACAAAAAGTTGCTGACTTAATTGAACGTATTATGAGTGAAGAAAGAACCGGTGATATTCTGGTTTTTTTATCCGGCGAAAAACTGATTAAAGAATGTATGGTCTTGCTTGAAAAATGCGCATGCGCGCCGGACTTACACCTGCTCCCCTTGTACGGACGGCTCGGCAAAGAAGAACAAGAACGGGTCTTTGAGCCGGCGCCGGAGGGTAAAATTAAAGTCATTATCTCGACCAATATAGCGGAAACTTCGGTAACCATTGACGGCGTTACGACTGTTATCGACTCCGGACAATCAAAATACAACTATTACGATCCGATAACCCATACTTCAAGCCTTGTCGAGGGACCCATATCCAAAGCAAGCGCTAATCAGCGTAAAGGGCGCGCCGGTCGTACGCAGGAAGGCACGTGTTACCGGCTTTATCAGCGCAAGGAATTTGAAAGCCGTCCTGATTTTACAGTGGAAGAAATCTACCGTACCGATATATCAGAAGTTGTCCTGCAAATGGCGGATCTGGGTATTACTGATTTTGAGCATTTTGATTTTATTTCACCGCCTGATAGGTCGCTTTTTGTTGCTGCCATTGAAACCTTATCGTTACTTGATGCGCTCACTCCTACTCGTAGTCTGTCCTATATCGGAAAAATGATGAGCGCTCTTCCCTTGGCGCCGCGACATTCACGTATCATAGTCGAGGCAATTCTCAAGTATCCTGAAGTTTTACAAGAAGCTATTATTGCATCTGCATTTCTTTCAACACAAAGCCCCTACCTCTTACCCTTAGGCGAAGAAGCTCAGGCTCGTCAAGCGCATCAATATTTTTTTGATGAAGATGGAGATTTTCTTGCCTATATCAGGCTCTACGACCGCTACCAAGCCGCTCCTAACAAAGCGCAGTTTTGTAAACAGTACTACCTTGACAGCCGGATAATGGCTGAAATTATCAACATAAGCTTACAGCTTGAACAGATAGTATCCAGCGAACTTGGCGTGCCAGTTTCATCAGGCGGCTCGGTTGAAGATTACCTCTGTGTGATTACCCGCGCCCTCGTGCAGTTTGTCTGCATTCAGGATCCGGAATTCAAAGGCGCCTATCGAAGCCTTCGGGCAAACGGTATAGTCATACACCCCGGCTCCACCTTAGCGCATAGCAATCCTCGCTACATTGTTGCAGGCGAAATTGTACAAACAAGCCGTATGTTTGCTATGTCTGTCTCGCCGATTTCAAAACGAATCCTTACCCGCATAGACGCGAAGCTGTTTGCCCCCTTTCTTGGAGAAGAGTCGCGTAAAAAAAAGCCGGTCAAACAAGAAAGCCAAACCATGGCAATAGACATACAGGGCGAGACGTTTACGGTTGAGGTTTTCAAGAAAAAGAAGCAGGTTATCCTTCCGTGGAAGAAGCTCCGACCGCTGAAAAACAAGCTTGAACCGTTCATTGGTATGTGGCCTACCTACAAAGCCGTCATTACCTATGATGTGTTGCGAATTTTTGAAGGGGAGAAGCTCGATCTGGTACTGGCGCTTGCTCCCTTGCTGGATATTGAAAGCCTTGATGAAACAGGTAACATACGAGAAACCCGGTTCACGGTCAAAAATAATCTAAAAAAGATAGTCAAAATGCTGCCTTTAGTTCTCATGCCTATACGCATGAAAAAAAAGAATAAAGTCCTCGGTTCTATCAGGCTTAATCATGACAACAACGGCTATTGGTTCTGTGAATCTCCGCATCTTGAAAGAAACCTTAAAAAAAGTATTACCAGTCTTGAAATGATAAGAGCGGAATTTGATGATACAACTGATGCGGCGCTCAAAGATGCTATAGAATATCACTATAAGCGGCTACTTGAACTTGCTCGGATAGCCGCTCTCTAAAGGGTAGTAAGTCAGACATCAGACCCTGTGCAGAATGAAGCCGCTCTTTGAATGAAAGAGCGGCTTTAAGGTTTAAAGCCCTGTGTGATTGCTTTAGATAGCTTAAGCTTTATGAAGTTATTTTCTTTTTTGAGTTTAGAAATTTCAAATTGTTGTGATTTGACCGTTTCGATGAGATCGCCCTGCGTTAGAGCGCCGGTATGCAGAAGGTCCTCCACATATTCCATTTTATTTTCAAAATCAATTTCTGCTTCCATGCCGGTTTCTTGAAAACTCCCCGCTAATTCCTGATCGCTTAATACAAACTGATCCTCGCTGGACTGTAAAATTTTATCGGCAATCCGGTAAATTCCCTGCGAAAGAATAGAAGCCGGCTTGTAAATAACGATAGGAACACGGGAGGAAAGACTGATATTCTGGATGGAATCGCGGTAGATAATACCGAGGTATTCAATTTTAAGCGCAAGGTACTCTGAACACGAACGGCGGATTTTCATAGCAACCTCGGCTTCTTTAGGGTCTTCAAGCATATTCGTAACCAGCCGCGGATGGAAATGCTCCAAGTGTTCGACAAATTTCTTATAAGAAACCGGATCGATCTTTTGTATTTCAGGCAGCAAACGGGGAATGTAGAGTTTGTTTGCGCCGGCGGCGCCGCCGCCTTCTTTGCGAATCTTTTCAAGATACGCATTGGCTTCACTGCCTTTGGCAAAAAGCGTATACATGAGCCGGAACACAGCATTTTTCAAAAAAACATACGCATTAAGCACGGCGGTTACCGCCGGCGAAGTAACCACAATACCCTGTCCTGATAATAGAAAGAAATCCAGAATCGATTGGTGAGTGCCGGCGCCCAGATCAATGATAAGAATATCCGTATCTGTTTTCAGCGCCAAAAGCTTACGTACCAAGGCGTTTCTCTGTATTGGTTTAAGGTTGGCAGTTCCCGGAATTTCCTGATCGCCGGGAATAAAACGCAAACCCGGAATATCCGTTTCTGCAATAACAAGGGAAAAATCAGATTGGATATTGTTCAGAAAGCTGCCGATGCCAGCCTTGGGCGACTGGTATCCGAGAACTAAATGGAGATTCGATGCTCCCAGATCAAGATCCGCCAGCACAACTCTTTTCCCCGCCTGAGCGCAGGCAACCGCCAGATTAGCTGCAAGTAGAGATTTTCCGACCCCGCCCTTACCGCTTGCAATAGGAATGATACACACGTTTATACCTCTCTTAACACAGTGCCGCTCCCGTTATACGCAAGCACACTGTTTACCCATTGAGCGATATCCTCTGCACTATCGCCGAAAAACGGAACCGGGTATAAAGCCAGCTCTGAATCAAATACTATTCGTGCCAAGTATTCCAGAGCCTTCTCTTGAACCGGCGAAAAAATCCCGCAGGGACGTCCGACTAAGTTGATATGACCGAGTACCCGTTCAAATGATGCAAAAGAAACCGGATAAGGAGATTCACACCCCAAGAAATATCCTTCTGCCGCAAGCAGATCAGTGGCAAGAAAGTCAGCGGCACTGCGAATCGTTACCGCAGCGCCGGTAAGTGAGTTGACTAATCTCTGTACCATGATTTGAGTCGATGCAGTACCATCGCTCACGATAAGTACTTTTTTCCCCATTTCCACAAAGGGGATTCTAGCCTATGGATAAGGCGGTTGTCAACTAGAGAACATCAAGAACAGCAGGCGCGGCACAGAGGATTCTGGCGATACCGGTATTCTGCAAGCAGAGCCGCCTGTGCTATGCTTTTCCCATGCACTTATCCGATATTATAATCGTTCTTTCACGACCGCAGGAATCTGGTAACGTGGGGGCTGTGTGCCGGGCAATGAAGAACACCGGCTTATCCTTTCTGCGTATTGTTGATTCTGAGCCGCTTGACAGTACGCAGGTACGCACACGGGCAGTTCATGCTGAGGATATATGGGAACATGCCGAGCATTTCAGCGATTTGCCACAAGCGGTGCAGGATTGTAGCTTGGTAGTCGGAACAACCCGGCGCCGCGGCGCAAAGCGTAAATCCCTGAACCTCAATCCGTTAGAATTAGCCGACAGTCTTCGGGGGCGCAGCGGAAAAACAGCGCTGGTATTCGGCAACGAGCGCAGCGGTCTTGAGAATACCGAACTACGCTCCTGTACGCTAACCTCTTTTATTCCCTCCGCAGCGGCTTTTCCTTCTTTAAACCTCTCCCATGCGGTACAGATTTATGCCTATGAATTGTTCTGTGCCTTGGGTTCTGAACCGGTCAATTCCGGTCGCTCGGCGCTTGATCAGCAGGCGATTGCCTTAGTTGTCCGCACCATAAGCGAGTCCTTGGCGCTCTTGGGGTTTTATCAGCAACCGGGCAGAGAGGAGCAGGAAGAGTTTTTACAGGATATGATAGCCCGCGCCGGTCTTTCGGCACGGGAAGGAAAGTATCTGGGCGATATTTTTATAAAAGCCGTCTCGCTCGGACTGAAACGCTGACGCTCCCCGGTACGGTCGGCACATGCCGCTCCAGTCGTTCGGCGCTTGATCAGAGGGCGTTTTGTTTCACAAAGTCTACCACTGCATCAACAGTGCCGAAGACTAAACCGGTAACGCTGTCCGCGCATCCGTAATAGATGGCAAGGCGTCCGGTCTGTCCGTCAACAAGTGCCGCACAGGGAAAGGTAACATTGGGAACATCACCGACACATTCGTAAAGTTCCTGCGGCGAGATAAGGTAGGGACGGGCGCGGGCAATCACCTGCCACGGTTTATCAAGATCAAGGAGCGCCGCGCTAAAAGCATAGACAAATCCATTACAGCTCGTCAGGACACCATGATAGAACAAGAGCCACCCTTCGGTCGTTTCAATAGGTGCAGGTCCCGCGCCTATCTTGGTACTTTGCCAGCCGCCGGCAGGCGCCATAACGTGCCTGTGCCTCCCCCAATAGGTCATATCCGGGCTTTCGCTGTAGACAATATCGCCGAACGGGGTATGTCCTGAATCAGAGGGGCGGCTTAAGAGCGCATAGTTTGAACCGATTTTGCGCGGGAAAAGCACCCCGTTACGGTTAAAGGGCATAAGCGGACTTTCAAGCTGGTAAAACTGCTCAAAATCCTTGGTCCAGCCCATACCAATACAGGGTCCGTAATAGCCGTTGCACCAGATAATATAAAAGCGGTCCTCAAGCCAGACGACACGGGGGTCATATTTGTACTCGGAATCAGGCAGGTCCGGGGCGGTTTTTATAAACCGGATCGGCTCATCCTCAATAACCCATTGCAGCCCGTCTTTGCTTCTACCGACGTGTATATTCATCCGGCGCGAGGTGTCATCGCAGCGAAAGACGCCGGCAAAACCATCCTTGAACGGCACAACCGCACTGT
Organism: Spirochaetaceae bacterium; assembly: GCA_031276945.1. Classification (GTDB taxonomy): domain Bacteria; phylum Spirochaetota; class Spirochaetia; order Treponematales; family Breznakiellaceae; genus BOBG01. Next base: position 2,070 of record JAISMB010000069.1, on the reverse strand, counting down.
TAAAGATACTATTGGCATGGGTAGTGAGGTTGCGCGGGATAACCGGGTTGCCTGAATAGCGCCACAAGGGAGAACTGCCGCCTCCTTGACGCTCTTCCCACGGAAGATTCGCCAGAGGCGGAATGTTTTTCACAATACTCATAATGTTCCTCTCAATATATAAAGTGTACCAAGCCTAGCACGCCGTTCATCAGCCGTCAAGAACCATAAACGGCTCAGGCAGGATAAAAGGGCGCCGCTCTGCACCGGCGCACAGTTCTGCCCCTGCCTCACCTCTACCCATAAAGCCATGGCGGATAAGGCAAAAGAGCGGCATTGAGCAGGGAAAGATTGCAAGAAACTGTCTATGACACGGATTTTGAATGCCGGCGGCGCTGAATTCGTCCTGAATTAGGGGGTCTTGAGCTATACTTCTTGCTCAAAAGGGCTATACTTATCTCTATGAGACAATTTTTACGACGGGCATTGTCAAAATTAAACAAGCTCACCGCGGAACAAATACGCAGCATCTTGATGTCGGCGGCGAATGAGATTAACCGGCTTGAGACGGTACTCGATTCTCTTGATACCGGTATTCTCGTCTGTGATACGCAATACCGCCTTATTCTCGCGAACAAGTACGTCCACCTGCTTTTGCCCATTGCCGATGATTCAGGCGCTGACCTTCTCTGGCATATTGTCCTCGACGGTATGGTGAGCGAATTCCTTGCGGAAGTCTTACAGTCCGGTGATAGGATCATAGAGCGGGAGTTTACCGTGGAACACAAGGGGAAACTGCGGCTTTTGAGTATCAGTGTCCTACCCCTTGTGCAGGAGGGGCGGGTCTCCGGCTCCCTCATTTATATTGACGATATTACTGAAAAGCGCAGTCGTGAGGCGCGGTTGCGGCGCATGGAAAACCTGGCAAGCCTTACAACCGTGGCAGCGGGTGTTGCCCATGAGATAAAAAATCCCTTGGGCAGCCTTTCTATTCACATACAGCTCATCCAAAAATCCATCGCCGCTGACACAAAACAGTATCCGCCCGATCAGTTCAAAACCATCAACAAGTACCTCGATGTTGTCAATGAAGAAATTGACCGGCTCAATCATATTGTCGTTGATTTTCTCTTTGCCGTCCGTCCCATGGATATGGAATTCAAAACGGGGAACCTGAATGCGCTTATTAAAGAGCTGGTTGACTTTGTCGCCTTTGAATTAGACGCCGCGCAGATTGAATTTCGGCTTATGCTTGAGGACACGCTCGCTGATATAGAGTTTGACGACCGGTATATAAAACAAGCCCTGCTTAACTTGATTAAGAATGCTATTGCCGCCATGCCACAGGGCGGTCTTTTGACCATCACAACCCAGATGCACGATACTGAAGTTATCCTGACGGTCTCCGATACGGGCATCGGGATACCGGAAGAAAATATGGCAAAGATATTTGAGCCTTACTTTACGACCAAAACAACCGGTTCAGGCATTGGTTTAACCTTGGTGTATAAGATAATTCGGGAACACAACGGGGAAATCATGGTCAAATCACAGCTCGGAGAGGGCAGCAGTTTTATTATTACGCTGCCTGTGCCGCAAAAGGATTGCAAGCTGCTACCGGTCCTTGAATCCAATCCGGTATAAGCGCAGCGGGATAACAGGATAGGATAAGACAGACCTCGATGGCAGAGTAGGTCAGACCTCAGAAAAAGAAAAAAAGTACAAAAAATATTGCCGACATTAAAGCAAAAGGCAAAGTCAGTTCCATTATATAGGTATTATGTCTAGTCATAATTTGCCCAGAGGGCTTACAGACCAAGGTCTGACCTATCATGTTACTTCGGCAGTGAACCGGAACGCTTTTGAATTAGAGCCAAATGAAATGAAAGAACTCTTTCTCACCGTGATTGGAGAAGCTAAAACCTCCAAAGACTTCAAGTTTAAGCTGTGGAACTTTTGCATCATGGGTAACCATTTCCACTTTCTCATCACGCCTGAAAAAGGGCAGAGTCTCTCTGAAATACTCAAGTGGATTAAGATGGTTTTTGCTATTCGGTGGAACAAGAAGCACCATAAGACCGGTCATTTCTG
>JAISMB010000020.1 GCA_031276945.1 Spirochaetaceae bacterium | reverse complement strand
CAAGAGAGATCGGCGAATCGGAATTTGCCACTGCGCCCTCCTTTTATGACCTTTAATGATATAGATATTTTTATATCGATATGAAAATATACTATTGTTATCGCTTTGTCAAGAGGTTTTGGACTTTTCTGCATAACGGCACAAAGACTGGTAGTACCTTTAATTGCTTACTGGATTGACTCACTCACCCTTACTAGAGTGAAGGTTCACTCTAGTAAGGAGTGAACTCTCACTCTAGCAAGGAGTGAAGGCTCACTCCAGAGGGTTTTGAGGTTGTAGTGAGAGTTCTCTATAGCTATGAGGTGTGCTTGCCAAAAGGATGATTAATAACTGTCTTCTACTTTTTCGATACTTTCCATACTGTCCTGAATGAGGAACAGTATCTGTTCAATATCGCTCTTCGAGACATTTGATTGTTCGAGCATTCTCTCCATCGTAGCGGTGATACGCTCATATTCTTGAAAGGTTTCTTCTATGGCAGCTATATCGGTATTGATATTCATCAGCATAGTCGACTCTTGACCGCTTAATTCAACCATGCGCTGCATCAGAGTCTTCCCTTCTTTAACCTCATCTTTCATGCTGTTCATTTTTTTCGAGAGGCTTTCAATGTGTACTAAGAGCTGCTTAACGTTTTGAGAGATGGCTTCTATGGCATCTTTGGTCGTAGCTGCGTGTTTACGAATCTCCTGAGCAACCACCGCAAAACCCCTGCCGGCAGTTCCTGCTCGCGCAGCTTCAATAGAGGCATTGAGGGCGAGTATATTGGTCAGCTCGGCAATATTATGGATAGCCGTAAGGTTATCACCGGTAACTTTGGCGATACTGTGCAGGGCGTCAGTAAGCTGAAAAGAAGCATCAAAGGTTTTATCAATAATGGTAAAGTTATGATTGACCTTTTCTATATAGGTTTGATTATCTTTGGACACACTTACCAAGGTTTCAGAGTTTTTCTGAAAAGACGCGTTAGTCTTTTGCATCATATTAGAAATGCGGGAAAAGACGTCATACAGATAGATAATAGTGCTATTCAGCAGGTGGCTGTGAGAGATGATCTCAAACATCATTATCTTGAATTTGCTGGTTATGTAATGAACCAGCCGTTTCATTCTATAGCTGAAACTATCCTGTTTGTGTGCAGATTTTTGCTCCTGCGGCGCTGCCGTAAGGGGTGTAGTCATGGATCAACCTCCAAAAAAGACCGCGGTAAGGGTTTGATTATGATGGGTAAAGTACTCTTCTCCAAAGGTATTAAAACCGGCAAAGGCAATATTCTGGAAGACCCGATTAAATTCCGCTACTTGGTTAAGTTCTTGGAGTTCCAGATACCGCAGCGCACAGTTAAACAAGAGCGCTCCCTGTATAGCAGTAAGGTACTGGCGCTTTACTTCTTCCAGCGCTGTATAGGCTTGACCGATGATGTCTCCACACCGCAAAAGAGTCGCCTTCGTTCCTTCTTCTAGGGAGCAATTAATCTTTAATGCCGGTCCATCAATAACTTTATCTACAGCGCGTACATAAATCGTATCGCCTAAAACGATACCGAGCGGATTCTTGCCTAAATGAGATGCGGTGAGCTTATCCATCCCTGAAACGCCGACAATTTTTGCGTAATATTCAGCGGCGTTCTGTCCGTCTATTTCCCAGATGATGCGGTTAATTGGATCAGCTTTGGTAATCATGAAAGAGGTAGTGGTCGGTAGGCAATGGACATAGTGATTGCAGAAGAATGGTATTTTCATTTTCATAACCATAAGCACAACCCCATCAGCGGAGCATTTTTCATTGGCGCTCACCAAGGTTTTCTCAAACGCAAACTCATCTGCGGCAGCCCCTCCTACCAAGTTCAGATTAAAGCCTTTTTCAAAAGTAAAACGCTTGATAAGCACCTCGCCATGGCATAATCCGTCAAAAAACACAAGCCCCAGATAGGTGTTGGGGAAGATGGTGCGGTAGCCTATCTGCCGCTTCAGATCGGCAATGATCTGTTGTGCGGCAAGGAGCGGATCGCTCTTGACCCCCTCCTGCAAAGCAATGAAGGTTTCTTCTACCTCATCAGAAGACAATGACATAGCTATGATACCTTTTTCACTTGCACCGGTCGTACACCAGCCGCCGCACATAGAAGCACCTATACAAGCGGCAGAAGGAAACGCTCGTTTGATCGCCTTATGAGGTTCAAAGCGCTCAAGTTCAAGCGAAAAGAAATAAATCACAGCCTTAACCTGCGGCTGCTCAATTTCTTTGATAAGTCCATCTATATCCCAGTTATGGCGGGAAGCCACTCTTATACTCATTCTCTCCTCCCTATCATGGGGGATAAGACCCTTATTTGCTTCTAAGACCTTTATTACCTGTGATAAGCCTGTTATTACAGGCAATAATCCCTTTAACTTTTACGCAAGAGCAGTTCTTGTACCGCAACTTCCTCTACAGACCCCGTTTTTAGAGGTGTCCGTCATCCAAGATAACAATATCTACCCGCCGATTGTAAGCACGCCCTTCTCTCGTATCGCTCTTGGCAACCGGCGCAGTATTGGCATAACCGGTTACCATAAGCCGGTTTTCATCAACACCAAGCGCAGTGATAAATTCCAAAACTGAAATTGAGCGGGCAACCGATAGTTTCCAGTTTGAACCTTGCCACGGACCATAGGCATCAGGCTGTTCCGCATCGGTATGCCCTTCAATACGAAATTTTCTGCCGCGTAATTCATCAGCATTGAGTAAAGTAACAAGCCGGAGAAATATATCGCGCGTTTCTTCAATGTTAAGTCGGGCGCTTGCTGTATCAAAGAAGGCATCAGCGGCAAGACTGATGATAAGCCCGCGCTCATCATGGGTAATGGTAACTTTATTTGATTTAACTTCTGGATTAAAAAGAGACTGCGCCCGGCGTGTCGCATTGCCTAGTGAACGCCCGTGATCCATAGAGGGCAGCGCCGCAATAGTATTGCCTAACTCTGCCATTTTACCAACTGAAACTGTGTTACCGCCGGTTGAAGCGCCCATACCGATATTATTCAATGATGAGAAGAGGGTAGCTAACTCACTAGGAACAGCTTCAGTGACATCAAAAAGAGCGACAAAGAAGCAGAGTAACAAAGTTACCATGTCAGAGTAGGTTACGATCCAATCGCCCTTTACTCCTTCACTTTCTCTCTTTTTCTTTTTTGCCATTTTTTAGTCCTTACCTATCTGTTGTTCTATATCATGCCGTGATTTTGGATCGAGGTAGGAGAGCAGTTTTGACGCAAGCATACGGGGATTGTCGCCGGCTTGAATAGAAAGAATACCTTCAATCTCAAGCTCCCGCAGTTGGGTTTCAGCAGCATCATAAGCTTTGAGCTTTCCTGAAATCGGAATACAGATTAGATTGGCGATCATAGCGCCGTAGAGTGTGGTAATAAGAGCGACAGCCATGTTCGGTCCTAAAGCGCTCTTGTCTGCTAAGTTTTGTAACATGGCAATAAGACCGACAACCGTTCCTAACATGCCAAGACCCGGCGCCAGTGTTCCCCACATATTGATGACCCCGATTTTATCAGAATGCCGCCCCTGCATTTGGCTTAACTCATTTTCCAGCAAGTCGCGGATAATAGCGCCGTCCGTACCGTCAACAACAAGGCGCATTCCTTTTTTCAAGAAGTCATCGTCAAGGTCTTCAAGCTCTTCATCGAGTGAAAGCAGTCCTTCTCGTCGAGCTTTTTCAGAAAAGGACTGCAATTTAGTAATGATTCCTTTAGCATCATAGGTCCGAGTCCCCAGAGCAATACCAAAGGTTTTCCACATACCGAGGGCTTCAGCTATACTGGTAAAGGTAAAAATAGCAAAATACGAACCAACAACAGTCATAAGGAATGACGGTAAATCCATATACGTTATTATGGAACCGCCTGAAGTGTAAACTGCCATGACGGTCATAGCAAATACACCAATTAAGCCTATTATGGTTGCTATATTCAAAATCTACTCCTCATTTTTGAACCCACCGATCCGTCTGCGATATTCAACAATCCGATCTATAACGACCGGCACTTTTTCCTTGACGATGAGATATTTACCGGAGAGCATAAGCAGTGTTGTATCCGGCTTACATTCAATGTACTCGATCTGGTGTGGATTAATATAGTATTCCTGCCCATCAAGACGGGTTACTAAAATCATAAGCTTGCTCTACCTATCGTTTTAAGCTCAAAAGTTCTTGAAGAAGCTGATCTGCTGTTTGTATCGTACGGGAATTTGCCTGAAAACCGCGTTGGGTAACAATCATGTCGGTAAACTGTTCTGCCATATCAACATTGGACATCTCCAAGGTACCTGACATGATCTTCCCCTTATCAGCAGTAAAGGCAGGACCAATATTTGCCATGCCGGAATTGGTGGATACCGTAAAGCTGCTATCGCCGGCTTTTTCTAAGCCATTCTGGTTGGCAAATGTTGCCATAGCTATCTGCCCTATGATCCGGTTTGTGCCGTTTGAATATACGCCGTTGATAGTACCGCTCTGATCTATTTTGAATTCTGTCAGGTAGCCCATGGTATAACCATCTTGAGAGACAGCCTTTGAAGTGCTGGTTTCGGCAAATTGCGTAATCGAATTGATGAAGCCGCCAACCGTGCCTAAATTGAGCGCAAATTCTTGTCGTACCTGTACGCCTTCTGCATCAGGATCGGTATTGGGTACATCATAGGCGACATTCATTACCACGCGGGCGCCTGCTACTTCACCGGACATATTACCGGCACCATCCACAGCGCTGAGCAAAGTCCCATTGTTAGAAAAGTTTATGGTAAAATCAGCCGCATCGCCGGCTGCGGGAGGCGCATCGCCAAAACCTATCGCAGCATTCCGGGGAATTTCTGCTTCCGGATCGACCGCAACAGCCGCATTCCAACTATTGGCAGTGCCGGGTATGCGGGTAAATGCAACCTGCAAGCTATGTTCATCGCCAAAGCTGTCATAGACTTTGATCGTCGTTGACCACGTTCCTTGGCGCACCTCTAATGCTGTTGCATTCTCCGGAATCTCCAGCATACGCTTGTCAAGGTTACAGGCAAAATCAACGATAGTTGTCGCCTTTGCCGGATCTTTTGCTCCAACCGGAATAACCAAATCCTCGACCGTACGCGATACATCAAGGATCTGAGTGCCATCAATATCCTGCGCCATCCAGCCTTGTACTTTCATGCCATTAGCCGGATTGACCAATGTCCCATTAGTATCCACACCAAAGGCGCCGGCACGGGTATATAAAAATTCCTGCCCTTCTTTGAGGATAAAAAAACCGGTTCCTGAAATTGCAAGATCAGTTACGACACCGGTAGTTTGCAAAGATCCTTGATTATGTATGGTATCAATCGCCGCTATGGACATTCCCAAACCAACTTCTTGAGGATTGACGCCGCCTAATTCTTCAGTAGGTCGTGCTGCACCTTTAAGCTGCTGATAGAGTAGATCCTGAAATTGAACCCGCCCTTTCTTAAAACCGGTTGTGTTGATATTGGCGATATTATTTCCAACCACATCCATTCTTGTCTGGTGATTCTGTAATCCGGATACGCCGGAATACAATGACCGCATCATAAACTATTTTCCTCCCTAATTCTCACTATCCATTATTTTTGTTACCTGTTCCCACGGATAATAGGAACCGTTGACCAACACTTCCGGCGCCGCTCCCCGGGTAACTGCCTGTACCACGCCGCTTATCTGCTGCTCTCCATCAAGCAGTTCCACCCCTTTCCCTAAAGCACCTGTAGCTTCAGTACCAGAAAGTAGAGCCGCCATTTTAGAAAAATCGCTTGCCATACTGGTCATTTGTTCTAATGATGAAAACTGAGCCATTTGAGCGACAAATTCTTTATCTTCCATAGGGGCTGTCGGATCCTGATAAGAAAGCTGGGTAATGAGTATTTTCAAGAAATCATCTTTCCCTAAACTTTGCTGAGGGAGCTTGCCTTTTTGTATGATCTTGTTCAGTCTATCCACTTCCAAGGCTGTCTGTGCCTTTTCTTGCGGACTTAAAAAAATTGCTTCCATAATAATTAACTCCTCTTATACCAAGACATTTATTTGCTGCATCTCTCGCATTTGTTCACCGGTTATAGAGCTTAATTCAGGCTCAACACTATCGTACGCAGCAGCTAGACGTTCTGAAAAAAATTGACCAGTATTGTGATCTTGTCCGCTACCGGCTCCATTTTGATTACCACCGGCGAGTCTTGTATCAAGGTGTGCGGTCTGAAAACCGGAATCACGAAATGCCTGTTCAAGAGAATGAACCTCCCGTTCAAAAGCACGAAGCACCTCAGCGCTTTCTACAACAATATGACCAATAAGTTTATTTTCGACCATTTCAAGATGTACCTTTATAGTTCCTAAAGATTCGGGCTTTAACGATAAGCGAATGCTCCCTGAATCTGCGTTTCTTAGCACTACCTGTGCTTGACGGACAATATCTCCTGAAAGATTATCCTGTAATTCTTGTGCGATCAGATTCTCAAACTGATGCGCCTCTATAAATTCGGTTGCGTTGTTTCCTACAGTCGGTGATGGAGCATGAAAACGCAGATCAAGTACCAAGTCAGACTGTACAGTAGCTGTCGCTGTTTGCTGTGATTGATGCAAAGATACGGTATCGGTATTATGTCGGGCATTTTCTGAGATAATCTCACCCCGAAGATCACGCACTGAAATCCGAGGGGATTTTTCAGGCTTTTTTACCGGCTCTTGCGCTTGAGGAATACTATCTCCCTTTTTGGGGATAACCCGATTTTTTAGTTTCTCATCATTATCCGCCGTCATACCCTCTGTTAGAGGGATGGTTTTAGCGATTACCGTGCTGGCTTTTGCTTTATCTCTGAGAGCTGCATCTTTTAGTACTACAGGCTCTTGCTCTTGCGCTGTATCTTTTTGCATCGCCGGTTCAAGACGAAGATTTGCGCCATCTTTCTGTTTATTTTTCACCTCGGATAGTGTCTGAAGCACAGGCTGAGAGGCAGTCGCTGCCGCCACAAGCATCTCGGTATTATCGGTATTATTGGAAATCTCATCATTTTTTGCTTTTACCAGCTTATCAGTATGGAGTACCGGGTTAGCAGTTTTTTTGACCGTCTTTTCTGTCCCTGCTGCCGATTTATGCGCTATAGCCGGCGTGCGTTTTTTGGCACGCATAGTTTCAAATATCTGAGAAAAAACCTCTCGTTTTTCAGCGGCAGTCTTTTTCCCTGTCTTCTGTAATGACAGAAGAGATTGGATTTTCGTTAATGGTACTGGTATCTGCATTTTCCTCTCCCGGAATATACTTAGCTTAGTGCTGAAGGCTGCCGTGCCATTTTGCGCTGTAACTCTGCTGCTCGTTCCGGTGGCATAAGTGACATCCAATACGACACAATAGAAGTTGTTCCTTCAGCTAAGGCTATCTCTTCAAGCTTACGGAACACTTCAATAATATCCTGATCTTCCATATTAATGATAATGGCAACGGCTTGTGCTGGCGGCATCCCGTTTAGGTAGCGGGCATTTTGTTCAATGTTCCTTTCTCTAGTTTCGGATTCCTGTACCAGAGCATTATACGATTGTTCCTGTTCATCCAATGCTTTCTGCCTTTCTTCTAATTCTGCCGCCATCTGCTCAAGTGTACCGCGCTGATTTTGCAGGTCCTGCTCTTGTTTTTCTAAGTCGATTTTCTGTAATTCCAAGGCTTCAAGCCGGACTGCAAGACGCTCGGCATCGAGGGAAATTAATTCCTTATTTTGAACAGCAGTCTGGGTGCGACCTTCTTTACCGATAAAGTGGTAGAGTGGTGAAAGCAGAGTCTTTGCATCAATAACATTAAGATAATCAAACCACACGATACCACCGCCTATCAGTACAAGGATAAGCAGTAATAATACAATCACTCTGCCTAAAATGCGCGGTTTTCCGTAATTGGCCACGTTACTATTCCTTCATAAGGAATGAGATTTTAGATTTTTGGCAGTATGAACCGAACTGCTTTCCCTGAAGCTTTCAGCCCTTTGCCCGCTCCCCATTCCTTCTTTAATAATAAAGCTCTTGATTTTTTTGAGTAATATACTCAAGATCGGCACATAATAAGATTTCTTTAGGGTATGGATAACCGTGCAGGGCGCCGCATAAACAGTAAGCTTAACCTTATCTTTTGCGATTTGTATTAACTAAACGTTCAAATATATTGATATTCTTAACAAGAATTTTATCCGTATACACTTCTATCTGGTGCTGATTGATAAAATTTCTCAGAACATCTTTGGTCTGTGTATTGCTCATTCCCGCCCAATGAGCAAGATCATCAAGAGTCGTCATAAACTCACGATAGGGACTATGCGGATCGGCAGCCGGATGAAATTCATCAAGTGTAAGAAAGACTGCTGCAATCTTTGCAGCAGGGTCTTTAATGGTAAGAATCATAAGACGCTTTTTTTGATCATAAATTCGTTTGACAAATGTTTTTAATAGTTTTATTGCTATCTGCGGATTTCCCTGCATAAGGATTTCAAAATTCTGCCGGTTAAATTCAAGCACAGTTACCGTATCAACAGCAATAGCTGTTGCAGAGCGGGGAGAATTCTCCAAAATTGCCATTTCACCAAAGACATCAGATGGCTGTAATATATCAAGAATTTTTTCAATGCCGCCTATTAACTTTATTAGTCTTACTTGACCGGATTGTACCAAATAAAACGTATCACCCGGCTCAAATTCAGAAAATATTATCTGCCCCTCTTGAAAAACTTTGGCAAAACGGTTAAAAGCTTCAAGATTCATACTTAACCATAACACGCCCTTCAAAGCTCTGTCAATGAGCTTTTATCCGAAGGCAGCGGTCAGACCTCGCCTGTGCAATCCTGAGTGTTCACTGCAAGAGCCGCGAGTTTATACATGAAAAAAAATTAGCCACTGTATTCATGCACAGATTCCGTGATAGTCCCAAGACCTTTAGTTTAAGAAAGCACTCGTGTATCCGAGGGCGAGGTCTGATCTATTTTGACGGCGAGGTCTGTCCTCTATCTGAAGCTGAGATCTATCCTATCTGAAACTGGAGGATTTTCATAATTGAGGATTGCATTCAAGAATAGAAATCGGGTAAACTAGGCATGATTTATCGGGTTTAATCCGGTTATTGAAAAAGAATAAGGAGCATTTTCAATAATGTATGCAATGATTGGGCTTTTTGTTGTTATCCTCGTTAGTTCTTCCTGCGCAACAGGACCGACAAAAGTCAATGCTTCATTAGTAGTTTTTGATGGAGCGCACAGTTTTGTTCCTTTATCCCCGGGCGCTTCGGTCTACGCTGCTGTTGATATTGGTAAAGCACGTAAGCTCCTTGAACGTATCCTGAAAAACAGTAAAGAATTGCGCGCTGCATCTGAGATGATTGATAAAACAGAAACAGCATGGATTGCTTTTTATCCTGATAATGCGCCGCAAAACTTTATGATCGTAGCTGACGGCGCCTATCCAAGCGGCAAGGCAAATATGTCCTTCTCTTTTTCTTCTGAATGGAAGAAACGCTCTTCGCCTTCAGGCGGCACGTATTGGTATTCCGCTGATGAGCGGATTGCACTGGCGCTTAATGCGCGCCAGCTCTTTCTTTCAGACGGAGATCCTTTGGCATCCCCTCCCGGTGTCGCAATTCCGGACGATTTTGCCGTATTGTCCGCCGATTCTGCCCTCGCTTTCTGGCTTGATGATGCGGCTTTAATCAATCAAATATTTGAATCGCTTGATATTCCTATCCAAATACCGGCAAAACATACGTTTATCGTTATCCGTCCCTCGCCGCTGCCGAACTATTATGATACGGATATTAATTTTGAACTGTTTCATACGACACAGGCGAAGGGCTTGGTTGCGGTATTTTCTTTGGCGCGCCGTTCAATAAATCTGGCGGAGCCTCTTGCGCACGAGGAGCTTGCCGTTTTATTTGCAGCTTTGTTTACTAATCCGCCCGTTCAGGAAGGGACTCATTTGCTTATTCGTGCTGCAACCTTGTCTGAAACAGAAATACCGTTACTATTTAATACCTTTGCATCTTTTTCTAAAAAAGAAAAGAAATAAAAAGAGGAAGTAAGTATATGCCAACCTATGAATACAAATGCAATGTCTGCGGTTATTCTTTTGATGCCTTTCAAAGCATACATGATGAACCTTTGAAAGTCTGTCCTCAGTGCGGCAAAGAAATCCGCCGGCTTATCAATGGAGGAACCGGTGTTATCTTTAGAGGCTCCGGTTTTTATGTTACCGATACCCAGAAAAACAGCGGCAAAGAGGCGCCTCAAGAAACAGCGGCGAAAGAACCGTCTCAAAAGAAAGAGCCGGCGCAAGCTGCACCTGCTTCATCTGATTCTGCTAAAAGTTCTGATAAAAGCTCTCCCAGCGGATAATCATACTATGGCTCAGACAAAATTCTTTTGTGATAATTGCGGTACTGAAGTTCCTCAAGAATCCGAGGTCTGCCCTCAATGCGGTCGTGGTTTTTCATCAGTACGGTGTCCGATCTGCGGTTTTGTAGGAGAGGTGGCATCGTTTAAGGAAGGCTGCCCCTCATGTGGGTATTCAGCCGCCTCGGAAGAAAAAAAAATGCCCCTTGGACCGCAGACGAAGCTGCCAGTACTGCAAGCTGAGAGGTCTGTTCATCTAAACTCTGCCGGCGACTATAATATCTGGAGTCTGCCGCTCTGGGTTTATATTGTTACCGGACTTGCCCTGCTTACGGTCTGTATTGCCCTCTATTCAAAACTACAGGAGTAGACTTCAGTCTGACTAATCATGTTCCCTATTTTTCAGAATAATGCTTTGGTAAATCCGCCTGATACGCTCCTTGAATTACCGGCAGATATTGCTCTTGTCAAGTTACCGGGCTTGTGTTATGGCGAACTGCCGGATGATGTGCCGCTGCCCGTTGGCTGGAGCGTGCAGTCAATGCGGCAGGTAATAGCGTTTTGTGATGACTATACCCTCAGCGCCTATCACGTTATGCAATGGCGGCGTCAATCGCAATTTTGCGGTTATTGTGCGAGCCGGAATGAAGATTCTCCTGATGAAATAGCTCGGCTCTGCCCGTGCTGCAAACGCAGAGAATACCCGCGCATTAGTCCGGCGGTTATTGTGCGCATCACGAATAACGCTGACCAGATACTGCTTGCCCACAATACCGCGTTCAGCGCGGGGCTCTATAGTCTTATTGCCGGCTTTGTTTCACCCGGCGAAAATCTTGAAAGGGCGGTTATGCGTGAAATACAAGAGGAAATCAATATCACGGTCAACACTATCCGCTACTATGCCTCGCAGCCCTGGCCTTTTCCTAATTCATTGATGATAGGTTTTACCGCCCGCTATGATTCCGGTATGATTAAGCCTGACGGCATTGAGATTGCAGATGCCCGATGGTTCAGCCGCGGCGCTTTGCCAGTTCTTCCGGGTCCGGGTTCTCTCTCACGGCGTTTGATTGATAGTTGGTAGATCGCTGCTACTGCTGTCAGAGGTCAGACCTCGATGATGGATTAGTGTGCCGCTCCAGCAAAGAGTGAAGGTTCATTTCAGTAAGGAGTGAGAATTCACTCCAGCAAGGAATGAGAGTTCACTCTAGCAAAGAGTGAGAGTCCACTTCAGCACGGCATAAAGGTTTACTCTAGGGGTGTCGTCAAAAGAAAAGTAAGGTAGATACAGATACAGATAGAACAGACCTTGCCCTCAAAAATAAATAAAAAATATTGTGCGCTCATTGAATCAAAACGCAGAGTCAGCTCCTTATAGAGGTATTATGTCTAGTCATAATGTGCCTCGTGGGCTTACAGAC
>JAISMB010000107.1 GCA_031276945.1 Spirochaetaceae bacterium | reverse complement strand
GCTGCTGTCTATATCTTCAGGTCTATGCGGATCAGGCAACAGTGTCGGTATTGTCCGTATAAAATCTACACAATGATCAAATACCACCAGCATTGGTCGCTCGTCTTCTATAATTCTGCATTAAATATTGGTGCATACGCATAGCTCAGGGTAGGACAGACCTCGCCGTCAAAATAGAATCAGACCTTGATTTCAGAATAGGTCAGACCTCTCTAAGCCTGATCAGTTGACTGATCAGTGGGTAGTGATAGGGTAAGTCAGACCTCGGCGCTGTGCCAAGAAGCTGGCGGCTCCCTGCCCGTGTATGCAGGAATTTTAAGCTTTGATGAGGAGGAGGGTATCAAGGTCAATTTCCGCGGCTGTAGCAGGTACCGTAATACCGAAGTTTTCCAGCACCTCAGGATGCAGTTCGCCAAAGATGCCGATTTTTTTTCCAGCACATTGAATCACCGCACTGCGACCGGGAATAAAACGAGGATCATTTGACTCGCAGGCTGTGTACTCACAAGAAAGATAGTAAAAAAGCGTCTGAAGCTGACCGGCAACCGTGTTGAAATTAGCATCTCTATCTGTGTGCAAAAAACCGACGCATTGACGCGTGGCAGTACCGTAATTTTCAGTGCTATCCCGGTAGGCAACTTTACCGAGTTCAAAAATCTTGTGCGGATAGGCGGCATGACCTGAGACTGATTCGCTTATCAGCAGAGAGGCAAGCACCGAATTGCGCACGTATTCGTAGTTCTCCGTCATGGGATTGGCAATACGGATGATCGTATCAGCGCCGCCGCGCATCCGTTCAACAAAATCCTTGTACGAGCCTAAGTAGTTGTAGATCATCTCCTGATAGCCTAAGCCTATGAGCAGCTCTTTGATGGTCCGGCTGAAGAGCGTCAGAGGAGAAAGCCGCCCTATGGTAAAATCCCCCGGACGAACCGGCGGGAAGGCTTTTAAGCCATGTCCTATCATAATATCTTCCGCCACATCAGCCGCGTGCAGGAAATCATTCCGGTATTCAGGCGGCTCCATCCAAACGCCCTCTTCTTCCTGCACGGCGCCCTGCTCCGTGGCGCGGATAGCCCGTGCTTTACAGCCCATTTTCTCAAGAGCCGCAACACATTCAGCACCCGACAGCTTCTTACCTAAGAATTGCTCTACCCGCGCGAGCGAACAAAAGACCGGTTCCTGAAAGTAATACGGCGTTCTTACCTGAGAGCCAAAATCAGTTTCGTACTCATAGTCAATTATAACCGGCTCTATGGTAAAACCTTGATCAGCAAGCGCACAAGCCATAATTGAAGCTGAGAGCGTTACTGAAGGCAAATCTGTCCCCGTAAGCTCCACAAAAAGGTCTGTATCACCAACTTGCACCGCGCCAAGGTCAGCAGAATTGATAATAGGCGGATAGGAAAGTACTGCCCCGTGCGCATCGGTTAGAAGCGGATGCAGCGGTTCATGTTCTTGGATAAAGGCGTACTCCCTGCCTTTGGGGTGTTGTCTGAGAATTTCCCGCAGCGTCAGCGGCTTATCCCCCTGTAAGGGAACAAACGATACCGTATCCGGATCAACAGCTTTATAAATAATGGGCCACTGAATAAGTTCTGTCCGGTAAAGCCCCATGGAAACGGTGCGGCGCTTGCGTCCAAAGTTCCCGGCAAGTTTCTCTTGCGTTTGTATCATATCGCGCAGTGATGAATCGGTAATTGCCTGACCTGTGGCGATGAAACCAGCAAGATACGGGCGCACCTGTTTAACCGATACTTTAACCTGAACGATCTTCTCTGCCGGATACAGAGCGCCGGCTCGTGAGAAAAAGGGGTAGCTATACGTGCGCCCGGCGTGATAAAGACCGAGCTGGCGCGCACAGCCGGCTGTTGACCAGAGATCAGGACGATTAGTATCGTTAAGCTCTAGTTTTATGATGCGTTCATCAGCCGGTACAGTCTCATCCGAGTCCTCGGCTATTTCTGCCTTAGCGCAGCTCAAAGCTTCTTCCAGAGCTTGAGAGTTGGGGAAGCGGGTCCCGACCAAGGTATAAAACAGCTCTTCGTTTACTTCAATTTTTGGCATGATTATTTCCTTTGTAGTAACGCTACTATAGCATAGGCTCCAAGTCTCATGCAAGCACCGCCGCAAGCAGGCTTGCGGGGGAGGACGGATTCTTTTCATTGACATCGTGCCATATAAGGAACTATATTCTTTTACAGGTACCGCAGGTTATACAGTAGGAGGTTTACCGTGGCAATTATTACTATTTCCCGTGAGTTAGCAGCATTAGGTGATGAGATAGCACAAGAGCTGTCAAAACTTCTCGGCTACACTCTAGCGAATAAAAAAAGCATAGAAGAAAAGATCAAATCTTATGGCATAGCGGATCAGCAGTTGCAAAAATACGATGAACGCAAACCTTCCTTTTTTGCCTCCCTCTCTCAAGATCGGGACGATTATGTACACTATCTGAAGACGGCGCTTTTGAATGAAGCTGCAAGTGGTAATGTGGTTATTGTAGGCAGGGGCGCAGGCGAGATTTTCAGGGCTGTTCCAGGCGTTTTGTCGGTCTATTTAGGCGCTCAACTTGCTGCCCGTATTGCACGGGTAAAGAGTTACTTTCACTGTGATGAAAAAAGGGCAAAACAGATACTTGAGCAAAGCGATCAGGATCGCAGCGGGTTCCACAAGTTCTTTTTTGATAGTGATTGGAAGGACCCTGATAACTATCATCTGGCATTCAACACCGGTGCTTTATCGCCGCGTATCTCGTGCATGCTTATTAAAACAGTCGTTGCCGAGAGTATATCCGCTGAGACTGAGGCGCACGGCGCAACTCGGATACAAGAATTGATCCTCGGTCAGCGCATAAAACACCATCTTTTGTACGACAAAATGCTGCCGCTTCATTTTCTGGAAGTAGTCGTAGCACAGGGGCAGGCAACCCTCTACGGTGTAGCTAATTCAGCACCGCTTGCCGATACTGCTTTTATCGCCGCCAACGAGATATACGGCTCTATCCGCTCTGAAATACAAGTCGTCCACGAATACAACGCCATACTCTAAACACCGTACGGCTTCAGGAAAGCCGCTTAATTCTGTCTCAGAAACGCTGCATTCTGTCTGCTAAGAAGGCTCTACCCCCTCGGTCAGAGCTCCAAGACTTTGTTTTAAGATGCTTATTTGATCGTATGGCTAGAAAAGCTGCCGTTTGCTTAAATGCTAATTTCTAGTTCTTCTGTTGCCAGCGTTACGCGTAAGCCGGCTTTCTTGTGGGATTTTATGTGGTCTTCCGATGCTTTAAGAATAGCGTATAACTTTTTATCATGGTACACAGGCTCATGGTGGAATAAAATAAGGTGTTTCATACCCCAGTGCGCAGCAAAATCAACGGCTGAACTGAAGGCGCCATGCCCCCAGTCGAATTTCTCAATGAATTCCTCAAGCGTGTACTGAGAATCAATAACAGCCAAATCAATATTTTGAAAAAATGCTTTGTTTTCTTCATTGATACAAAAATCAGCATCCCGTAATTCAACATCAGTTGCAAAAAGGAACCGGTGCTGTCCGTCATCAACAACGTAGGAATACGAGTCACCTGGATGGTACATCTTTCTATAGTAAATTGTTGAGCCGCATAAGGAGACTGAACCGGTTATATGGTGGAACAGTATCTGGTGCGTAAAACTGTCCATAGTTGCCGGAAAATAAGGTATTTCCATCTGTTTGGACAGAATCGCTTTAAGTTGAGGCTTTGGTGAATAAAAATCAAGAGAGCTAGCCGGGTTATAAGCAGGAAGAAAAAACGGTAAGCCCATGATGTGATCCCAGTGAAAATGGGAAAAAAAAATGTGGTAGTGCCGAGCGGTCTTTCCCCTTTGGCTTTCACTCAGACCGAGTTCACGAATGCCTGAGCCGGCGTCAAAGATAAGGAGATTGGCAGGATCATCATCAAAAGAAACACTCAGACAGGTGGTATTGCCGCCAACAGTTCCAAAAATCCAGAGCGGCAATTCTGATAAGAAACGCTCACGGCTTGCAGTGCTTTCAATATCATGCGCTTGTATATGCCGGACCACAAAGGCAATTTTCTCTTGCACTTGTGATGGCAACAGTGGCGCCGGTAAAGAACCGCGGACTCCCCAAAAGCGTATTACCAATGGGATACCACCTTCTCAATAAGAATTGCATCATCTTGTTTTTTTATCCATGCGTCAATCTCAGCGACAGAATAGTGCCGTCCGCTTCCTATGCCGGGACAAGAAAGGGTGGCTGCTTCCCATGTATCGGAAGAGCTGAGAATAGATTCCCAGAAGGGAAACGAGCGGCATTGGAGTGGACGGGCATGGTAGACAGAACAGGCATCTTTCCAGAAAATACAATCGTAATTGGATTTTTCTTTTAGAGAGAGCAACTGTAGTGAGCCGCTTCTAACCCACCGGCAATAAAGGGCAATAAATTGGGGACGCAACAAGGATAGTGCGCGCTCTAAGCTTAATAAATCTTTTTCTGAAAGAAAAACAAAGCCACTTTCATGGCGGCAGCAAGAAGAACAACGAATACAGGAAAAGTTTAGTCCGTCTACATAAAATGACATACTATTCATCCAAAAAAAAGAGCCTCATACCCTGAGGCTCTTTTTGGGGAGAGAAGGATTTGGACCTCCGAAGGCTGAGCCAACAGATTTACAGTCTGCCCCATTTGACCACTCTGGAATCTCCCCTTTTTTTATTAAAAACCATCTCAAGCCATCTCTCGGAGTCGAACCGGGGACCTCATGATTACAAGTCAAGTGCTCTACCGACTGAGCTAAGATGGCATTTTTAATAAAGACACTCTACTGTATTTTGATAAAAAATGTCAAGAGTAAAAAATAAAACACTCCGCCCGTCCACGACTACAACCCGTAAGTTCCAACGGAGCAGTGGTTCATTCTACTTTGAACTGTGAGACTTCGGTCATCAGCACTGCAATCTTTCTCTTGTTCTCTATGCTTATCTCATTCACCCGGTTTATCGCACTATTTATCTGCTCGGCTCCGGAAGCCATCTCCTGCATTCCCTGCCTTATCTCTTCGGTTATATGCTCAAGCATCGTGCTTTCCTTCATCACCCCATGACTGACATCAAATATCCCGCTTGCACTCCGTGTTACCTCGCCGGTTATCTCGTTAAGGCTTCCTATTGATTCGAGTATGTATTCGCTGCCCACCCCTTGCTCTTCCATCGCATTACGCACACTCGTTTCTTGATCCGTTACTGTCTGCACCTGTTCGTTTATAGCTTCAAAATTCTGCAAGACCTCATTGGTGGACTTGGTTATCTTGTCTATAGAACCCTTTATCTTATTCAGCACTGCACTGATGGTTTTTGACTGTTCACTCGAAGACTCAGCTAGTTTGCGTATCTCATCAGCCACAACTGCAAAGCCTTTGCCTATTTCTCCGGCGTGCGCGGCTTCTATGGCGGCATTCATACTTAAAAGACTAGTCTGGCTTGCTATATTTTCCATCACCGCATTGATTTCCAGCAAACCTTCTGATTCCCGCGCTATCTCCTGAATATCGGCGGCTACTTCCTCAAGACCAGTGCGCCCGACTTGAGAGGCTTGCGCAAGCTTGGTGATATTTTCTCCGTTTTTTATAAGGCTTTGACTGACGTTCTTGATATTATCCAGCATCTCCTCGACTGCCGAAGAGGAAAAATCCACACATTCGGTCTGCTTTTTTATCTGATCGTTTATAATTTCTATATGCTCAACAACCTTTCCCATGACCATATTCGTGTCTTTAAGACTCGAAGCTTGGTTTGTAGCCTGAGATTTTACGCTCTTAATAACCGCGGTTATCTCGTTGACGGACGCCGCTGTTTCCGTCATATTGGTGGCAAGCTCCCTGCCGGTAAAAGAGAGGGTATCGGCTTCCCGTTTAATGGCTAAAACAAGATTTTTGATATGGTCTACAGTAAAGTTTAAGTAGCGGGCAAGGTCGCCTACTTCATCTTTTGAGGAAACACGTATCTCTTGGGTCAAGTCTCCTGCGGCAATGTCTTTGAGTACCGTCATGGCATAAGCTAGGGGGGAACTTATGGAGCGCGCCATGAAAAAAGCGCCGATGGTAACGAGGATGACCATAACCGCACAGATAAGAGCGCTAATCCCTAAGCTTTGGTAGAGAGGCGCTGAGATAACAGAGGTGGGTATGCCCACGATGAGGGACCAGGGTTTTGTCCCTGTGCCAACTGAAAAAGGAATACTGACAAAGACCATTTCCTTCTTGAGACCTGCAATATAATTCGTAAATCTGAAGACTTGATTGTTTTGTATGCTCTCTAAAAGATGCGGCAAGTGCACGCCGACAATATCGGTTTCGCTTTGCTCAATGAGTTTGCCTAGTCTGCTCTTATCAAAGTGTCCGGCTATTAGTCCGTTGTAGCTGTAGACCATTGCCACGGTGCCCGGATAGGGATTGATGGTTTCTAACTGTTCCTGAATGTGGTTTATGGCAATATCACGGGTAACCACGCCGGCAAAGCGCCCTGCATGGTTGATGGGGGCGGAAACGGTAACCATGAGCCTATCAATCCCGTCAATGGGATAGACAACCGGACCTGTGAGTAGCTCGTTACCGGTTTGTTTGGGGATAAGATAATAGTCTCCATCCAGCGGAATATCATAGCCGGTCAATGTTTCCATACTGACTCCTGCCTTCGTTTTGGACCAGTAAGGAACATAGCGCCCTTGCTCGTCCGCTCCGACTTGACCGGCATAGTCTGCGTCAAGACCGTCGATGGCATTCGGCTCCCAGACCATTGCCGCACCAAGAACATCCGAATCGGATTCAACGCCTGATTTAACCATAAGCGCAAAGAAGGAACGCCGCTCTAAAGGGGGTATCTGATCCATCCGTTCCATAACCTGTCCGAAAGCACAGGTTGCGTAGAGGTGGTTGTCAAGCCATGCTTTAATAGCATGGGTATGTTCAGAGCTACTATTTTTGATTTCCCTATACACGAGAGCGGTCATGCGCTTTTGATTTAAATACAATATTATGCCCACAGAGAGCAGTATACCGATGAGATTCAAGGTGATAATCATAAGGAAGAGTTTTTTCCCTATCTTCATTCAGTTACTCCTTTTGTTCGACTATATCTGACTATACTGTATAGAGTATATCGTTCATCCTCACCTAAAGCTAAAGCTCAAGGCATATTGGCGCTATGTCTGTATTTGCAGGCGAGGTCTGACCTTCACAAAAGCAGCTTGAGGTCTGTCCTCCAAGCTTGTCAGTTACCGAAGAAACAATGCTGACAATGCTGTGTTCTCGATGATACGATACGCGCCGCTATACTGCCATTGTTCAGGCTTCTTCACCAGTCCTGCCGCAACCGGGTTTTGGTCTATGTACTCAAACACAGTCCAAAAGTCTTTCTCATCCTTGATCTCGCGTGAGAAAAACCTGTCTCCCCAGAAATGACCAGTCTTATTATGCCGCTTGTTCCACCTGATAGCAAAAACCATCTTGATCCACTTCAATATCTCAGAGAGACTCTGCCCTTTTTCAGGCGTAATGAGAAAATGGAAATGGTTACTCATGATGCAAAAGTTCCACAGCTTAAACTTGAAACCTTTCTTGATTGCCTCTTTAATCACGATGAGAAAGAGTTTTTTCATCTCATCCGGCTCTAATTCAAAAGCGTCTCTGTTTACTTTTGAAGTAACATGATAGGTCAGACCTTGGTCTGTGCTCCCACGGGGCAAATTATGCGATGCCATAATACCTATATAATGGAGCCGACTCTGCGTTTTGCTTTAATCAGAGCAAAATATTTTTTGTACTTTTTTTCCGAGGTCTGACCTATAGAGGCTATAAAGCGATGCCAAAGAAGCGGCAGGTGTTGGCATACGTTTCCTGTGCAAGAACCTGCGGATCCTTCTCAAGATGGGAGGCAATGAAGCCGGCAATCTGGGGAAGGAAACGCGGCTCATTTCTGCTAGCACGCCCCTTGAGCCCAAGACTGCGGGGGAACAGAAAAGGCGCATCTGTCTCCAGCATAAGTTTATCAGGCGGGATGCGGTTCACTAATGCCACAAGCGCCCCTCCCCGCCTTTCATCGCAAATCCAGCCGGTAATACCTATGTAACAGCCCAGCGCGAGGTATTCCTCAAGCTGATATGCCGTTCCGGTAAAACAATGAATCACCGCGGCACTGCTGCTCCGATTGGCGCGCAGGAGTGCAGAGACGTCTGCAAAAGCATCCCGTTCATGCACAAAAAGCGGCAAGGCGCATGCTTCAGCAAGGGCTATTTGCTGCTCAAAACAGCGCCTTTGTACCGCCGGTGGAGAGAAGTTGCGGTTGTAATCAAGCCCGCACTCGCCGACAGCACAGGCAGCGCCTGTCTGTGCCAGTTTGCGCACCGTTTCTTGTGCAGCGGCGTCCCATGTTTTTGCATCGTGGGGATGCACGCCGGCTGTGCTATAGAGTTTCCCCGGATACAAAGCGGCATAAGCACAAGCTGCCGCACTGCTTGGCGCATCAGTGCCGGTAATGATAAGCGCGGATACACCGGCTTCTTCCGCCTGCTTGACGACCTGATCCCGATCCTTGTCAAACGAAGGATGCATGAGGTTTACCCCAATATCAATAACCGGCTGCACAGCTCTCCCCCTCTTAATATTTGAATTCACTTTCGCCTATGAATTCCCGCAGAATGCTCTGTCCTGGCACGTACTGCGGCGGTATAGGCGCAAAGTTTTCAAGAAACGAGAGCAGGCGTACAGCTTCAGCATACTCAGGAACATTCGGCTTAACCGAGTGCAGAAGCGGCTCAGCATAAAATTTAAGCACCGCAAGCTCATAGGTTAATGCAGAATTAAAAGCCACATCAGCGCTGTTCTGGAAGGGGAAAATATGTTTCAATTCACCGCGCCGCACGCTCGGCCACATTTTTATCGTGTCGGTTGCGCTGTTTCCCCGGAACTGGTAGTCCCGTACTATACGGCGCAGGAGGCGGTTATCACTGGTGGGGATTCGGTTATGATCATCAAGGTTAAGCTGGGTTAAAGCGGAGATATAGAGTTTGAACTTACAGCCGCTCTCAAGCGCCGGCGTTAGAGCGTCATTAAGACCGTGTATACCTTCAATGATCAGCATAGTCCGCGTACCGAGACGGACTGTCTGCTTGCCGGTTTCACGGCGTCTGCTGGACTTAAAGTCAAAATCCGGCAGCACAACCTCTTCTCCCCGGAAGAGCGCAAGCAACTGCTCGTTCAAATACGGCACATCCAAAGCTTCAAGACATTCAAGGTCCGGCTCGCCGTTTTCATCCACGGGAGTCTGATCTGCCCCGCGGTAATAATTATCAAGGCTGAGGGTAACCGGTTCTATACCCAGCACTTTAAGCGTAATAGCGAGCTTTTTTGAGGTTGTGGTTTTACCGGAACTTGATGGACCGGAGATTAACACCACTTTAAGGCTATCCCTACGTGCATAGATGCGGTCTGCGATTTCAGAAAGTTTCTTTGCCTGAAAAGCTTCTGAAAGACCGATGTATTCTTTAATTGCCTTTTTCTTTGATACCAGCCGGTTCAAATGCCCGACTGCCTGCACGCCCATGAATTGCCCCCAGTGTTTGTACTCGTTGTAAACTGAAAAAATAACCGGCGAATCAACAAAAGGATCGAGGTTCATGCCTCCGCCAAATCCCGGAAACAGGAGGAGAAAACCGTGCTGGTAAGGTTTGAGATCAAAGGCTTTGAGCATACCGGTCTTCGGCACGAGAGGTTCAACGTAAAGATCAACAAAATCATCACAGATATTAACCGGCACAGTCGATCCTGAGCGTTCATCAAGGAGGAGCTTAGTATTGATTTGCCGGTTTTGTTCAAAGAGTTCAAGCGCTTCACTGTACGAAAGCAGGCTGTAGCGTATGGGAATATCCGCTTCCACCAATGCCTGCATTGCGACTTTGAGCTGCACCAGTAATGAGCGCAACTCATCAGCAGGCGGCGTCCTCTCGGCAAAGGTATAATAGTAACTGTTTCCTAAAGAATGTCCGATGTAAAGGCGCACCGGCTGCAAGCTCTGACGCACCGCAACCGCTAATAAGAAGGGGAGCGAGCGTCTAAAAGCCGTCATCCCTTCAGGCGAATCAAGGGCTACAAGGCTCACGGTCGCATTAACCACAAGCCGCGTTGACAAAGGCAGTATCTCATTATTGACCTTGATCGCAGCAGTAGAAGCCGTATCAATACCGGCTTGTTCAAGCACCGTCTCTGCGCAGGTCCCCACCGGACAGCGCACGGTCCTGCCCTCTACAAAAGAAATACATATACTCATGCTCGCTCCTTTTTCATTATTTTTATATTCCTTCCGATGACATTGCTAATATTCGTGCCGTCTTTACATCCAATGCTTTTAACCTTAATCTATTTCCTTCCTCATCTATACTTCCTGTAATTACAACTCCGGCCCCAAGAATATGCCCTATTGATATTATTGAATTGTCATCTACTTCTCCAGTCATTTGGAAATTTTGTTCATTCCTAATTATGTCCAAACTCACGCGATCAACTACATCGTATTTCCCAGAATTAACAAACAATAATGTTAATTCATCAATTACATATTCGCTTGTTTTACTATCTTCAGATTTTATGTTTACAACAGCTACTATCATTTTCTCCGGTATGTTTCTTGAAATTATAGCAAATGATTTTGCTATTATACCATCAATGTCGAAATTATTTGCCTGTATTACAGCATCTTCCTGTACTATTTTTATATCCTCATATTTATTACGTTCATTAAACATAACTTCAACAGAAAAATGATATACGTTATTATTTATCGTAAAATGTATTATTTCAGAATTTTTATCGTCATCACCATCATAATTTGCATAAATGCTATGAACACCCGCCGAAATATTATACGACTGTATTTCCCCATTATCTAATCTACCCACTCTTTTACCGTCAATGTATATTCTTACCGATTCATCTCCTCTATTATCTATTCTTTTTACAAAAACAGAAGGATTCTCTATGCTAGTATCCATTCTATCAACTGTTTTGCAGGCAATAAGCGAAAAAGCAAGCGTCATTCCCCATAGAACAGATACATTTTTATTCATAAAACTCCTTTTTCCTCGAACAGGCATTTCTACATCTATCCTATACAATTTAGTATTTTTTTCAAGTATTTTCAAGCAAAATTGCGCCTAACCGCGCCCTATACGCCCCGCAGCCCGGAACCTCTGTTTATTGGATTAGCTGAAGGTCAGACCTCGCATAGTGCAGAGAGCGTCTCACGCCAAGCCCTCACCCCTCGCCCTCTGACCCAACCTATGCCAGCCTATTGAACCGATATAGGTCAGACCTCGCCCCCTTTCCTTCCCGCTTAAACACCTTGCACAGAGCGGTGCAAACACTGCGTGCAACACAGGCAACTCAGCCCTCACCCCTCGCCCTCTGACCCAACCTATGCCAGCCTATTGAACCGATATAGGTCAGACCTCGGAACCGATATAGGTCAGACCTCGCCCCCTTTCCTTCCCGCTTAAACACCTTAAGCAATACTGCTTAAACACTTTAAGCAGTGTTGCAGCAACACTTGATGCCGCACTACATCAAGACTTCGCACCAAGCGGCGCAAACATCTTACACTTAACAATACAAGGACGAACCACTAACCACTGAGAAGCAAGGGGCAGACCTTGTCAGGGTGCGCTTGCGACTAGAAGTACCGGAGCGCTCGGTCGTGTCGGTAGACCAACCTCTTGACGGTTGCGCTGAGGGTATAGTACCATAGATACGTATGTCGGTAAGTACCTTTAAGTCTGGTATAGTGCTTCAAACCCATAAACACGCTACAGAAGGCAAGCCTGTTGAAGGAGTGCCGCTGCCGAAACAGGTTGTCATTCCTATCAATCAGCACTTCGGCGCACCCAATCGTGTTATGGTAACCGTCGGCGATACCGTAAAACGCGGACAAAAAATAGCTGATGCGCTTAAACCCGGTCCTCTGACCGTGCCGGTCCATGCCTCCGTTACCGGGGTGGTTAAAAAGATAGAGCCGCACACACAGGCGAACAATACTGAGGGACTGTGCGTCATTATTGAAAGTGATAGCAGCGCCGCTCAGGAGCGGGATACTGATTTTATGCCGCCGCTTGACGCTTTTACCGTGAGTAGGGAAGAGGCGCTTACCCGTATTCGGGAGGCTGGCATTGTTGGTATGGGCGGCGCGGGGTTCCCTTCCCATGTTAAGCTGTCCCCGCCGCCGCATAAACTCATTGATACTATCATTGCAAACGGCGCTGAATGTGAGCCGTACCTTACCACAGACGAGGCAGTCATAGCGGAAAATCCGCATCTCATGCTGCGGGGACTGGCGATTGTTATGCACATTACCGGCGTTACCAAGGCTATAATCGGTATTGAAGATAACAAAGCCGCACTTATTCCGCTGATTGAGCGTGAGCTGCGTATCGGCGCTTACAAGGGGGACATAAGAGTCGGCTTGTGCAAAACCCGCTACCCGCAGGGGTGCGAAAAGATGCTGATTACCGCCTTGACCGGTCGTGTTGTGCCTGCTGGAGGCTTGCCCATGGATACAGGGTGCATTGTGCAGAATGTCGGCAGTTTGGTGGCAATAGCCGAGGCGTTTAATCTGGGCAAGCCGCTTATCGACCGCGGTCTGACGGTTGCTGGCGGCGCCTGCAAAACTCCTAAAAACATCCGCGCTCCTTTGGGGACTCTGCTAACCGACCTTCCGCCTGAATTCATGACTGTTGATAACAGCAGCCTTAAAAAGATACTCTTCGGCGGTCCCATGATGGGAACTGCGGTGCCGCACCTGTCCGTTCCCATACAAAAAAACACCTCAGGCATTATTCTGATGACGGCTGCTGAGACGGCATCTGATGCCGAATCGCCGTGTATACGCTGCGGTCGGTGCCTCCGTAACTGTGCCTGTCATCTTGCCCCGGTAATTATGAAGGATAACCTTGAAGCCGGCGATCTTGACGGTGCTGTCAAAGCCGGTTTACTTGACTGTATGGAATGCGGCGCGTGTACCTTTATGTGTCCGGCACGCATAAAATTAGTGCAGCGGTTTCGTCTGGGAAAACAAAAAGTACGCATCCGCGCTGCAGCTAAAAACACTCGTCCTTAGTCAGAGTCGGCTCGACCGAAGCCCGTCGTTGGCGGGGAAGCCTGTGGATACGCTGACTGCCGGTAGTGCAATGAGCAGAGATGAAGCAGGAAATAAAGCGCAAACGTACTCAAAACACAGTGAGTACGTTTCATAAGGCAGAACGGTAATGTTACTTTCATCAAGCCCTCATATTGTTTCGCCGGTAACAACACGGCATCTTATGCGCAACATGCTCATTGCCCTTGCACCGGTTACGATCTTCGGCATTGTTCTCTTCGGACTGCCGGCGCTACTCAACATTATAGTATCAGTTGCGGCGGCAGCCGGAGCGGAATGGGCTTTTCGCAGGCTGATCAAGCAGGATATACGGATAAAAGATTGTTCCGCGTTTGTAACCGGCTTGCTGCTCGCCTTGATCATTCCACCCTCCACGCCTTGGTGGATGACGGCTTTAGGGGCAATCTTCGCTATTGTCGTTGCCAAGGAATTTTTCGGCGGTCTTGGCGCTAATGTGTTTAATCCGGCGCTTATAGGGCGCGCTTTTCTTATTATGAGTTTTCCTGTTGCACTGACCACTTGGCATAAACCGGTTGGTTTTGCACCGCTTAACGATGCGGTAACAACGGCGACGCCGCTTAACCTCATCCGGCAGGGCGGCACCCTTACGGAACTTGGCACGAGCATCGGCATTACCAGCACTGAAGCCTATTCCAGTCCTGATTATATCGGTATTATCAGGTCATTGTTCCTTGGCGCAACGAGCGGCAGCATTGGAGAAACGTCTATACTGCTTATTATAGCCGGCGCCCTTTTCCTGCTGCTTACAAAAACCATAACCTGGCATACACCGGCTGCTTTTATCGTAACAGCTTTTATTATGTCCTTCGCCCTCGGTATGGACCCGCTTATCAGTATTCTTTCAGGCGGTCTCATCTTTGGAGCTGTGTTTATGGCAACCGATTATGTATCGGCGCCTCTTACCACTAAAGGCAAGCTGCTCTTTGGACTGGGCGCCGGTATTATCACGGTACTGATCCGCAAATGGGGAGCATTCCCTGAGGGAGTTACCTATAGTATTCTGATTATGAATGCAGCAACGCCATTTCTCAACCGGCTTCTGCCGCAGAAATACGGACACGTCAAACGATGAGGTGCACAGAAGGGCGGTCGGTGGTTTTTATTGGCTCCTTAAAAAGAGAACTCTATAAGACAGGAAAACAGATGAAAGATATGTTGAAATTGGGATTGGTACTGGCGCTTTATGCAATGGCAGCTTGTGTGGGGCTTGCCTTTGTGTATAACGGCACTCAGACGATTATTGCGGACAGGCAGCAGGCTGACCTTGAAGCATCGCTCAAAGAGCTGTTCAAAGATGGCGAGGTCTTTGAACCGGCGCCTGCCGGCTACGGCACCAGCGCTAACCCGGCGCTGGTCTTTAACAGCACTTACTTGGTAAGCCGTGCCGGTACTGTTATCGGTATGGCAATAAGCGCTTCAATCAGCAGTTACGGCGGTCAGCTCACCGCCTTAGTCGGTATCGGTACTGATAATAAAATTACCCGTGTAAAGATACTCTCGCATTCAGACACACCCGGTCTTGGCGCTCAAGCAGCTTCAGCATCGTATTTTGTGGATAAAAGCACAAAAACCACCTTTACCGGTCAGTTTGCCGGAAAATCAGTGCGGGATCCTTTTGAGGTCAAGAACGATATTATTGCGATCACTGCATCGACTATCACCAGCCGTGCGGTCAGCACCCTTGTTAAAGAATGCGCTGCCCAAGCACACGAGTACTTTGCCGGTCAATAGGCGGCAGAGCAAGCACAGGAGGCTATAATGCAACGCTTGTTTAAGATATTTACTAACGGGCTGGTACGGGAAAATCCGCTTCTTATGTTAATGATAGGACTGTGTTCGTCTCTTGCCGTTACTACCGCAGTTGCCAATGGTATTGGTATGGGGCTTTCTATGACCTTCGTCCTCCTCATGTCAGAACTGGTCATCAGCACTTTTCGCAAGCTTATCCCCAACTCAATACGAATTCCAATTTTTATTATTGTTATTGCTGCTTTTACCACGGTTATTGATTATGTACTTAAAGCGTGGTTTCCAGAACTATCGGCTGCAATGGGTGTTTTCATACCACTCATCGTGGTCAACTGCATTATCATGGGGCGGGTTGAAGGTTTTGCTTCCAAGCAGCCGCCGCTTGACTGTGTTTTTGATTCTCTGGGCATGGGATTAGGCTACACCTGGGTTTTGACCGGTATAGCGGTTATTCGTGAAATTCTCGGCACCGGCGCTCTTTTAGGCTTTCAGATAGTGCCGGATGCTTACCAGCCCATACTGTTTTTTATACTGCCGCCGGGCGGTTTCTTTGTCTTTGCTCTGTTTATCAGTCTCAATTTACTGATAAAATCCCGACTGAAAGCTAAAGAGCAGGCGACTGAACAGCACTGAGGTAGCCGTTTGAAATGGAAGAGAGGAGGGATTATGAATCTGTTTAAGATATTTATTGCGGCATTTTTAATTGATAATGTGGTCTTGATGCGGTTTTTAGCGCTTTGTCCTTTTATTGGTATGAGCAGCGATGAGGATAAATCAGTCGGTATGGGATTTGCCGTTGCTTTTGTTACGGTACTGGCGACTTGTGTAACCTGGCCCCTCTACCACTTTATACTTGAACCTCTTGGCTTGGTATTTTTGCAGATACTGGTCTTCATTTTAGTCATTGCTTCACTCGTACAGTTGGTAGAATTCTATCTTAAAAAAGCGGCTCCGGCTTTGTATTCGTCCATGGGTATTTATCTTGCGCTTATTACCACGAACTGCGCTATTCTGGCGGTAACCTTTGATGTGATTAGTAATGACTATAGTTTTATTGAATCGATTGTGTATGCCATAGGTGTTGCGCTGGGTTTTTTGTTATCGCTCCTGCTCTTAGCCGGAATCCGCAGGCGGATCCGGACAAGCCCCATACCTGCCTTTCTCAAAGGCACCCCTATTCTCTTTATTGCTGCTGCTTTACTTTCCATTGCCTTTACTGGTTTTTCCGGACTGGTCAAATAACAGCCTCCATGTCCATGAGGTCAGACCTCGCCTGCTGCGCCTTGGCAGTGCCGGTAAAACCTATAACAGCTTTGAGCAATGAGCAATGCACTGAGGCAGAGCGGGAGATTGCCCGTAACAGACGAAAGTCATTGCCGCTTTTGAGCAGTCCGATCTTAATTCCCTCAGCAGTTTATTGAACAACTCTATCAACGAGAAGATTTTCTACCAGAGGTCAAGGCTAAATTGGGACGCTGGGCATACTTAAAAGATCGTCGTAGATTTTACGATACCTGGCTCCGTCCCTATCGATAGTTTGGACTTGCTGGGCTTGTTCTTCACTATCCTCACCGTGAGCTGCCCACCGCTCAAGCGATGGGCAGCTTGTTTCACAGACCAAACTTAAACCGACAGAGCAAGCCCTGTCAGTCCAGCGGTTTCAACCTCCGCACGCATTGTATTCCTACGCTCCGCAAGAATCTTTATTCCTTTTTCACAAAAGCAGCTTGAGGTCTGTCCTCCAAGCAGTATCAGTTACCAGAGAGACAATGCTGTGTTCACGGTGGTATGCACCGCTGTACTGCCATTGTTCAGGCTTCTTCACCAATCCTGCCGCGACAGAGTTTTGATCAATGTAATTGTAGACGTTCCAAAAGTCTGTCTCGTCCTTGATCTCGCGTGAATAGAAGCGATCTCCCCAGAAATGACCGGTTTTATTGTGCTTCTTATTCCATCTGATGGCAAATACCATCTTAATCCATTTCAATATAGTGGACAGACTTCCCCCTTTTTCAGGCGTAATGAGAAAGTGAAAATGATTGTCCATGATGCAGAAGTTCCACAACTTAAACTTGAAGCCTTTCTTGGTTTTAGCTTCTTCAATCATGGTGAGAAAGAGTTCTTTCATTTCATCCGGCTCTAATTCAAAAGCGTTCCGGTTCACTGCCGAAGTAACATGATAGGTCAGACCTTGGTCTGTAAGCCCTCTGGGCAAATTATGACTAGACATAATATCTATATAAAGGAGCTGACTCTGCGTTTTGATTCAATACAGATCACAATATTTTTATTTATTTTTGAAGGCGAGGTCTGTCCTTTGTTTCTATTGCTGAATGACGAATTTTTCCCTATTATATTAAATACAAGGAACGTACTATGAATGAAACAACGCAGTCCGGACTTTTACATGCAGAAAAGACTCTGGCTGAAGATGAACACTATCCTTCGCTGCGCCCGCAGTACCTGAAAGAATTTGTGGGGCAAGCTGCGCTTAAAGAAAACCTCGCGGTATTTATTCTGGCGGCAAAGGAACGGACTGAGGCTTTGGATCACCTCTTCTTAATAGGACCGCCCGGCTTAGGTAAAACAACTTTGGCGCAGGTCGTCGCCCATGAATTAGGGGTTGATTTTAAGGTAACTTCAGCGCCGGCACTGGAAAAACCCAAGGACCTTGCCGGCATTCTAACGACGGTGAGCGAAAAAACCGTGTTTTTTATTGATGAGATTCACAGGCTCAAGCCTGCTCTTGAAGAGATGCTCTATATTGCTATGGAAGATTATGAATTGGACTGGATAATAGGGCAGGGACCCAGTGCGAGGACCATCCGTATCCCTATACCGCGCTTTACGCTTATCGGCGCTACCACAAAAGCCGGCACTGTTTCAACGCCTTTGATCACCCGCTTTGGCATAACGTGCCGGTTTGCTTTTTATGAACAGGAAGACATGCAAGCTATAATACACCGTTCCGCCGGCATACTACAGGCGGTACTTGAGCCTGAGGCGGCGGCGCTTCTTGCCTCTTCTGCACGGGGAACGCCGCGGGTTGCCAACCGGCTCCTGCGGCGCATGCGGGATTTTGCACAGATACAGGGGCAAAACCGTATTACCCGTGCGGTTGTAAGCGAAGGACTTGACCGGCTTGAGATTGACAGTCTTGGTCTTGAAAAATACGATCGGGAAATCCTGCGTATCATCATAGAACGCTATGCAGGCGGTCCTGTCGGTGCTGAAACGCTTGCCATCAGCCTTGGTGAAACGGTTGATACCCTTGAAGATTACTATGAACCGTATCTTATACAGATCGGCATGATTCAGAGAACTCCCCGCGGACGGGTCGCAACCGCTCGTGCTTACCAGCACTTGGGAAAAGCAAGACACGATGGATAGGACAAAGTTTTCGTTTAACGTGCCTGAGCGCCTGATTGCACAGCAGCCGACGGCGCACCGAGGGCAGAGCCGGCTTATGCTCCTTGAACGCTCAAGCGGCGCTATCAGCCACCACAGTGTTATGAACCTGCCGCAACTGCTCTCTTCAGGCTCAGTTTTGGTGTTTAACAATTCTAAAGTGCGCAAAGCGCGGCTCAAAGCGAGGACGGAAACCGGCACAGTCGTTGAGTTCCTCTTGGTAAAGAAAGTTCTTGACACCATCTGGCACGTACTGGTGCATCACTCTAAACGCAGAAAGCCCGGCAGCCGGTATATTTTTGCCGAAGGGCTTATCGGCACGCTCGGCGATAAAATTGATGAGGCGTATCGGCTCTTGAGCTTTGACAAGCCTATATCGGATGAATGGCTTGATCGCCATGGGCATCTGCCCCTGCCGCCTTACATCAAAAGACCGGACACACAGACCGATGTCGAGCGTTATCAGACTGTGTACGCCGACAAGCTCGGCTCTGCCGCAGCTCCGACGGCGGGTTTGCATTTTTCAAGGCATTTACTCAACGAACTACGCGCGTGCGGCATGGAAACGGCTTTTATCACCCTTCATGTCGGCACCGGCACCTTCCTGCCGGTGCGGACGCAGGAAATTGAAGAACACCGTATGCACGAAGAATGCTTTTTCATTGACCATACGGCTGCGGCTGCTGTGGAACGGGCGAAAAGTTCCGGCAGAGCGGTGGTGGCGGTTGGAACAACCAGCGTCCGCACCCTTGAATCCGCATGGAAAAACGGTGGGCTCATGCGTGGGGAAGGAAGCACCTCCCTCTTTATGTATCCGGGCTACCGCTTTCAGCTTGTCGATGCTCTGTTCACCAATTTTCACATGCCAGAATCAACGCTTCTTATGCTGGTCTCAGCTTTTGCCGGACGCGAATTTATCTTGCAGGCTTACGATGAGGCTATTCGTGCAGAATACCGGTTTTTCAGTTATGGAGATGCGATGCTCATTGTTTAAGGGCTGCGTACTGAAGCAGGCAGAAAACAAAATGCCATGGGGTATACTCCTTTTGAATGGCGATGCTGATACTGAAATGATAGAGCAGATAGAAGACTATATAACCGATATAAGGACTAGCCGCTTGCCACTTTGAAGCGGAATAGATCGGAACAGGTCAGACCTCGAAGGCAGGGTAGTGGCTCGTGAGCAGTTTTCTCTTAACAACACAAGGACTAGCCATTTACCACTAATCGTTAAGCCACTTTGAAGCAGGGGGCAGACCTCGCCCCCTCACGGACAGACCTCGCCCTCCCACGGACAGACCTCGCCCACCCACGGACAGACCTCGCCCTCCCACGGACAGACCTCGCCCTCCCACGGACAGACCTCGCCCACCCACGGACAGACCTCACCCCCTCACGGACAGACCTTGCCCCCTCACGGACAGACCTCGCCCACCCACGGACAGACCTCGCCCTCCCACGGACAGACCTCGTCCCCTCACGGACAGACCTCGCCCTCCCACGGACAGACCTCGCCCATCAGCCGCCTCGTTTCATGTGAAACTGACTCGTTCTCACGTGAAACTGACTCGTTCTCACGTGAAACTGACTCGTTCTCATGTGAAACTGACTCGTTCTCACGTGAAACTGACTCGTTCTCACGTGAAACTGACTCGTTCTCATGTGAAACTGACTCGTTCTCACGTGAAACTGACTCGTTCTCATGTGAAACTGACTCATTCTCACGTGAAACTAACTTGTTCTCAGGGGGAAAGAGGGCGGAAACGTGGAATACAGAATCA
>JAISMB010000039.1 GCA_031276945.1 Spirochaetaceae bacterium | reverse complement strand
CATATATAGCTAGTATGTCTAGTCATAATTTGCCCAGAGGGCGCACAGACCAAGGTCTGTCCTATCATGTTTTGTCGGCAGTGAACCGGTTCGCTTTTGAATTACAGCCGGATGAGATGAAAAAACTTTTCCTCTCCATCATTGAAGAAGCAAAAACCAAGAAAGGTTTCAAGTTTAAGCTGTGGAACTTCTGCATCATGGATAATCATTTTCATTTTCTCATCACGCCTGAAAAAGGGCAGAGTCTCTCTGAGATATTGAAGTGGATCAAGATGGTTTTTGCTATTCGGTGGAACAAGCAGCACGATAAGACTGGTCATTTTTGGGGAGAGCGGTTTTATTCGTGGGAGATAAAGGACGAGAAAGACTTTTGGAATGTGTATAATTACATAGATCAGAACCCTGTTGCAGCAGGATTAGTGCAGAAGCCTGAACAATGGCAGTACAGCGGCGCATACCATCGTGAACAGGGGATTACAAAGATAGTTTCTCTGGTAACTGACACAGCTTGGAGGACAGACCTCAAGACCTCTTCTGAACCGACCCATGTCTTTTTCTTTCTTCAGGATATTCCCGCAGCTTTTGCAGAATGTCTCACTATCGTTCAAAAAAGCTGCCGAGGCTTGTCTCGTATACGCTTGAGGTATGTCGGCGCTACTTTATAGTCTTTTGTCTACTTGTATTATTAACTACTATTTAGTATATTTATACTTAAATCAGGCGCATAAATGGCGGCGGACAGTAAATAATAACACTGCAGGAGGGAGACCTCTTTTTCTTAGAGGCTGAAGAGAGGTCAAGCGTAGTCTGATAGCAGTCTCAATAATAGTAAGGGGTATGTTGTATGGCTTCAGTAGCATGTGAAAATTGTGGAAAAGTTATCCCAGAAGAAGAAATGAAACATGGTGATTGTGATCAATGTGTTC
This sequence comes from Spirochaetaceae bacterium, assembly GCA_031276945.1. Lineage (GTDB taxonomy): Bacteria > Spirochaetota > Spirochaetia > Treponematales > Breznakiellaceae > BOBG01. The sequence continues at coordinate 10,154 of JAISMB010000039.1, read as the reverse complement.
TCTGTGCAGATTGTGTCATAATATATATGGAAAAGGATTGTAAAGACTGCAAAAAGCAGAAATAATTCCCGGAGCATTCTATGGCACTTGCCTTATTTAATACCATCGGACGAGCAGTAGCTCCTTTTATCTCATTAGTGCCGGGTAAGGTCGGCTTTTATGGCTGTGGACCAACCGTGTATAACTACGCCCATATTGGCAACTTACGAGCCTATGTAGTCCATGATATTTTAGTGCGGACGCTCAGACGTGCAGGATTTTCAGTAACGCATGTGATGAATATCACCGACATAGGACATCTTGCCGGGGACAATGATACCGGCACGGATAAAATGATTAGTAGTGCCAGAGAACGAGGAAAGAGTGTTCTTGAAGTGGCTGATTTTTATACACAGGCATTTTTCACTGATACCGAACGACTAGGTATTATGAAGCCGACTATAGTCTGTAAAGCCACCGATCATATTGCCGATATGATCGCACTCATACAAAGAATTGAGGCAGCCGGCTATACGTATCGTTCCGGCGGCAATCTCTATTTTGATATAGCACAATTTCAGTCGTACGGTGAGCTTGCTCGTCTGCGGCTTGATGACTTGCGAGCAGGCGCCCGTATTACTGTTGATGAAAATAAACATAATGCAGCTGATTTTGTTCTCTGGTTTACCAAAAGTAAATTTGAAAACCAAGCTTTAACTTGGGACAGTCCCTGGGGAAGAGGCTATCCGGGCTGGCACATTGAATGTTCGGCAATGAGTATTAAATATTTAGGCGAACAATTTGACATACACGCCGGTGGTATCGATCACATACCGGTACACCACACGAATGAAATTGCTCAGAGTGAGGCTGCTACCGGAAAATCGCCCTGGGTACGGTACTGGGTGCATAATGAATTTTTGGTACTGGATAAAGGGAAGATGTCAAAATCTTTAGACAATTTTATTACCTTACAGACGCTCGTTGAGGCCGGCTATCATCCTATGGATTACCGCTATTTCCTCATGGGCGCCCATTATCGCAGCCAAATACAGTTTTCATACCAAGCCCTTGACGCCGCTCGCAATGCTCGTAAGTCGCTCCTCGCTAAGCTTGTCCTTCTCAAGAAGCTGGCAGAAGGTTCTCCTACTGGCAGCCCATCTCCAGAACATCTTGCAGCTTTTGATAGTGCGATGGAAGATGATCTTTCTACGCCCCGTGCATTGGCAGCTCTCTGGGCTCTTATGCATGATCAGACACTGGCTGCATCTGACGTTCTGGCAACAGTTGCTGTTATGGATGAAGGCTTAGGACTCCGGTTACTCGCAGATAGTGAGGCAAGAGTGCCGGTCGCGGATGATAGTGCCGGTATTGAAGCTCTGATCGCTGAACGGACCGAGGCAAAGAAACAAAAAGATTTTATCAAAGCTGACCGTATCCGGCGGAAATTGAACGAACAGGGTATAGTACTAACCGATACACCAGCCGGAACAAGATGGCACCGCGGTGTTTTGTGAATTTGTGCAGCATTTTTATGCCTTCTTTCCGATAAAAAAGAAGAAGATCGGTTTTTACCAATCTTTCATCTTATATGAAAACAAGTTTTATCCCGCCGGAAAAAGGCGGAAATCCTTTCTTTTTGTAGAAAAGCGGAAGATTCGAAATTGCTCAGGTGTAACATTCAAGAAAAGTGTTTGTTTTACACTATGGCACTGGGGAAATTCGGCAGTTTTGAGGTGAAGGTATGAGAGCATCGTCTCTGCTGAATTAAGCCACTAGACACTAAGACTTCCACGGTGAATACGTATAAAATTATAGGTAGCGGCTCAGGCCGAAAGAAATAGAGACTATTCCTCCTCCAAGAAGAATAGGATTCAATGATTAAGGATAGGATGTGAGCGACAGTGTACCGACAACAGTTGATTTTCGTCATTTGTATAAAACTGTCTTCCCTATACTCTTTAGGATTGCATACCGTATTGCTGGTACAGACGAAGCGGCAGAAGACCTCTGTCAAGATGCTTTTTTTCGTCTCCATGAAAAAAATATGTCCTTTCCAAGTACTGACGATGCCAAGTACTGGCTTATCCGGGTGGTCAAAAATGCTTCTCTTAATTATGCAAAACGTAAAGATAGAGAACGAAAAGCTTATCAGAAGGCATTCCATGAAGAAACAAGAGTTGAAGAGACCGGTGAACATATTTTGATTAAAAAGGAAATACAAGATGAGGTAAAAGAAGCGCTGGATAAATTACCGGAAAATTTACGAATGGTTCTAATATTAAAAGAGTACGGTGAAATGAATTATAAAGATATTGGGCATATATTAGGTATTAGCGAGGGAAATGTTAAAGTACGGGTTTTTAGAGCAAGGGAACAATTAGCGATGCTCTTATCAAAAGTCATATAGGTGTATTTTTCCGCTGCGATAGAAAGCGCCGCAGTGGGGAAAAAATATATAAAAGAACGGTACGGCCCGGATAGTCGGAACCTAAAGCCTGTTTCCAGTGAGATTTTTGCTGTGAACTCAGTTAAGAGAAAAGAGCAAATCCCACCGGAAGAAACAGGAATATCCCTCCTGCATAAGGAGAGGTAAGATTCAAACCTGACTTTTTCAAAGGAACTTTATTATGAATAAAAAAGACATCTGTACCATAGACCGCCAGCTTCTTTCGATCTATGTTGACGGAGAGTTACCTTCTCCATGGAAAGAGAAAATGGAGGAGCATCTTGCCGAATGTTCTGAGTGTGCCGCGCATTTAGAGCGCTACCGCCGTCTTTCACAGTGTTTGCATACTACCAATGCCGAGGATTCAGAACTTATTCGTACAGTACAAGAGCGAGTCTGGCAAAAGGTGCATAGACCGGCACCAAAACTAGTCCCCTTGTGGCGGCACAGGGTCTTAGTACCCCTTCCTGCCCTTGCAGCGACAGCTGCCGTGCTGATAATTTTTTCTATTGCCTTTATCCTTCAACAGAGGCGCGCAGCTCTACCTGTTCAAGAACAGGCTATGGCGTTGGGAGGTATGCCGCTTAATGCGGAAAGTGTTATATCCGTTTCTGATCGCACCACTATGCTCCAGTACCTTGAGGATGAGGATCCGGCAGATACCATTATTATTAAATTGCCGGAAAATCAGAATTTTTCTAGCTATGGAGAGCCGACTTACATAAAAGCTGTAGACTATTCTCGGAGAATAAAGCCATGACAAAACATATTATTGAAGGTATGTTGTTTTTTATTTCCGGACTTACGCTTTTTGCTCAAGAACTTCCAGAACTACCGCTTGAATCAATGTTGTTTGCTTTGCGGGACCGTGCAGTCATATTGAGCATGATAACACGGGTCGTTGATGATCAAAACGAGATATGGAATTCTTCAAGCAGCAAAGTAACTATTCCGGGCAGATCGGTTGGGCTTAAAATTGTGGGAGATAATGTTGTTGTTACAGTACAGTTTACGCCCTATCTGCGCCGAGGAGGACCTAATATACTGGTCGCTCAAGGACAGATTTGGGTAGATATTCCTGATCTGGGCATACAGTACCAAACAACAATACAAACAATACCGCTGGAATTTGGAGAACAAGTTTATTTTCTCCCGCTGGGAGATAAAATTGATCGCGATAAAGCTCGTATAGAAATACAGCTTGAATTATTACCCTATACATGGAGCGAGCCTCCAGGCCCCTAAGCACAGCGCGTATGCACCGTATTGCCCTCTGCATGCTACCGGTAGTCTTGGTCATGTCATGTAAAGAAAATAGTCCTCTCATTCTTGCACTAGACCCTCCGGTGGCACTGCCCGGTGAGGTCGTAACGATCTGGGGTAGCAACTTTGGTTCAGACCGAAACAATTCCTTTATTACTCTTGATGGTAACCAGCCAGTATCCTCCGCTTACCTTGCCTGGACCGATACTCATATACAGCTTCGTGTGCCGGAAATAGGACGCTCTGGGCTGGTCTTTGTTTATAAAGACGGGAAAAAAAGTAATCCTTCCCTCTTCGCCTATGCAGATACCATACCGCAGAGAACCGTTGAGGAAACTGTCTTTATAGGACCTCAGATACGATCCCTTGAGCCGAGTAGCGGCGCAGTCGGTTCTACTATAACGATTGCCGGAAGCAATTTTGGAACGCTTCGGGAAGACGGTATGGTCCTCTTCCCATCAGGCATGGATCCGCTTGGACAGGAGCAGCTTGAAGCATCTTCAAGCGGCGCTGAGTATATACTCTGGAGCGATAGAGAAATACAGGTGCAGGTGCCTGACGGAGCTGTCAGCGGGAATCTAACCGTGCGTACCGCATGGGGAGAGTCCGAACCGGTGCGTTTTACCCTTGATCGCAGCTTGGGCGATAAAGTCTTTACCAAAAGACAGAGCTACCTTATTACCTATACAGTTGATATTCAGGTACGCTCAGCGCGAGCGCCTAATGCTCTTTACCTCTGGGTGCCTGTTCCGGCTACCGCCGCTTCACAGCCCCAGAGTGAACTGGTATCCCGCGATAGCATCCCATTTGTTGAAAATTACCAAGGCACGAGCCTTTTCCGCTTTAATGATCTTCTCAGCTCAGATACAAAAAGAATAAACTTTTCGTATCTGATTACGACTTATGCAGTACAAACTGCGCTAAAAGTCTCGGCAATCCCTCAGAATACCGCCCTCTCCCTGCCGCTCTCTTCGCCTACAGCATTGATACCTTCGCAGGACAAAAGAATAAGCGCCTTGGCACAATCTTTGGTCGGACAAGAGTCCAACCCATACCTTAAAGCGCAGAACTTGTACCAGTGGCTGATAAAAACTATAGCAATGCCTTTGCCTGCGCGGAACAGAACCGTATTTGAGGCGCTTGATGAGCAGAAAACCGAAGCTTATTCTGCCTCTCTGCTTTTTTGCGCCTTGGCTCGATCGACCGGTATTCAGGCAATTCCTTTGACCGGCGTTCTGATTGATAAAAATCGTGCTGTCTTTGTGCATCATTGGGCTGAATTTTGGATTGATGGCTTCGGCTGGATACCGGTTGATCCGGCTTTAGGGGCTGGTGCTGCGCCTGAATACTTTGAGCTACCTGAAGATACTGCTGCTTACTATTTTGGCAATATTGACAGCCAGCGGATCATCTTTTCGCGGGGGGAGTTAAATCATACAGCGCTTGACCCGCGTGGACGGCGTACCAAACAGGCGCATGAATATGCCTTGCAAAATTATTGGGAAGAGGCTACCGGGGATTTGGAGGCGTATTCTTCCTTCTGGAGTGATATTCAAATCGTCGGTATCTATAATGAATAATTGGTATTGGCAGCCTTCCTTTGCAAGACAGCGGGAAACCAGAAAGTTTGCGGGACATCCCATAGGAGCTGCGAGAATACCCTGAAAAGAGAAAAAACACTACTGTTGTAGTGTCTCTATAAAGATTTACTATAATGAGGAGTACATATGCTACATGTTATTTCACTAGGCGGATCAGTTGTTGCGCCTGATGGTGCTGATGAGCAGTTTATCAGAGACTTTGTACTGATGATAGAGTCTCTGCTTAAAGAGGATGCAGAGCGCCGTTTTATTTTTGTAGTCGGCGGCGGCGGTCCAGCGCGGGTATGGCAGCGGGTGTACCGGAATATATGCGGCGATAGAGCGGAGGCTCAGCAAGCCGATTGGATCGGTATCATGGCGACGCGGCTTAATGCCCAGCTTATCAAGGCAGTTTTTGGGGATTTTTGTGTACAAGATCTGGTAACAGATCCGACACAAGTTAGTGCTTTTGTCGGGCGGGTGATGGTGGCAGCGGGATGGAAACCGGGCTTTTCATCCGACAACGATGCGGTACTGCTTGCCGAGCGTTTTGGAGCGGATACCGTGATCAATCTTTCAAATATTGAGCAGGTTTATACCGATGATCCGGATAAAAATCCAGATGCCACGCCGGTTAATCTGATTTCGTGGGCTGATTTTTGCGCCTTAGTTGGAGAGAGCTGGGTTCCGGGCAAGCATGTTCCCTTTGATCCGGTTGCAAGCCGGCGTGCCGCCGAGCGAGGTCTGACCGTGATCTGTACTGCTGGACGTAACCTTGATAATCTGAAACAGTTACTTGAAGGTAAATCTTTTATAGGTACTATAATTAAAAATTAAAGATAAAGCATTAAAAAAGCAGTGCTGTAAAAAATCTTGTTCTGCTGAGCTATCTTCCTCTAAATCGCTGCATACGACTGATTTTGGTGCTATTTTAGATGCTTGGGAAAAGCAGACGGCTACTGCACAGTACCATAAAAACAAAAAATCTCATCAGGTGCCGCCGCAGCCGCCGCAAAAGATCGATCCGATTACCGCATGGATACGGATACACGGGGTGTACGACAAGGATAAAGAGGCGGAGAAAATGGAAGCATCCTCGGCAGAGCGGCGGCAGCGGCTTATGCATGCGCCACCGGATGCGACGCTTGACTTGCATGGACTGAACCGCCATGATGCGTGGGCTGCGCTTGAGGATTTTTTTGCAAACAGTAAGAAGCGAGGTTGTGAAAAAGTTCTTATCATTCACGGCAAAGGAAACAACAGCGGAGAGGACTCGGTGCTTAAACGAGTAACACTCCGTTTTATTGAGGTCTGTCCTTATGCCGGAGAAAGCGGGCATGCCCATGCTCGGCAGGGCGGCACAGGCGTCCTCTGGGTACTCTTAAAAAAGACCGACCCAGAGGAGCTATAACAGACAGAGGGCGACCTTGGCGGTCAGACCTCTGGAAAAGATATGTAACAAGATATTGAAATAAGACTTGACAAGAAAGATAGATAAGAGAGGAGCAAAAAGGTGTCTGAAAAGGGCGGACGTATATGGCAAACACTGAAAGAGACGCAGGAGCGGCGCTCCGCTATGAAATGCTCCGTCTTCCGTCTTAAATATAGATGCTTCCCGCCTCTTAAAAGAAAAAAGGACTACCTTGCAAGACTCTTCTTTGCAAAGAAATGGTTTAGAAATGCCGTTATCGCATCCGAAAACCTCTCTGTCTTTGATTATAAAACTAAGACCGTTAAAGTTAAGAAACAGGAAGCTTTTGAAGACCGTGAAATCAAAGTCCTATCAAGTCAAATGCACAAGTCTGTCATAGAGGAAGTCCAAGGCAACATAAAAGCCCTGTCCACGTTAAAGAAGCACGAGAAAAGAGTAAGGAAGCCCAAGTTTCTCTCCCGCTGCAATACGCTAGCATTGAAGCAAGCAGGCACAACGTACCGAATTGCCGAGAACAGGCTGTTTGTGCAGAAGTTTAAGAAGCCGGTCAGATTAGGGGTGTCGTCAAAAGTAAGGAAATAAAGTAAGCTAACAAGATGAAAGAAAATAGAAAAGCACTGCACAGACACGACATCAGTGATAGGCTGTGGGAAAAAATAAAAGACTTACTGCCAGGAGCGGCAGATAAACAGGGTCGAAGGGCTCATGACAATCGACGCTTTATCAACGCAGTATCCTGAATTATCAGAACAGGCGTTCCATGGCGGCAAGGTCTGTTTCCATGGCGGTAAAGGCTGTTTCCATGGTGGCAAAGGCTGTTTCTTTGAAGGCGAGGTCTGACCTCCAGCTAATCCAACAATGACGAGGTTTTGATTCCAACGAGGTATTAAGGTAGTTATTCCTTCCAAGCGTAGTCGGAAGGTGGTAAGGACTTATGACACAGAGCTGTATAAGAAGAGCCATCTCATTGAGAATGTGTTTCGGTGGCTTAAGCAGTACAGAGGTATTGCTACTCGGTATGCTCAACGCTCTGATTCCTTTCTTGCCGCTCTTTATCTCAGATCTATCTTCCTTTCTTTTGACGACATTCCCTAATCCATTTCAATATCTCAGAGAGACTCTGCCCTTTTTCAGGCGTGATGAGAAAGTGAAAATGATTATCCATGATACAAAAGTTCCACAGCTTAAACTTGAAACCTTTCTTGAATGCATCTTCAATCACGATGAGGAAGAGTTTTTTCATCTCATCCGGCTGTAATTTAAAAGCGAATCGGTTCACTGCCGACAAGACATGATAGGTCAGACCTTGGTCTGTGCGCCCACGAGGCAAATTATGACTAGACATAATACCTATATAATGGAATTGACTCTGCATTTTGCTTTAATGTTGGCAGCATTTTTTGCATCTTTGCATTTTTTTACCCGAGGTCTGCCCTCTAAAACCGCACTTTCATTTGTTAATACTACTTTACTAAAACTGAGACTATTTGCTAGAATTATAGTTGTGAGTAGCACTTTTACCTCTCGACTTGAAAAAATAGAAAATGTGCTGAATGAAGCAGTGCCAGAATATACCGATTATCGGTGGTCTTATGCTCTTTTTCAGGATACTACCGTTCATTCTGTGTCTAAGCCCCTCCAAGCGCTTCTCATACCATGTAGAGATTTGTTATCCCGCGGAGGAAAACGCTGGAGACCGCTGCTTATGACTCTTGTCTGCGAAAGTTTAGGCGGAAAAGATAGCGCTTTAGTCCTTGCCCCCTTAATAGAATTGTCTCACAATGCCAGTCTTATCCATGATGATATTGAAGATGGGTCTGATCAAAGACGGGGAAAACCAGCGCTGCATATTGAGTATGGTTTGGATCAGGCGCTTAATAGCGGGAGTTTTCTTTATATGCTATCCTCTGCCTGTATACAAGCATGGGATGCTGCGCCGGAACAAAAGCTCGCACTTTTCTACCGCTGGAGCAAAGCTATGCACGAACTTCATCTGGGGCAGGCTTATGATATAAGCTGGCATCGTGATTTTTCTTCTCATCCTTCCCTTGAAGAATACATGACTATGTGTCGGCTTAAAACCGGCGCTCTTGCTAAATTAGCTGTGTCCGTTGGAGGCATAGCGGCGGGAAGATTTTCTCTCCAATCATGGGAACAGGGCGCTGAAAAATTAGGGGTAGGTTTTCAAATTCTTGATGATATACAAAATCTAAGAACCGGTAATCCAGGCAAAAAACGCGGTGATGATATTATTGAAGGGAAAAAGAGTCTGCCCATAGTACTCTATTTAAACCGTAATGCGGATGCTCTTTCTTTTGTATCACAGTGTTTTTCAGCAGCCCGATGTGCCGGCAGTTCAGCTCCGGAAATAGAAATACTCATACAAACTTTACAAGCGGATCAGATTTTTGAGGAAGCGCAGGACTATGCCCGCTCTCTCATACATGAATCGCAGGAATTGTTTGCGCATGAGGAGGTTGTATCGCCTGAAGCGCACAAACTCTTACGTGATCTGATAAACTGGATAGGCGGTGATAGGTGCTGCTCTCTCGGCAAAGCTACATATAAAAGCTGAAATGAATTTCTGATTGGGATTGAGAACAGACTGCGATTGAACAAGAAAAATACAGAAGGTATGGGTACATACAATTACAAATATAAAATGAGGATAGATGATGGAGCATAAATTACTTGATAAAGTTGCTGTACTATTCATGGTGTGTTTTTCTACGATAGTGTTGTTAATACTTTCTCCTGTGTTGTTTTCAGTATCACTCATGTCAGAGAGTGGTACTGATGTACTGCCATTTAGTGAGCCGGAATTTGAAACCGGCATAGGCGGAAGAGTGTATCCAGAGGACGAAATTGTTCAAATCACCAACACGCCCGTTTTGTACCAGAATGAATCTGTGCCATCTACCGGCATACCTGAAGAATTTGAAGAATATTTCAGACCTCAGATGCTTTTTTATACCCAATATATTATTAAAAAGGGTGATACGATAAGTGACATTGCCAAGAGTTATGGACTTAATTCAGGAACACTGCTCTCAATTAACAAGATAACCAACGCGCTCTTACCACTGCTTAACCAAGCTATTCTTATTCCCAATCAAGACGGTATAATCTACACAGTCCAAAAGGGCGATACCTTAAGCAGTATAGCAACACGATACCAGGTAGATATGTTAGCAACTAAAGAAGTCAACGAGCTTTTTTCTGATATGCTCCATGCCGGCACCGATCTTTTCCTTCCGGGCGCTAAGCTCAATTCTGATAAACTGGATAGGCGGCGGTGATAGGTGCTGCTCTCTCGGCAAAGCTACGTATAAGAGCTGAAATGAATTTCTGATTGGGATTGAGAACAGACTGCGATTGAACAAGAAAAATACAGAAGGTATGGGTACATACAATTACAAATATAAAATGAGGATAGATGATGGAGCATAAA
>JAISMB010000131.1 GCA_031276945.1 Spirochaetaceae bacterium | reverse complement strand
ACCCTGGCTTCCCGGATCCTGGGGCTGCTGCGGGAAATGACCAAGGCCAGCCTCCTGGGGACCAGCGCCCTGTCGGACGCCTTTTCGGTGGCCTTCATGATCCCCAACCTGTTCCGCCGTCTTTTCGCGGAGGGTTCCATCGCGGCGGCCTTTATCCCCACCTTTAAGGATTACCTTGTGCCGGCCCCTTCCCCGGACGGGACTTCCCTGGAAGGGGCTTCCATGGAAGGAACAAACCGGGAAGCTATACGGCGCTTCCTCTCCTCCTTTTTTACGGTGCTTAGTTTTTTTGTCAGCATCACCGTGGGGGCAGGGATACTGCTGAGTCCCCAAATCGTTCCCATTTTCGGCATGGAAGCCCTGGACGAAACGATTTTTCTCACCCGGCTGATGTTTCCTTTTTTGGCCTTTGTTTCACTGGCCGCGTTTTTCCAGGGCATCCTGAACAGCGTTCATGTTTTTGCCCCCCCGGGGTTCGCGCCGGTACTCCTCAACCTGGCAACGATCCTGTGCGCCTACGCCTTAAAAGACCACACAGGCAACCCCGCCCGGGCCATGGCGACAGGAATACTGCTGGGGGGCTTTTTGGAAGCGGCCATACAGTTTCCCTTTGTGATCAAGCGGGGCTTTCGCTTTTCTTTCACCGGCCTCCGGGGGGCGCTGAAAAACCCCGGCGCTCGGAAGGTGCTGCGCCTTATCGGCCCCACCATCATCGGCATGGCGGCCTACCAGCTCAACGACCTGGTGTCCACCGCCCTGGCGGGAAACGCCGGCGCGGGGGTGGTGTCAAGCCTGCAATATTCCCTCCGGCTCCAGGAGCTGATCCTGGGAATCTTCGCGGTCTCCATCGGCACCGTGCTGCTGCCGGACCTGGCGGAAGACGCCAAGGCCTGCCGGTGGGAACGCTACCAGGATCGCCTTATCTCGGCCATGGACATCATCGCCCTTATCACCATCCCTATCAGCTTTTTTTCCCTGACCCAGGGGGAGCTGCTGATCCGGCTTATCTTCCAGAACCGCAGTTTTGATGAAACCTCGGTGGCCCTCACCTACGGGGCTTTCCGGTTTCATATACCGGGACTTTTTTTTATCGCCCTGAACCGTATTTTGGCCCCCGCCTTTTACGCCCAAAGTGATTCCAAGTCCCCCACCCTGGCGGGGATTATTTCCTTTGGGGTGAATATGCTCTTGGCGGCCCTGTTGGCAGGACCCTTCAGGGGTTCAGGCATCGCCCTGGCCTTGAGCGCCGCCAGCGCGGTGAACACCATTTTACTGCTCCTGTTTCTAAAACGGAACCCCCGCATTGTCCTGGGCAAAGTCTTATCCTCCGCCCTGGCCTATACGGCAAAACTTGTCATCCTTTCCATCATCGCCACCATCCCTGTTTTTTGGCTCAGCCGCCGCTTAGGGCCCCTGTTCGCGGGCCGGGGGCGGCTCATCGCTTACGGCGTCCCCTTCGGCATCGCCGCTCTGACCTATATCGCCCTGGGGCTGGGCCTGCTCCTGATTACCCGGGACCGGCATATCCGGATAATCGCCGGGATATTCCGCCGTACCCGGAAAAACACCGGAGGTCAAAAGGGATCATGAAGCTGCTGATTACCCTTTGGTTTGCCGCATACAGCGGACGCCTGCTACATATGCTGTGAGGACCTGCACAAGAATAAAATGGCATGAGCGGTTTTGGAGTGTATTTACGACCTGCACCTTGCAGAATATTTCGATAATGAATTATCTCAAAGAACCAGCCTATTTTGGCAAGAGGCCGTTCCCTGTTCTCATAAATCCGGCCTCATAGATTTCATTAAAACATCGCTATCGACTTCAAAGGATTGTGAAAATCATGGAGGTGGATGTGAAGGTCCTGTTTTCTTTTCAATGGGGACTAAAAAATGTTCAAAATGCGGACATTATTTTAATGAAGCAAGAAACGCCGCATAACAGGACTGTATGCGTTCCGGGTCTTTGTCCTTCAGGGTTCCGTCCGGATCTGGTCCCCTCACCCCCCGCCGCAGCATCCACCCTGCGCTGCCGCTTCCTCAAACCAGGCGTCCGGGTAAATCAGGGTTTCAAAATTACCCGCTTCCGTCTTGATTGCCTCGATTGCCGCGCTGTCCACATCCTTCAAATCATCGACTACTTTAACATAAGCGTAGAACACGTTATCGCCGGTCGAAAAATCAAAATCCTCCGTAGGCATCAACTGGAGTACGTTGTCTCCCTGCTCTATGTCCACCTGCGCGTAATAGGCGGGGAAAATGAGTCGGCTGTTTCCCGGATCAAGAGAATCGCTGCTGATGGTCAGCAAGGCCGGCATATCCCGCTGGAACACGATGATGCCTGGGTCTATGCCGTCATCATAGAGATTGACGGTAAGGGTCTGATAGGGGGTTTCCGCTCCCTGTATTTCCGCCAACAAAACTGTGTCCGTGGGAATGGCAACCCCCGCCGGAACAGGATTAGTTCCGGGCTCAGGCACACCGGCGATAGTTCCCCCTTCCTCTACTACCGTGATGGAACTTCTGATCATGCCCATCCAGCAGGAATACGGAAATCTGCCGGTCTTATCGGGGGTAAACTCTATCACGTTCTCTCCGGGCTGGAAACGGTGTTCGATCTTGTATTCCCGAATGATCATGCGGTTGTTGCAGCCGTTAATGCTCCCCTCCGTCGCGGTAATCGTCCATTTTACCGGGATGCCCTGTTGAACCGTGATCGCCGGATACCGCCCGCCGCTCAAGGTGGAATTGACAATCTGAACGCCCTTTTCAATTACCGGCTCAAAAGTTCCGGCCTCCGCAGCCCCGCCGGGGGAAGCGAAGGGATTAAGCGCGGCACGTATCGAAGCCGCGGGATTGAAGTTGATACCCGCCAGATTCCAACCGTTGGTGAACATGGTCATTCCCAGCACCGTAACCAGAACCGCCCCTATCCGCATAACCCGCCGGGTAAATTTCAGGCTCAAAAGGGAACTCAAGGCTCCTATGCCGAACATCAGGGGAACCGTCCCCATGCTGAAAAGAAACATCGAAATCCCTCCGGCAACAGGGCTGCCTGTGGACAGGGCGTAAAGCTGCATAGCCTGCAAAGGACCGCAGGGCATAAGCCCGTTAAGGAGACCGATTAAGAGGGGGCTTTTGTTCCCCGCCTTGTGCGCTTCAATTTTTTTCGTGAAGACCGCGGGAAGACGCGGATTAAAACGGCGTAACCAGGGGAAAATACCCAGCATAGTGATCCCCATGATCACCATGAAAACACCGGCAATAAGCTGAAACACTCCTTGAAACCGCCCAGAGACGGTGAATATCTGTCCCAGCGCGCCGACAATAACCCCTACCGCGGTATAGGAAACCACCCGCCCCCCATTGTAGAGGATACTGGGAAGCAATGCCTCCCACCGCTTACCCCCTTCTGACTTTGCCGCAATTTGGGGGATGCACTGGGAAAGATTGATCCCCCCGCACATGGCGATACAATGAACTGAAGTAATAAGCCCGATAACGAATACCATGCCGTAGCTCATACCCGCCTCCGCCAGGGGAAAAGCCGAGGCAAGGGTGCTGACGCCTAAGCTTTGCAGCAGCACATAGAGGGAAAAGATGATGATGACCGTTCCCGCGATGCGGGGAGCGTCAAGGCGGGGTTTCTCGTCCAACACCTGGTAATCAAGGTTTTCAATGGCTTCCGTAAGTTCCTTCAGCGTAACGACCGAGGCGTTGTAGGTAATAGCCGCCGTTCCGGTATTGAAATTTACCGCTGCTTCCAGAACCCCCACGGTACTTTTTAGTTTCTTTTCAATTCTGTTCTGACAGTTTATACAGGTCATACCGGCTATACGGATCGTTGCCGTTTTCATAGTGTCCATGCCCTACATTCTAGCGCGGAATTGTGATTAAAGTATGAAGATTGAAAAAAACGCCAACTTCTTGTCCTCGGTATGATCGCAGGCGGGAAGGTATTGTAACGTACCTCCGCACAGGGCAGCAGCGCTTACTCAGCGGGGCTTAAAAAACATCGAAACGGGAATTTCGGCGCACAGTAGAAGCGAAGAATAGTCGGTACCAAATAATATTTAAAAAGAGCTTTTATCGCTAATTATATTGAAGGCGAGCATAAAGGTTGGTTTATAAAAAATTGGAATGGCTTTATAAAGTATTTAGAATATAATATTAAAAATAAAGAAATTAAAACAGCTGAAGTTGATTTGATACAATCGTTTATTTTGTATCTAAAGTCTGTAACAAATTATTTGGAGGCAAAAGCTATGAATTTTTCAAATGTGTCGAGTCTTAGGGATTTTTATACAATTATTTCTGAACTCATTGAACAAAATGGATTTAAAGAGAATAATAAGCTAACAGCGCTATAAGTAGCGAATATTATGGAAAATATTTTTACTATACAAACAAAGAGGGCAAAGACGTTTACCTTTGGTTTGGCATATACATTCCTGAACAGTCGATATATGTATATTTCAGAGACTTTGAACAAGAAAATTGGTTGCCGAAGTCAGAACGGAACAAGCTAAAAGAAATAGAAGGCAAAACTGGAAGCTATTATGACAAGGCATTTGTTGAAGGAAATAGTTTTTTTATTCGTCTTAAAGATGAATATTTTAATAAATTATGTGGAGAGGAAAAAGATGTTAATAAACAAAAGGATATAATAAAAAATTTTTTAATGGAGATATTAGATATATTAAAGTAAAATGCAACTGCGCATAACAGGACTATTTACGCTTCGCCGCCCGCCTGCCGGTGGCTTGAGGGGGTTTAGTCGACTCTGGTCTTCGCTACGTTTCATTCCCACGCAAAAATGTCGCAAACAGCCGGAACGTTATGCGAAATTTTCTTGCGCCCAATATTCCTGAAAAATGGCTTGAATATATTTTTGAATGACAACATCGTGATTTTTAGCTGAGTTCACCCCAATTTTTATTTGCGCCCCTTGATTTCTAGGGGTGTCGCCGGCAGGGTAAGTCAGACCTCAAGCTGCTTTTGTGAAGCAGGGGCAGACCTCGCCTGCTGACCTGACCTAACCTGAGCCCGCTACACGAGGCAGGATAAGTCAGACCTCAGCTGTCAGGTCTTTATCGGTTAGTGCTATAAAGAGCGCCCGTTCATCAGGAGTCTTGTTGGGACGGTGTATGGTCAGATAGAGCTTCCCCTCTTTTGAACGGAATAGCATACCATGACCGCCGTCTTTTGCAAAAAGCGGTTTCGGGGCTTGTACCCATGGTCCGGCTATGGCGCCGGTTTTTGAGCGGGCAATTCCTATACAGTAACCTTCTGCTCCAAATGATGACCAGAGCAG
The DNA here is from genome assembly GCA_031276945.1 of Spirochaetaceae bacterium. GTDB lineage: Bacteria > Spirochaetota > Spirochaetia > Treponematales > Breznakiellaceae > BOBG01. The sequence goes on along the minus strand of JAISMB010000131.1, from coordinate 16,813 downwards.
CACTAAGGCGCCGGAATCAGTGATCCACAGAAAAGGACCATCCGTAACAAAATTGCCCGGATCGCGCCCGGCAAGCTCTCTCACCCACACAGCTTCAGTCGCACGGAACAATAATGACGGCTCTCCTGCTGCCGTGCACAGATCCCTGGTAAGCGGCATTGCACAGATTTCACCGTCCTTTACCTGCTGCCATTCATGGCAGAATACCATAAAGGGATTGCCTGCCGGATCAATATAGAGAGTTCCGTCTAAACATTCCCATTCAGCAGGCGTTACCGGACCATCACTCCAGAGGGTAAAAGGACCCAAAAGACTTTCACTTCTGAGAACTGCTGTTCCACGGCGACCGGCTTTTGGCTTGAATGTCGCAAACATATAGTAAGCGCCGTTGTAGCGATAGACTTCAGGCGCCCAGAAGTTCTGCTCTGACCAAAAGTCAGGCTCCGGTCTAAAGGCTGCATAAGGTCCCTCCCATGCGGTTAAATCGCTGCTTGTGTAGACGTCAAAGCCTACGCCCCGACTCTGCCATATATCCTTGTCCGTAGACCCAAATAAATAATACACTCCCTCTTCAAGAACCACGAATGGATCCCTGATCTGAATGTCCTTAGTCTGCATCATAACTAACGGTGTGAGAACCGCAGGCTTCCTCGCCGTTCACACCATCCCCCTTGTCTTTGTTTAACCAAACGAATAACCCATAAAAAGTAATTCCGTGGGCATATCATGTTCATAGACTGTTATACACTATCCTTTTTCTTGTTCAAGAGCAGCAGAAAAGTAGCGAAATGTGCTTCTTAGTTCTTTTGTTGGTCTTTCTGTTCTGCATGAATCAAGTATTGGGCGTGCTCCACCTGCTTCAATCCGCTTCATATTTTATATAATACCACTATGAGCTACTTCCCCGCATCTCCCGCATACTACCGGTAGCTCTTATTTGACTGCCTCCGGCTCCTTGTCCCAGCAGCCTTTGAGCGTCTTTTCGGTCATTTCGTCAAAGAGCTTGCGCGCATCGCTTAAAGGAAGGGCTTGAATCGCATAATCATGCGAGAAAACACGGAAGGCTTTCTCCCTATCCCGCTCAGATGCGGCTTCGACTATGCCTTCTTGAATGAGCAGATGGTGCATGATAAGCGCCCGCAGGTCTACCGGCAAACCGTCTGAAAAGACCGGCTCTATACTATCACGTGAAAAGACCGCATTAGTTTCAACAACCGCACCGATAGGCAGATCAGGTATCTGCCCTCTGTTGGGTACATTGACATTGGTAATGATAGTTCCTAAGCCTAAGAGCGCCTTGAGAATAGCTATGCCTTCTTCGCCGGAACGGGACGGTGTAAGCGTTGCTGTTCCGTCCCGATAAGCTTTTGACTTCGCTTTGAGATTTTCTCTATTGCTTATACGCCATGAAACGGGGGTAAGAGAAAATTTCCAGCTTTTAACCTGTTTGGGATCGGCAAGATACCAGCTGTGAGGACAGAATTCAGCTAAATGCCGGTCGCCTGCCGCTGCTATCAGTCCGTAGCGCCGAAAGAGATCCATTTTAACGCGGTCTGCTGAAGCAAAATAATCAGTCTTCCAATCAAAATGATCGCCTGATCCAAAGCTCGTTACACTGTCGCTTGCAGCGCCGGTTCTTTCAAAGCCGGTAGCAGCGTAACGCTGCACAAAATCAGCATAGAGAGGAAAAATATCCATGGTTTTGTAGCTTGCTTTGTCTATCCATGTAAAGTGGTTAATGCCGAGTACCCGTGTTATGATCTCTTCGCGTTTAACCGTTCCTGCCGGCACAAGCTTGTGCTCTTCAAGCACTGTTATTAGGAGCTTCTGCGTATTGAATACTTCATGGCAACAGCCAAAAGCCTTAATTGCCGGAAACTCCTTATAGAGGATGCGGGTACAGATACTCATAGGGTTTGTATAATTGATAACCCAGGCATGCGGCGCGTACTGCTTGATGGAGCGGGCAATGACCTGAAACTGCGGAATAGTGCGCATTGCACGGATAATACCGCCGGGTCCGACCGTATCGCCAACCGGCTGATAAATACCGTAGCGTTCAGGCGCATGCACATCAACCGCCATTTCTTCAAAATCGCCGGGCAGTATAGAGATAAACACAAAGTCGCTGCCGCTCAGCGCTTTTGCAATATCCGGTTCAGCCTTAAATATCCACTGATCTTTGTTGTGCTTGTGCATCAAAGCATTTCCGATTAGCTCGTTAGCATACGCCGCCTCGTGATCGATGTCGTATAAATACACGCTGCCGCCTATATCCTTCTCGAAACAGAGGTCTTGGAGCAGCACCCATGCCCAATTCCGCGAACCTCCGCCTATATAGCATACTTTAATAGCCATAATAATCTCCCTAAAAAAACGTATACTTATCATAATCTATTCTCTCTTGGAAACGCTAGTAGCATTTTTTACAAAACTTTGAAAAAACTAGCCTAATTGCCGGAAGAAGGGGCATACTAGAGGCATGGACCATGAAAGTTTTATGTTATTTGCCGTTCAAGCAAGCTAATCTAGGTCGGGTCAGCAGGTGAAGTCTGACTTACCCTGCTTTGAGGTCTGTCCTATTCCGAGGTCGAGGTCTGACCGTCCACGAAATCATGAAATCATGTACACCGCGTACGCGGTAAGGGAGCCGCCAGCTTCTTGGCACAGCGCCGAGGTCTGACTTATGTGTCGGTTAGTAGGCTGACCTATGTCGGTTTAGTAAGCTGAAATGGCATGATTCAGAGGGCGAGGTCTGACCTCGAAGGTAGGGTCGGTCAGGCGGTCTTTGAGCTATTCGTTAGATTATCTCTAACCCACCTTACTTGCGAGGTCTGTTCCTATTTTGACGGCGAGGTCTGTCCGCTGCTTCTAGTGGTTAGTCCTTGTGTTGTTAAGGCAAAACCGCTCTTCCGAGGTCTAACGGGAACAACGAGGCACGCAAAAGGCGCAGGTGATAGAGGCTTTACGGGCTTTGATCACCTGGTCAAAGCCCGTCTGTTTTGGCGGTCTGTCCTCTCGTTCTACAGGCTCAGGAACAGGAGAGTTTATCCCACCTTACATAAAATCTTGTAGACTTCATGGGGGTTGGGAGAATCCTTTATCTGCGACAAAGTACCGGATTCTATGAGCGTCAGAATCCGACTTAAAACTCTCAAATGCCGTTCATGCTCTCCTTCACCAAGCAAGAGCATAACCACAAGATGAACCGGTTCTGCCTCAGAGACCCCGTAGTCTATGCCGTCGCGGGAAAACCCCAGTGCGCCGATTATGCCTTTTAAGCCGTGAAAATAGCCGTGGGGAACGGCAATACCGCCGGAAAGCGCAGTTTGCATCTTCGCTTCGCGGTCATGCAGCGCCGAAAGCATATCTTCCCTGCTTAATTCCGGCTTGACAGCCGCTATTGCCTCAACCAATTCCTGAAACACAGTAGTCTTATCAGTCCCCTCAAGGTCCAGCTTTATCAGCCGTTCATCAAAAACATCAGCCAAGATCATTGTTATCTCCTGAAGCGCCCGCCGGTTTTTTGTTCTCTGTTCGTGCTGCCCTGTCGGTAAAATACATTTCAACAGGGACCAGCACAAGCCCTATGATGCCGCATAATCCCATGCTAATCCCCAGAATATTCTGCACCATAACAAAAACAAGCTGACCTGAACGTTGCACTATTCCTAAAATAATACTCAAGAGCGTCGCCGCTCCAAAAGCGATACCATATAGTTTCCAAAACACCGACCATACCCTATCCATACCTGATACTCCTTTATAAGGCCCTCACGGCGGTTTGTACCGCCAGAAAAAAACAAGAAAAGCATGGTGAATAATTCACGATAAGAAAGAGTTTCTGTATCAGATTCTGAGTTTCAAAAGAATGGCATTCTTTGTATTGATGGAATGTGTCTGTCTATTTCTAAAGATGAATGAGCGTGAAAAAGTTGGTATAATGCCGCATAAGCCGAAGAGGATGAGAAAGCGAAGGAGATACAAGCTGTTTCTCGGCTGGGTATGCGCAGCCACGCAGTCAACTACAGTAACGGGGGTAGTGTAATAAGCTTTTGAAATCGGAGCTGAAGACTCTCGTTCATACGAGCGGACAGTTTCCAGTTCTGCAAACAGGAAAGTAGTTGAGACAGCTATAATAAGAGAGAGTGCTAAGAGCTGATGCGCTTTTAGCCGTGCAGAATCAGCCATGAACTTTATTATAATTTATCCGATTATCTTTATGCAATGATATTTTCTCAAAGTTTAGAAACTTTTCCGTACCAGCATAAGCGGGGAATGGTGAAACTCGTGAGAAAAAAATTTAAGAAGTCAATAGACAAATAGCTAGTCTTGGTATATAGTTATGCTAATTATTACAAGGATGCTCTTTTCGTTAGAAAAGGGAGCATATTAAAATCCAATATTTTTCATGGGGGTATTATGGCAACAGAAAGTATTGATATGGTTGAGGAAGCAGTGGAATTTCCTCAAGAGCTTCTTGCATTTATTGACGAATGGAAAACAAAGCCGGGCAGTTTAATTATGATACTGCACAAAACGCAACAAACCTTCGGCTATATTTCACGCCCGTCCGCAGAAAAACTGTCGTATTTGACCGGTATTCCGCTGGCGCGGATATACGGGGTTATTACCTTTTATCACTTCTTTAAGACGACCAAACCGGGAAAGTACAAGATTTCAGTATGTCTTGGCACTGCCTGCTACCTCAAAGGCGGGCAGGACCTGATTAACGAAGTGCGGGCAATCCTGAACATAGCTGAAGATGAAGTTACCAAAGACGGGCTTTTTTCAGTGGATCCGGTACGCTGTATCGGCTGTTGTGGACTTGCACCGGTAATGACTATTGGCACTGAAACCTACGGCAAACTCACTAAGGAGCAATTGCCGGGAATAATCGCCCAATACTACAACAAGGCGGAGAAGAGGACCTCTGCGCCGGCACAATAAAGGATACGTCCATGCACTTTACACTCAGCGATCTTGTTACAGATATTACACAGAATTCATGCGAAGCCGACGCTCATTCAGTTGAACTGGATATTGCAGAAACAGAGAGTGAATTCCGGTTTACCGTGAAGGATAACGGCAAAGGTATGAGTAAAGAAGTGCTTTCAAGGGCGTTTGATCCTTTTGTGAGTGATGGTAGTAAGCATCCGTACCGGAAAGTAGGGCTGGGTTTGCCGTTTTTACTGCAAACCGCAGAGCAGTCCGGCAGCGGTTGGCATATTGCTTCTAAACCCGGTCGTGGTACTGTGCTTGAGGCATGGTTTAACCTTCGTACCGTTGATATGCCACCGATTGGAGATATTGCGGGTATGGTTCTTACTGTTTTGTTATTTCCCGGTCCTACAGAATTTATCGTGCGCCGTTCGGTGCAAACCGAGCTGCGAAGGTATAACTGGGAAGTACGAAAAACAGACTTGCTTGAAATACTGGAAAATCTTGAAAAGAGCGACTCATTGATAGTATTAAATACCTATTTAAGATCGCAGGAAAAAGGCGGAGAAGGAAAAAGCATCTGAATACAGACCGTTACAGGTTACATCAGGAACCTGGATCCTCTTTTAAGCTTTTTTGAGTTTATACCTAATGAAGAAGGAGATATTCTATGACACTTGAAGAATTGCGCACATTGCGCGCTTCTAAAAAAGCGGATCTGAAATGGCGTACGACCGCAGGTAAGAACATTCAAATTATTGTTGGAATGGGGACCTGTGGTATTGCAGCCGGAGCAAAAGACACTATGAATGCTTTTTTGCATCTGATTGACGAGAGCGAGTTGACAGACTCGGTACTGTTGCGTCAAACCGGTTGTATGGGGTTTTGCAATGCCGAGCCTACAGTCGAAGTTATTGTGCCGGGAATGCCGGCAGTTATCTACGGCAGAGTCGATTCAGTTGTGGCAGGGAGCATTGTTCGCGAGCATCTGGTCGGACATTGTTTGCTTGATACTTATATTCTTGATAAGCCGGCAGTTGATACTGTTACAGGAGGGAAGTAATGGCATATCCATACTGTATTCTCTGCTGCGGCGGTACTGCCTGCGAATCCAACAAAGGCGCTGAAATCTATACGCGCCTTTCGGCTGAGGCAGCCCGGTGCGGGGTTCAAGATCAGGTACAGATAGTTAAAACCGGCTGTTTCGGTTTTTGCGAACAGGGTCCTATCGTCAAGGTGCTGCCCGATGACTCATTTTATGTCAATGTAAAACCAGAGGATGTACCGGAAATCATAGCCGAACATATTCTTAAAGGGCGTGAAGTCAGCCGGCTTGTCTACAAAGAAGCCGAAGAAAAAAAGAAAAGCACAGCAGTTGAAGAGATAGGATTTTATAAAAAGCAGTTTCGTGTTGTTCTGCGCAACTGCGGCTTTATAAATCCGGAAAACATAGACGAGTACCTAGCTAATGAAGGGTACGAAGGCTTGGAAAAAGTCCTCTTTCAAATGGAGCCGGAAGAGGTGATAGCCGAGTTAAAGAAATCCGGTCTGCGTGGTCGAGGCGGTGCCGGTTTCCCGACATGGCTCAAATGGGACATGACTCGCAAAGTTTCCAATGATATTAAGTACGTCGTCTGTAATGCGGACGAAGGCGACCCCGGCGCTTACATGGACCGGTCAACAATAGAGGGGGATCCGCACTCTATTATTGAGGCTATGACCATCTGCGGGCATACCATAGGTGCAAACCAAGGGTATGTGTATATTCGCGCCGAATATCCCCTTGCGGTAGAACGGCTGAGTATTGCCATAAAGCAGGCAAAAGAGTACGGGCTTTTAGGAAAAAATATACTGGGATCCGGTTTTGATTTTGACATTGAGATGCGTCTTGGTGCCGGTGCCTTTGTATGCGGTGAAGAAACGGCGCTTATTAAATCTCTTGAAGGCAGCCGCGGTATGCCCATTCCTAAACCGCCGTTTCCGGCACAGAGCGGTCTCTGGAGTAGACCGACGGTGATTAACAATGTTGAAACTTTGGCTAATATTCCGGTCATTATGACTAAAGGCGGCGCATGGCTTGCCCAAATCGGTACCGAGAAATCCAAGGGAACAAAAGTTTTTGCCCTTACTGGAAAGGTTAAAAATTCCGGTTTAGTGGAAGTTCCTATGGGAACGACCCTCCGTGAGATCATTTTTGAAATAGGCGGCGGTATAAAAGATCAGAAAAAATTTAAGGGAGTACAGACCGGCGGTCCTTCAGGCGGTATTTTAACCGAAGCAGTCTTAGATACGCCCATAGACTATGAAAGCTTGACCGCAATGGGGTCTATGATGGGATCAGGCGGTATGATAGTTATGGATGAAGACGATTGTGTGGTTGACGTTGCCCGATTCTATATGGAATTTTGTGTCGATGAGTCGTGCGGCAAATGTTCGCCCTGTCGAATCGGTACTACTCAGATTCTTAATCTTTTAGATAAGATTACCCATGCAAAAGGAACAGAGGCAGACCTTGATAAATTAGAAGCCATAGGACAGGCTATGACGCGTGCTTCTTTGTGTATGCTGGGAGGTTCTGCCGCTAATCCGACACTATCCACGGTTAAAAATTTCCGTGACGAGTACCTTGAGCATATCCGGGATAAAAAATGCCGAGCCGGCAAGTGTACGCATTTGGTGCGCTACGAGATTATAGCGGAGAAATGTCGCAGTTGTAGTCTGTGCGCTCGTAATTGCCCGGCGAATTGTATATCCGGCGCAAAAGGTCAGCCCTATGTTATTGATCAAAAACAGTGCGTTAAGTGCGGCGAATGTATGAAACGATGTAAGTTCGGCGCAGTATCCAAGCATTAAAAGCGTGCCGGTAGCGGCCGTTTCCTTGAATATTTAAGGATAGCAAAACAAAAGCTTGGGAACGAGGATAAATCTTTCCCCGCTTTTCACTAAGGAGTATGTATGGTTAATGTTAAAATAAACGGCATACCGGTTCAGGTTGAAGAGGGAACTTCAATTTTGAATGCGGCAAAACATGTCAATGTAAAAATCCCCACGCTCTGTTACAACCCGGATCTACCGGCATGGGCGTCATGCGGGATATGTATAGTCAGGATGGAAGGGTCTGCCAAAATGATCCGCGCCTGTACGACGCCGGTTTCTGAAGGAATGAGCGTTATTACCCACGATCCTGAAATTATTGCGGTAAGGCGTACCGTGCTGGAACTGATTCTCTCAAATCATCCGAATGATTGTCTGCAATGTCCGCGAAACGGTTCATGCGAATTACAAACAGTAGCGGCGGAATTTGGGCTGCGCGAATCGCCTTTCCCCAAGATCGTTTTCAACACGCCTATCGATGATTCAAACCCTTCTATTATTATCAACGCCAATAAATGCATCCGCTGCGGTCGTTGTGTTAAAGTATGTCAAAACATGCAAAATGTATGGGCGCTTGAATTCATGGGGCGGGGCATTAAAAGCACTATATCACCGGCGCTTGGTCTCCCGCTGGGGGAAAGTCCGTGTATTAAGTGCGGACAGTGTACCGCCCACTGCCCGGTCGGCGCTTTGTATGAAAAAGACGATACCGTAAAACTCTGGAGCGCCTTGCAGAATCCGCAGGTACACGCCGTTGCGCAAATTGCGCCGGCTGTCCGTGTAGCGCTTGCAGAAGAATTCGGCGCTCCCCCCGGCACCTTAATCACCAAAAAAATCTATACAGCCCTGCGCAGACTCGGCTTCAAAACGGTATTTGATACTAATTTCTCAGCAGACCTGACCATTATGGAAGAGGCGACAGAATTGGTTAAACGCCTTAAAGCTGCTTCGCCTGATATTCCTTTAATAACCAGCTGCTGTCCGTCATGGGTTGATTATCTTGAGAAATACTATCCTGATCTGATACCTAATTTCTCAACGGCAAAATCGCCGCAGCAGATGATGGGGGCAATGGTTAAGAGCTATTGGGCGGACAAAGCAAAAATAAATCCTGATAACATTGTTTCAGTATCAATCATGCCCTGCACTGCAAAGAAATGGGAGATTAAGCGCAATGATGATATGAAAAGCGGTGGACACGGCTATGATGTTGATATTGCTATCACCACCCGCGGCTTAGCGCGTATGATAAAGCAGGCTGGTATTGACTTGTTGCGGCTGCCTGATGAAGAAGCCGATCATCCTCTTGGACCTTACACCGGCGCCGGCACTATCTTCGGTGTTACAGGCGGTGTTATGGAAGCCGCCGTGAGGACTGCGTATTACTTGGTAACCGGAAAAGAACTGGATGATATGAATTTCTTCTCCGCACGCGGACTTGAAGGTATCAAAGAAGCGGAACTTGAGCTTGACGGTCAGAAAATTCGCATTGCTATTGCCCACCAAATGGGAAATATTGCAACAGTTTTAGGGCGCATTCAAGCGGCAAAGGCGGCAGGGCAAGAAACGCCTTACCATTTTGTTGAAGTCATGGCGTGTAGAGGCGGCTGTGTATCAGGCGGCGGGCAGCCGTACGGCGCTACTGACGCAATCCGCCATCAGCGCATCAATGGGCTTTACAGTGATGATCAAAAGTCAGCGTTCCGCTGTTCTCACCAGAATCCTTACATTCAGCAAGTGTACAGTGAATTTTTAGGCGAACCGGGCGGACACAAAGCGCATAGACTCTTGCACACATCCTATCAGAAACGGGATTTATACTCATACTAAGACGAGACGCTTCACAGTCGTGAAGCTCCGCTCAGGGAGGCTCTCTTCGCTACCTAAGAAGAGAGCCTTTTTCTTTGCTTTCCCTTTTTCAAAACAATACCTCAAGCAATACTCTCTGCATTATTATACGTGCGCTTGACGCACTTAACGGTAGCCCGAGCGTCAACAGACCTGTTAGGCGCAGTTCCCGCGTGTTTTATATTTTCATTTTATTGGTAAACCAATGCCAGAATTATATAAAAGAGCCTTGCTTGCCACTTTTTGTGAAGAATCGTTTTCCTTTAATGCGCTATATATCCTTACGCTATGGCAGAGCGACATTGCCCATCCCTCCCCCTGCCTTCGAGGTCTGACCTACCCTGCTTTCAAGGTCTGACTTACCCTGCCTTCGAGGTCTGACCCCCTGCTTTCAAGGTCTGACCCCCTGCTTTCAAGGTCTGACCTACCCTGCCTTCGAGGTCTGACCCCCTGCTTTCAAGGTCTGACTTACCCTGCCTTCGAGGTCTGACCTACTTAGTTCGAAGCTTCTCTGTGTCGGTGAATATCTTTGACAGAGATGCCGTATATATATACTATGGCATCAAGATATTCTATGAAAGAATATCTTGATTTTAACAAAGAGGAGGTTTTCTATGAAAAACCAAAGATGGTCTCTAGGTGCGCTGCTGGGTATGGCGGCGCTTGCCTTGCTTGCATTAACTGCTTGCCCTACAGATGACGGGGGAGGAGGGGGAGGGGACCCCATTATCTCGCATGGACGAACAAGCCACCTCACGATGCTGAAAAACCTTGGAGTCAAGGTCGACAATATCGACCTTCCGGTCGCACCCAACGGGCAGCCCTATAATCCCATTCCATCATCATCCCGCGCCGCAGGAGCGGAACGGACCCTTGGACCGTTGGGCAAAACGTTTTCCATTCCCAAGCGGGAGATATTCGTGGCAGGGTATGGGAGTGAGAGTGGGATCAACGGTAAAAGCCACGCCTTGTATGAGGATTTTGAAAATTCAACGTGGACTATCCTTGGTCAGGATACGAAGGCTGATGCCGGCTGGGCTGGCGGGGAGCTGCCGCGTAAATCAGTCGCCGTTGACCTGGACGGGGACGGAGTGGATGAAGTGGTCATCCTTACGGTAACCAACACCGATAAGATACTCATCAACAAAGGGGTATACAAGAACAAATCCTTTACCGTTACCCAAGTTCGGGAATTAACCGCGCCTGAATCAAGGAACGCTATGCTGCCTGATGATTCCGCTGATCTGGAACATATCGGCTGGAGTCTTATCGCCGCGGACCTGAACGGGGACGGGAGAAAGGAGTGCGTCTTTACCCTTCCGGGCAATGAAGGCGCGTATATGTATATCCTGAACAATAATCTGGCGGTAGACAAGCACGTAGACTTGACGCAAGAGTACTGGCTGACAAAACCGGAGGGACACCGCTATTTTGCCCGTGTAACCGCGGCGGATTACGATCAGGACGGCAAGGATGAACTCTGCTTTATATACGGGGTGAACACCTCTAATTTTTACGCGTCCTATTATATTTTGGATGATAAGGACGAGAATTTTAGTGAACTGACGCACGGGAATGTCAGCAACAGCACCGCGAACATGAAACTAGGCAATGTTATCGCGGCGGATTTCACCGGAGACGGACTGCCTGACACGGTGTTCTACGGTCAGAGCGGCAACGACAACAACAACTATGTTTTGATCTTCCTGAAAACCACCACGCTGGACGCGAACTTCAGACCGGTCTTTGCCATGGTAGAATCGGCGAACTGGAGCACTGGAAAGAGAAATGGTACTATCGTGATCCCCACCCTGTCGGCAGGGGATGTGGACGGGGACCGTAAATCGGAACTCTACGCCTGGGACTGGCTGTGGACATACAACAATACGCTCAACGAATTTGAGCAGAAGACTATCTTTGGGAGCGGTGTTGATGTTTTTGACAACGACTACTATGACGTATTTGACGCCGTGTTCGGAGACGTTACCGGCGATCAGAAAGACGACCTGGTGGTTTTCTACGGATGGAAAAAGGTGTACATCTTGTATTATGACAGTGGAGCGTATCACACAATTGCCCCAGAGATTTCCACCAGCGGTTCATGGGGGGAGACCGGCTGCCTGCCCAATGTTGACAACGACAGCTTTATACTGCGGGACACCGGAGAGCGGGAACTCCTCTTTACCGATCCTCATGTGATTGCGGTACTTGCCTCCCCGCCCTACTACGCAGGGGTAAACGAAGACGGGGACGGCGGCACGTCCTTCGGCTACAGCAAAGGCAAGGAGTCAAGCTCGAGCAACACTGTCGGCTTCTCCGTAGGCGCATCCATCGGCACCAAATTCGCTGCGCCTTTTGGTTTAGCCGAAGCCGAATTCAAGACGACGATTACGACAAGTTTCGGCTGGACCCAGTCGAAGTCCAAGGAAATAACCGAGTCATGGGGCTGGAATACGCCTATAGGACAGGACACCGTGCTTTTTACGGCTATCCCCTTTGACGTGTATTACTACGAAGTGCTTTCCGCTCCACCTGAAGAAGACGCCAAGCCCGGGGATAAGATGACTATCAACGTGCCGCGCAAGACCCAGCATTGCCATGTGCCGTTAGCCCAGTACAACGCCGGTGTGAAGGCGGACCAGCGGATAACGGTGAACCACACCTTGGGCGCGCCGGGAACCTATTTTACCCCTGCACAGCGGGACGCGCAAAAGAGCGCTGCCGGCGACAAAGGGCTTTTCTCCACCAATACCCAGATGACCGCCGGACAAGGAGGGGGCAGCACCACCATCAATATAGAAACTGTTACAGGTACGGAGGATTCCTTTGCCTTTGACTTGGGAATCGAAGTATCGGCGGAAGGGGTCGGCGCCAGCCTCTTAGTCGGCGCGAGCGCGGGCTTCAGTTACGGCTATGAGACCACAAGCTCGGTATCGGAAGGAACCTACATTGAAGGGGAGGTGCCGGCTATTCCGGTCGAGAGTTATAACTCAAGTCTGGACTTTGACTGGGGGCTTATGGCGTATCCCAAGAAGGACGGCAATCAAGAGTATATTCTGGTTACCTACTGGATCGATCCGATTAATTAGGCGTCCCTAAAGCGCGGTTCTTTATACCCGCCCTCTTACGGGGGCGGGTTTTTTATGCACTGAGATGACAGGGCGAGGTCTGACCTATGGCAGAGGCGGGTTGTGTCGCGTACATGGGCAGGGAGCCGACAACTACATGAGCAGGGAGCCGACAACTACATGGGCAGGGAGCCGACAGCTACATGGGCAGGGAGCCGACAGCTACATGGGCAGGGAGCCGACAACTACATGGGCAGGGGCGAGGTCTGACCTATTTTGAAGGCGAGGTCTGACTTATTTTGAAGGCAAGGTCTGACTTACTCTGCTTCCAAGGTCTGACCTATTTTGAAGGCAAGGTCTGACTTACCCTGCCTTCGAGGTCTGACCTATTTTGAAGGCGAGGTCTGACTTACCCTGCTTTCAAGGTCTGACTTATTTTTATTTTTGAAGGTGAGGTCTGACTTACTCTGCTTCCAAGGTCTGACCTATTTTGAAGGTGAGGTCTGACTTACCCTGCTTCCGAGGTCTGACTTACTCTGCTTCCGAGGTCTGACCTATTTTGAAGGCGAGGTCTGACTTACCCTGCTTCCGAGGTCTGACCTATTTTGAAGGCAAGGTCTGACTTACCCTTTGATGGCGAGGTCTGTCCCTTTTTTGCTGCCTTTCCTTAGAGAGAAACAGCCTGAAAGTATGTTGAAAAAAATAGCAGTCTGTTCCATACTAAAGCATGATCATTCAGAAACTTCATACTCATTGGAAGATGAGAAATTGTGCTGGCGAAGACTTCTTTCCGGCAACGGTTCCCGGTTCCGTATACTCGGATCTGCTTGCCAACAAACTGATGGAAGATCCATTTTGGCGGGATAACGAAGATAAGGCTTTTTCGTTATTGGAAAACGATTTTGAATACAGGACAGACTTTGAAGCAGACCCGGCGCTTTTTACGTGCGACCAGATCCTGCTCCGCTGTCATGGGCTTGATACGCTTGCGCGGGTCAGCGTCAATGGGAACTATGCCGGCAGCGCCGATAATATGCACCGAATATGGGAATTTGACGTGAAAGGTCTTTTGACTACAGGCGCTAACACCATAAGCATAGTGTTCAGTTCTCCCATCCGCTTTGTTCGTGAAGCCTTCTTGCAGACCAAGACTGAAGGCTCTTCGCACTGTCTTGACGGCTTCCCGCAACTGCGCAAAGCCCACTGTATGTTCGGCTGGGATTGGGGTCCGCGGCTTCCTGATGCCGGTATATGGCGGGATATAGAACTGGTAGGCATACAAAAGGCACGCATAGACTCGGTGTACATCACGCAAAAACACAGAAAGAACTCCGTTGAGCTTGCGATACAGGTAAGCGGATGGGCAGCTCTGAGTAAGGTAACTCAGGGACATTGTGCAGGAGTCAGCGAGAGTGTCTTTAAGCTGCCGGTTGCAGGGACAAGAACGTTTTCATATACCGTTACCCTTACCGATCCTGCCGGCGTGCAAACCGTATACAAAGGCTCGCCGACTAAGATCACGATTAAAGAGCCGAAGCTCTGGTGGCCGCGCGGCTATGGTTCTCAGCCGCTTTACACGGTATTAGTTACGCTCTCTGCCGGCGTAACAGAGATAGACCGGTGGGAAAAACGGATTGGGCTGCGCACGCTGACTATTCATCGTGAAAAAGACAAGTGGGGCGAGAGTTTTGCCCACGAAGTCAACGGGGTACAGATTTTTGCCATGGGCGCGGATTATATTCCAGAGGATAACGTGTTAAGCCGGATTACCAAAGAAAGGACGAGACGATTGCTTGAACAGTGCAGCGCGGCACATTACAACACAATCCGAGTCTGGGGCGGCGGCTACTACCCTGATGACTTTTTCTTTGATGCCTGTGATGAGCTGGGTATTCTTGTCTGGCAGGATTTCATGTTCGCTTGTGCGGTCTACAATCTAACCGATGCATTCGACAAGAACATCAGGGCGGAATGTATTGATGTTATCAAGCGTATCCGGCACCATGCCTGCCTTGCCCTCTGGTGCGGCAACAACGAAAACGAAGCTTTTGTCGGCGCCGGACTGTGGGTAAGCCACCCGCGGCAGAAAGCTGATTATAGCAAGATGTTTGAGTACATTATCCCGCAGATTCTCAAAGACTACGATCCGGCTACGTTCTACTGGCCTTCAAGTCCCTCTTCCGGCGGCAGTTTTGACGATCCCAATGGTGAAAGCCGCGGGGATGCGCACTACTGGGATGTCTGGCACGGCAACAAAGCTTTTTCTGATTATCGCAACCATTTTTTCCGGTATGTATCTGAATTCGGCTTTCAATCCTTTCCGGCGCTTAAAACAGTAGAATCCTTCACCGAGCCGCACGATCGCAACATTTTTTCATACATTATGGAAAGGCACCAGCGTAATGATGCGGCAAACGGTAAGATCATGGCGTACCTTTACCAGACCTTTTTGTACCCCAATGACTTTGATACGCTTCTCTATGCGTCGCAACTGCTACAGGCAGAGGCTATCAGGTATGGTGTGGAGCATTTCAGGCGCAATCGCGGGCGGTGTATGGGGACGCTCTACTGGCAGGTCAATGACTGTTGGCCCGTCGCTTCGTGGGCTTCCATTGATTACTACGGACGGTGGAAAGCTCTGCACTACTTTGCCAAGCGCTTTTTTGCGCCGGTTCTCATCTCCTGCCATGAAGAGGGTATTTTAACCCAAAATCCCAATCCCAATGCGCAACCGGACCTCAAAGCCGCTCTTGAAAAGAGCTTTCGGCTCTCGGTCGTCAATGAGACGAGGCATAAAAAGACGCTTCTGGTCCGCTGGGAAATACGCGACAAAACAGCACAGGTGCTCCACGAACAGAGCGTGCCGGTCAGCATAGGCGCCCTTTCCGCTCTGTGGCTTGATAAAATCGCCGTGCCTGATACTGCGGTCAATGATGAATACCTGAGCTACCATGTCTCTGAAGGCGATGAGCTTTTGAGTGAAGGGACAGTGATTTTTTCTCTGCCTAAGTATTTTCATTTTGTTGATCCGCGCTTGCGCTTTCGGGTAGAAGGCGACCGTATCACGATCAGTGCGGATTCGTATGCCAAGAGCGTTGAGATTCAGAATAACAACCAAGATATGATCCTTTCGGATAACTATTTTGACATGAACGGCGGTGAGAAGACAGTCCAAATCATCAACGGCAACCCTGAAGGTATCAGACTGCGCAGCGTATTTGATATAAGATAAGATCAGAGCGATAAAGCAAAGAGGTCTAACCTCCCCTCCACAGGTCAGACCTCACCTTTCAGAGTCGACTTTTACTTTTTTTCAAAACTGTTTAATGCTCCGTCAAAGCTAAAGCTGTTCCACAATGCCGTTTATTTTCAGCTTAACTGTCTCTATGTTTTCAAGACCATCGTTATCAACAACCTTGACCGCTATGGTATGCGTTCCGGTTTTAAGGGAAACGATCTGCTTCCTAATAAATATTATAACAGATAGCAATTCAATATGGCATGCATACCGAAAAAAAGAACATAATCTTGAACAAGATGACTTTCTATACGCGGTAGATGTTATCAATACAGCTACGGATGTTTCTTTTTCACTAAAGAAACATAAAGACAATAATGTGTTACTTTTCACAAAAGATATTATTGGTGGAAAAATAACTTTTTTAGCGGAAGTCAGAGGATCAAGAAACGCATTATTGGTAATGAATTGTTATAGACAAAGGAAAGTACCGGCAAGACCCCAATGCCACAGAATTGTCCCCAGGGGCTGACGTCCAAAACGAGTTGCCGCCTTACACTTCCATAAATATAGTATCAGATAATCAGATAGGAAAGTCAAGGGATGATTTAATTTCATTTCATGCACCTGTCATATGGGGTGCGACAATAGGTAAGGAGAAAAGGAGTAATGATACGAGGAGGGAAGGTATGAGGTTGATGATAAAGAGAAGAGATATGAGAGAGTTGATGAAGGCGTTGTCTGGGGTAGAGGATAAACAGTTAGAGTATTTTAAGACAAAAATACATGAACATTTAGACAAGTTAGAAAAACATGAAAAGAGTAGTATAAAGAAAGCGTTAAT
>JAISMB010000056.1 GCA_031276945.1 Spirochaetaceae bacterium | reverse complement strand
TCTTAAAATTAAATACAATTGTGTGTCTGTCAATGGGGGGGTTTCAGTGGTTTAATTACCCCCCCCCCCCCCCCCCCCCCCCTACAATATAACTTTTTCTGCTTTCTCTTTATTATCTTAGGGCATCCCCGCCCTTCCTCAACAATCCACCGGTTAAACACGATCAGGCGCAGGGCAAGGTTCTTGTCGCCGCCTGACGCTTTACCGTTACTGTCCTATCCGCACTGCCTTTGCAGCCAAAGTTCCGAGCAATACGCTCATCTTCTTAAATGAATACGTGGAAAAAATCTTTATACGGAACGGCTGCAAGCGCGGCGGACGGCGGTCATTGTGGAGAAAATCTTCATTGAGGAGTTAGAGATGAAGAAAGTAGTAGTAATGCTTTTATGCATGACGGTGTGTGGCGCGACAGTTTTCGCGCAAAGCGGCTTATTCAGTGTAGGCGGCGGCGCAATACTTGCGCCAAATTTTCGGATAATGAAATACAAGGGAGGAGTAGAGAACAATAGTTCCAGTTTTGGCGGAGGCTTCAATCTCTTCTTTGACGCCACCTATGCTGAGGCAAACATCAGCTTCTTGTTCGCCAATGAAAAAGCTGAAGGTGCTGATAAAGGTACGGACACTACCAATTTATTAATAGGTATAGTTGGTAAATACCCCCTTGCTTTGGGCGAACAGTTTAGCGTATTTCCCTTTGCCGGTATTGATTACCGAATCGTTCTCGGCGCATCCTATGATGGCAATAAGATTGAAGACAGTGATGCGATAGATGTGATAGCAGAAGGATTGAACGCTCTATCTCTGATTTTTGGTGTGGGTGTTGATTACAGTTTAACCAGCGCGCTGTATTTCCGCGGTGAAATAGGATTTGGAATAACCTTTAACTCAAAGTTTGAAGACGATATGAAAGATTTTATCGATTCCAATTTCAAAGGCAAGATTCCGATAAAACTAGCAGTCGGCTACCGGTTTTAGTTTCTGTCTTTCCGGTTCACAAGCGCCCATAGCTTTCGCCGTTCAGTGTTCAGGCTGAGAGCGTTGGGTAGCTCACCGGAACGTTTAGGTGAGGCAGAGAGATCGTTTCTCTGCCTCCAAGCTTTATGCTTTTCCAAGCTGCCCCCGCAAAAAGGGGCAGCCTTTTGTTAATGAACTCCCACTGCCCTCTGCCCGCCCATTGAAGGGACGATTAAATCACGCCAACAATTTTTCACGGTCAGACCTTGCCGTCAAAATAGGACAGACCTCGATGGCAGACCTTGGAAGCAGGGTAGGTCAGACCTCGATGGCATCCTACCGCTCTGGTTCAGGTGCTTGAAATATCTTTCATATTTTGGTAACATGAAGAACAATATGAAGAAAAATAAGGAGGATTTATGACACCTGGTGAACGTATTGTTGCACTGTGCAAAACTTATTCCATTGATCGACTTACTCTGGCAGAACGGAGCGGACTGAATGTTGAACTGCTCCGCCGTATTGAAGAAGAAGGGCTTATCCCAGACCTTGCGCCGCTCTTAAAAATATCGCGCGCTTTAGGTGTACGGCTTGGTACATTGCTTGATGATCAAGAGATGCTCGGTCCAATCATTACTCGTGCCGGTGCTGAAACGGTTATACCACGCTTTATAACCGGATTGCCCCAACAGCCGGTAAGCGGAAGTTCTGAACATCCGGGTTTAAGCTTTAAGGCTTTGGCTCCGAATAAATCCGGACGCCATATAGAGCCGTTTATTGTAGATGTTGATCCGGTGAGTGAACAGGCGCAATCAACCCATGAAGGTGAAGAGTTTATTTATGTACTTTCAGGCACTTTAAGCTTAGAATACGGTAAAGAAAGCTGGGCATTACAAACCGGCGATTCGGTGTTTTATGACTCGATAGTACCCCATCGGGTACTGTCTGCTAATAAGGAACCGGTTAGAATTTTAGCCGTTATTTACACGCCGCTCTAAGCTGGTGCAAGACAAGAGCGGCATGAGCCTAAAAGGGGGATTTATGCACTATTTTGAAACAACATTAGGCGCATTCCTGCGGGAACAGGCGCAGAAAATACCGGAGCGCGACTTCATTGTATACGCCGATAGGGATTTGCATTGGACCTATGCTGAATTTGACCGGCGCGTTGATGAATTGGCAAAGGGCTTTTTAGCAATAGGTCTTAAAAAGGGCGATCATGTCGGTATTTGGGCAACTAATGTGCCGGATTGGAATACGGTACTTTTTGCAGCCGCCCGCATTGGATTGATCTTCGTTACCATCAATACCGCCTACAAACTGCACGAGCTCGACTACCTCTTAAAACAATCGGATATGAGTTGTCTTTGTATTGGTGATGGCTACCGGGATTCGGATTATGTAGCTATGTTAAACGAGCTTGTACCGGAATTGAAACAGGGTGAGCGCGGACATCTGAAATCTGAACAATTCCCCTGCCTTAAAAATGTGGTCTATGTGGGGCAGCAAAAACACCGCGGCATGTACAGCTTCGCGGAACTGCTGCTCCTCGGCAAGTACACTGAAGATGATGAACTGCACAGGATTGAACTCTCGTGCGAGACTAATGAAATAGTGAATATGCAGTACACATCAGGGACAACCGGATTTCCTAAAGGTGTTATGCTCACACACCGGAATATTCTTAACAACGGCTTTGGTATTGGTGAAAATCAGCGCTTAACTCAGCAGGATATTGTTTGTCTGCCGGTACCGCTCTTTCATTGTTTCGGGCTGGTTCTCGGTATGATGGCAATCATTACCCACGGTGCTGCCGCTGCTCTGCTGGAATGGTTTGATCCGCTGCTGGTCTTGGCGACAATACAAAAAGCAAAATGCACCGCTGTGTACGGCGTGCCGACTATGTTTATAGCCGAACTTAACCATCCTATGTTTAAGCTCTTTGACCTTTCAAGTCTGCGTACCGGCATTATGGCTGGTTCGCCCTGTCCTATTGAGGCTATGAAACAGGTCATTAACGATATGCACATGAAAGAGGTAACGATTTGTTACGGGTTAACCGAATCCTCGCCGGTTATGACCCAGACACGGTATGATGACAGCCTTGTAGTAAAAGTAGAAACAGTAGGACGGGCATTACCGGGTGTAGAAGTAACCATACGGGACCCGGAAACAGGTGAAGAATGTCCGGACGGGACGCACGGTGAATTTTGTTGTCGAGGCTACAATACCATGAAAGGCTACTACAAAATGCCTGAGGAAACGGCTCAATGTATTGATAAAAACGGCTGGCTTCATTCCGGCGATATTGGAGTGAAGGGAGAAGACGGGAACTTCCGGGTAACGGGTCGTATTAAAGATATGATTATCCGGGGCGGGGAAAATATTTATCCCAAAGAGATTGAGGATTTTCTCTATACACTGCCTGGCATCCGTGATGTACAGGTAGTAGGTATTACCAGCAAAAAATACGGTGAGGAGGTGGGCGCTTTTATTATTCTGCATGACAATGCCCCGCCCCTTACTGAAGAAGATGTCAAGGATTACTGCCGGGGGCAGATTTCCCGGTATAAAATACCTAAATACGTTTTCTTTGTTGACTCTTACCCGCTGACGCCAAGCGGTAAAATACAAAAGTACTTGCTGCGGTCTATTGGTCTTAAAAAAGTGCAAGACTTAGGAATACAAACCTGATGGTACATAAAGCGCACAAGCTTATACGGCAGAGGGTTTAACCTCTGCCGTATAAGCTTAGAGACTTCTTCCTTTCCCCACGCCGCCATAGGTCAGACCTCGCACGGTAGCAAGATAGTAGACAGTGAGCAGTTTTCCTTTAACAACACAAGGACTAACCGCTTGCCACTAAGAAGCAAGGGACAGACCTCGGTTTAGAGCAAGACACTTGAGGCTATACTGGCAGCCTGCTCCTCTCCCATCAAGGCACGAATAAGCGCAATTGCCCATTGCCCGGCAGTGCCGGCGCCTCTACTGGTGATGATATTCCCATCGGTAACAACCGGTTCAGCCACCCATTGGCTCTGCTGACCGACTTGTTCCATACCCGGATAGCAGGTCCACTTATGCCTTTGCAGCACCCCCGCGGGGAAAAGCACCAGAGCCGGCGCAGCGCAAATTGCCGCCACTATCTTACCGGCTTCTGCCATAGCCTTTACCAGATTTACCACTGTGTGCGATTCACTTAAATAACGAGCGCCGGGTATACCGCCGGGGAGCAGCAGCGCATCCCAGTGATTCGCTTCCAGCTGCCCGTTGCTCTCAAGATCAGCGCTGCTACAATCGGCAAGAACCGGTATCTTATGAGAACCGTAGACTATAGTTTTATCGCCTAAAGCACAAATGGTTACCGCAACGCCTGCGCGCCGCAGATAATCAAGCGGCGTAATCGCCTCAACTTCCTCAAACCCTTCAGCCAAAATAATCAAAGCTTTCTTCTGCATACTATTTCCTCCTGTTTTATGTTCTCTCTTGGTACAGTGTTCTTCTTGCGTGAATAAGCTGCGGTATTTCAAAGCTATGCTCCGCGCTTTTTGTACCGCACGACCGCAATAATATTCAGGATGCTCAAAAAAGATCGCTATCTCTTGGGGAGAAGCAATCAGTTTCTTGGCATATAAAACGTCCCCGATGCGTTGACACAGCTCCCTTTTTTGCAGCAGAGCGGCGATAAAGCTTATACCTTCCTTTTCGGCTTGTACGGTAAGCTGCCTGATATGCTCATGGGCATCGGCAAGACCGGATTCAGAGAGGGCAAGATACGCCGCTTCTGCCATAATAGCGCCGGCGCTGCTGTATAAATGGGCATGCATCCGCTCTTTATCCACCACAAGCCCTTGTATCACCGCAGTCATACGGCTTACTGCCAAGCAAAAACCGGTAATAAAATCAGCAATAAAACGCTGGCTTGCCGAATTCGTCAAATCGCGTTGATGTTCACTGATCTGATCCATAAAAAAGGTCATGGTCCGCGGCATAAAAGCTTTCCATAAACTTTTTACATGCTCGCAGTTCCAAGGGTTGCGTTTTTGCGGCATAGTCGAAGAGCCGACTTGCTGATCAGCGGCAAAACCTTCCCGCACTTCGGCTATTTCGGTTCGCTGCAAGGAGCGCAGATCATCAGCAAGATTAGCAATAATACCAAAGGCGGCGCTTATTTCTAGTAAGAGCCGCAAAAGATACTCAGGTTCAACAAGCTGGGTAGCATGTTCTGACGGCTCTAATCCCAACTGCTCTAAATAGAGACGCTCCAATGCTTCAGGATCAGATACTAAGAACGCAGTGGCATTATAAGAGCCGGTTGCGCCTGCAAGCTTCCCCTTAAGCTCCCCTGAGCGTTTTGCAATTTCCTCTATAGACTTGCCCAGTCGGGACACATACTCGGCAAGGGCAAAGCCAAAAGTGATAGGAACGGCATGCTGACCGTGAGTGCGCCCTATTTGGAGGGTAGCTGCCTCTCGCTCAGCAAGATCGCATAAAGACAGGGCAAGCTTTTTTAACAGGGGGACGATCACCGTCCGCGTAAGCGCCTGTATCCGCAGCGACTGAGCCGTATCAAGTATATCGACACTGGTTGCCCCCAGATGCACCAGCGCTGCTAATTCAGCCGGAAGTTTTCGCTTCAGGACATTCACCAGCGCACGGATGTTATGGTGGGTCTTTGCTTCTTCCTCATAAACCTCATGCGCCGTTACCGCTGCCGCCGCGGCGGCGAGCTGCTCATTATACTCTGGTTTAAGGGCGGCGCGGAATATAAGATGCGCCTTGACAAGCGCTATCTCGGCGCTCAGACAGGCGTTGATAACAGCTTCTTCCGAAAGCCACGGCACAAGCGCCTCAAACAGCTCTGCTTCGCTCTGTGAATACCGGTGATCAATAGGCGATATATTACGGAATATCTCTCTCATTTCCATAGCGAGAGTATAGCATAACGGGCAAAAAAAGGGAAGATGAGAGGGTGAAAGAAAGCTACAGACGGAAGATTCGCCTGCAGCCTAACCGGTACGCGCCTCTGCACCTGTCTAAGCTGCTCCTCTTTAGGACTGTCCACCGCTTTACGACAGGAAGCGCAGCCTTCTGAGCCGGATACTTTTTTTAAGACGGCTTAATATTATCTACAGAATCCTTAATCTCCTGTGCAGACATTCTAAAATCATGTGCAAACTTCTCGTAATGCTCTACAGATTTCTTAAAACTTTCTATAGATTTATTAAAATGCTCTACAGACTTCTTAAAATCATCTATAGATTTATTAATACGGGCATTGACAAGAATTTCATTTTCTAAATCCTGATACTCGCTCGGAGCCTTATCAGGGAATACCTTTTTTATTTCCATAGCGGGAGTGTAACATAACGAACAAAAAAAGGGAAGATGAAAAAATGAAATAAAGTTGCGAAGGTAAGGTTCACCTTCAGCCTGTCCGGTAGGTACTTCCGTATCTGTCTAAGCCGCTCAACCCTCAGGATTGTGCAAGGGTTGAGCAGACAAGTCTGGAAGAGGAAGCGCAGCTCTCTGAACCGGACAGTCATTGGTAATCTGCTTGTAATATCTTACCGCCTGCTTGTATTGCGCTACCGTATACACGTATTGCTCTACAGACTTCTTAAGCTCATGGGCAGACAGTCTAAACTCATGTGCAGACTTCTTGTATTGCTCCGCAGACTTCTTAAACTCATCCAAAAACTCATTAAACTCATTGAGAGAGACTCTAAATTCCTCTATAGATTGTTTCAAATCAGTTAGAGAAGTATTAACAATGCAGGCATTGACAAGACCCTCGCTCTCTACATAGTGATGCTCGATAGGAGCTATATCAGGGAATACCTTTTTCATTTCCATAGCGGGAGTGTAACATAACGAACAAAAAAAGGGAAGATGAAAAAATGAAATAAAGTTGCGAAGGTAAGGTTCACCTTCAGCCTGTCCGGTAGGTACTTCCGTATCCGTCTAAGCCGCTTCCCCCTCAGGAGGGGGTTGTTCAGACACGTTTGAAACAGGAAGCGCAGCCCTCTCTGAACCGGACAGCCCTCTACAGACTCTTAACATGATTCAAAGACCTCTTAACATGATTCAAAGACTTCTTAACATGATTCAAAGACCTCTTAACATGATTCAAAGACTTCTTAACATGATTCAAAGACTTCTTAACATGATTCAAAGACCTCTTAAAATGATTAAAAGACTTCTTAAAGTGATTAAAAGACTTCTTAAAGTGATTAAAAGACCTCTTAAAATGATTAAAAGACTTCTTAACATGATTCAAAGACCTCTTAAAATGATTAAAAGACTTCTTAAAGTGATTAAAAGACCTCTTAAAATGATTAAAAGACCTCTTAAAATGATTAAAAGACCTCTTAAAATGATTAAAAGACCTCTTAAAATGATTAAAAGACCTCTTAAAATGATTAAAAGACC
>JAISMB010000132.1 GCA_031276945.1 Spirochaetaceae bacterium | reverse complement strand
ATCTCATTGAGAATATATTTCGGTGGCTTAAACAGTACAGAGGTATTGCCACTCGCTATGCTAAACGCTCTGATTCCTTTCTTGCCGCTCTCTATCTCAGATCTATCTTCCTTCCTTTTGACGACACTCCCTAGATCACGCCTGCTTTCTTGTACTATAATCCATACTATGGACAGAACTTTTGTTATGTTAAAGCCCGGTACCTTGCACCGGCGCATTGTGGGAGAAATCTTTAGTCGTTTTGAGCGCAAAGGGCTTAAAATTATTGCCCTTAAAATGGTCCGTCTTGATAATCAGACCGCTTCAACACACTACGAGGAACACCGTAATAAAGATTTTTACGGTGAGTTGGTCAATCATATTACCTCAGGACCCATTATTGCCTTTATACTGGAAGGCGCAGATGCCGTCTCTTCGGTCCGCCGGCTTATTGGTTCGACGAAAGTACAGGAAGCGCAAGCCGGCACGATTCGGGGGGATTTTGCCTATACGACGCAACTGAATATCATTCACGCATCAGACTCACCGGCAAGCGCTCAACGGGAAATCGATATTTTTTTCCGCCCGGATGAGATATACGATTGGGAAGATAATAATCGGGTATGGTTTTAAGCGCCAACGACTTTGCAATACGGCATTGTGCAGAACACCGGACACAGCGGCGCCTCTGCACAATGCTCCTGTATACCGCCGCCGTGCAGGCTGCTTTTCATTGAAAAGAGCGCAGCAGCATGGTATTATGATAGGTGAAGAGAAGCTTAGGTATGTTCACCGAAACCACCGCTTAAAGAGGAGTGAAAAGATGGCACGAGTACTACATCATTGGATACCCGTCAAACGGATTGACCAGCTTGCCATGGGGAAAGCATGGCTGTTTCAAATCGGCAAACGAGGCGCAAACTGGGGTATTCCACAGGCAGAGACCGGCGAACTAGGAAGCCTTATTGCCCAAGCGGAAGCTATCCTCATCCAAGCATCTTCGGACGAACGGTCCCCGATCGTCACTACCGAGTGTAACCGTATCTTTGGCGCGCTCATAACAAAAATGCAGTATATCAAAGAACGCTACTTCCGCTCCCCGCCGCTTACCGGCGAGGACTATACGGCGCTGCTCCTGCGCTCACGCACCCGCTCCTCCGTTCCTCTAGCTCGTCCGGATGCCATTCCCGACTTAGTAGTCAGCTTCCCCGGCAGGGGGCAACTGCGGGTAAGCAACCGGGGACCTCTGAACGGTCGTTCCTCAGCCGACCCCTCTGTAGACGAAAAACTCTGCATCGCCTTCGGTTTTATCGGTGAAGGCAATACGGGTATGTTTATCAAACTCTCGCAAGTCCCGATAAACGGCTCAGAACTGCCCAATAGACTCATTACCAAACGGAAACACCATCAACTTGACCTTGATTTCTGTCAAGGCATGCAGACCTATCTTTCAGGCTGCTATATGAACAGCAAAAACGAAGAAGGTCCGTGGTCGCCGTTAATCAACATAACCATTATATAGCCTGCATACATAAGCGTCTGCCTATCATGCAGACGCACGTGCCGTACGCCGGCTGCGGATAAGAATGGCGTACTTAAAAAAAATTGACTGCGGAATTTAGAGGGATTCATTGACACTAGACCGGTACCTTGTAAAACAATTCGTTCCTATTTTTATAGTTGTTACTTTTTTCTTTATGATGATAGTCTCGTTGATAGACCTTTTTGGCAATCTCTGGCGCTATCTTAACTATGAAGCGCCCATACGCCAAATACTCATGGTAAGTCTTTACTATCTTCCTAAAAGTATTTCTTATGCGCTGCCGGTTGCCCTTCTTTTCGCCGGCGCCTATACGCTCGGTGATTTATATGGTAAGAATGAATTAACCATTGTTTTTGCCTCCGGTATTTCTTTCAGCCGGTTTAGCCAATCCTTACTGCTCATAGGTCTCGGTGTTTCAATCTTTTCATTCTTTTTTGATGATAGAGTCGTTATTCCGACACTTAAAATGAAAAATGAGCTGGCGCGGGTTTTATTACACCAGCAAATAAAAAAAGATAATTACGATGTTGTTATAAAGGCAAAAAATGGACTGCTTATATACTCGGTTGATTATTACGATCAAACAAAACAGACTATTAACGGGCTGAGCATAATCGAAAAAGATACCAATGGCTTGCTGGTGTCCATAGTACGCGCTCACTCTGCTCTCTGGAATGGTGAATACTGGGAATTGAGTAATGCGCTCATTTACCAATGGGAAGAAGGTCTCTTACGAGTCAAGCCGCTCATTGACGCTACTGCATATCGGGAAAATCCGGACACTTTCCAGCGCTCTGCGGCTAATGTCGAGGAACTGTCCGCTCATCAGGCTGTCCTTTTAGTCAACGATCTAAAAGCTGCCGGCTTGCCTTTTATTACCGCGCTCGCTGATTATTATCACCGATTTTCCTTTGCATCAGCCTCATTTGTTGTAATGATACTCTCAATTTCTATGGGCGGACGGTTTCGGAAGAACATACTACTGATGAGTTTATTAGCGAGTCTGGTTGCCGCAGTGGTGTTCTACGTTATAGAAATGATCAGCATGATGATGGCGAAATTAGGGTATATTCCGCCGATTGTAGGGGCATGGTTCCCGATTGTTACCTTTATAGGCATAGGCATAATTCTGTTACGAACAGCCAAAACTTAAAAGTTGCAGCCCTCTTGCGATGAGTTGAAAACTAAAGGAAAGCAGGGGCTTGAGGTCTGACCTACCCCAGAGCGAGGTCTGACCGTTTGATGCAGGAGGTTTTTGTTATGGCGGCTTTTTATGAACTAAAGAAATTGAAAACAGAAATCATAAGAAAATCATTACACCTTCTTATTGTATTTGTACCGCTCCTCGCCAGTATCAATTACGCCGTTACTGTGCTTTTGCTTGTAGCCGGTCTTATTGTCTATGGGCTGCTTGAATCGTTACGGCTTTCTGGAAGGAATATTCTCGTCTTTTCTGCTCTAGTCGAAAGAGCATCAAGACCGCGCGACAGAGGGCATTTTGTAGGAGGACCGGTTACTCTCGGTCTAGGCGCTCTAGTGGTGCTTCTTTTGTATCCCCAACCAGTTGCCGCAAGTGCCATCTACGCTTTAGGTTTTGGCGACAGCTTTGCCAGCATAATGGGCACACGCTACGGACGGCGGCGCCCCTCCTTTTTATTAGGAAAAAGTGTCGAAGGTTCCCTTGCGTGTTTCTGTGCGGTCTTTTCTACTACGTACTGGGTATTGAACCAAGGCGCTCCGGCATGTGCCGCTGCAATCATGGCTATGCTGGTAGAGGCGCTTCCTCTTGATGATTTTGATAATATAGCAATTCCGGTTATGGTAGCGAGTACTCTGTAAGTTCGCTCACTGCATGGGCTATTGACGGTCCGTCTAAGCCGTTAGACGCCAGCAGCTCTTCCCGTCTCCCCTGTCCTCTATAATCATCCTGAACTCCCAGCACTATGATCCGTGCGCTACAGTGCCGGCGCAGCGCTAATTCTGCTGCATATTCTCCAAAACCGCCTGCTTTCATTCCTTCTTCAATGAAAACTACGCTCGTATACCTATTCATAAGAGCCGCTAAGTACTCTTCATCGACCGGTTTAATGAACCGTATATTATACAGATCAGCGTTAAGTCGTGCTGAAGCATCCACTGCTTGCTGATAAAGACTACCGGTAAAGGCAATACAGACAGGAGCATTATGCTCTCTCACAAAGACGCCGCGCCCCCTTTCAAGGGCTTGGCTGCACGCCGGCACCGTATCCGGACACAGTGCTTTCGGATAGCGGATAACAACCGGTCCCGGTTCAGCCTGTGAAAATATCCATTGAAACATACATTCAAGTTCAAAAGCTCCGGCAGGAGCAAGGATAGTAAGAGAAGGAATCGGACGGAAAAGTGCAATATCGAATAAGCCTTGATGCGTTTCACCATCA
The DNA here is from genome assembly GCA_031276945.1 of Spirochaetaceae bacterium. GTDB lineage: Bacteria > Spirochaetota > Spirochaetia > Treponematales > Breznakiellaceae > BOBG01. The sequence goes on along the minus strand of JAISMB010000132.1, from coordinate 4,033 downwards.
TCACTGACAAAACCGGCACGATCAACGGCAAAAATCACCGGTAATGCTTGTAAGGCAACATCGTGAATTACTTGATCCACGGAACGCTGAATAAACGTTGAGTAAAGGGCAACGACAGGACGCTTCCCTGAAGCCGCAAGACCGGCTGCAAACGTTACTGCATGTTCTTCAGCTATACCAACATCAAAAAACCGTTCTGGGAAAACTTTATGAAATGCTGAAAGCCCTGTGCCTTTTTCCATAGCAGCAGTAATAACAAGGATCCGTTCATCATTTTTGGCATAAGATAAGAGTATTTGACTGAAAGCATCGGTAAAGAAAAGCGCTTTTTGAGGCTGCGCGACCACACCGCCGTCAACAGAAAATGCCCCGACTCCGTGATAAGTCCCCGGATCATCCTCCGCAAGACTGTACCCTTTGCCTTTCTGAGTCAAAACATGAACCACCACCGGATGGTCAAGCTTACGCACATCATATAAAACCTGCTCAAGCCCTTTAGTATTATGACCATCAATAGGACCAACATACTCAAAACCAAGATCAACAAAGAAATTATCTGTATAGAACATAGCTTTAATTGCTCGTTTTATCCGTGATAAAAGAGCAAAGCAATACTTTCCGATAACGGGAATGTTTCTGATTGTTGAATCAAATATCCGCCGCAGAAATTGATAATGCGACTTCATAGAAAGCCGACTTAAATATTTTGAAAGCCCACCTACGTTAGGACTGATAGACATTTTATTATCGTTCAGGATAACAATAAGCGGCAAAGCAAGCTGCCCCGCATGGGATAAAGCTTCATAAGCGAGTCCGCCGGTTAACGCCCCATCTCCAATAACCGCAACGGCATGTCTATTCTTACCAGACAGTTGAGTGCCGGCTAAAAGCCCAAGAGCGGCTGAAACAGACGTTGAAGCATGCCCTGTATCAAAAACATCATGTACGCTTTCCTTTCGTTTAGGGAAACCGGAAAGTCCACCTTTGGTACGTAAGGTGGAAAACGCCGTATAGCGACCGGTAAGTATCTTATGGGTATAACATTGGTGACCAACATCCCAAACAATAGCATCTTCCGGTGAATTAAAAATCCGGTGAAGTGCGATACTCAGTTCCACGACACCAAGATTAGACGCTAAATGCCCACCGTTTTTGGCTACAGTCCTTACAATTATTGTACGGATTTCAGAGGCAAGTTGTTTGATTTCATCATAATTTAAGGTTTTAAGATCATCTCGGTTATGGATATGCTCTAAAATAGGATAGGTATACATATCACTGATACACCGCGGCAAAACCGCGGTGTTTACTTATTTACTCTTATGCCGGTTTTTTCGTAACTTTTTTTTACGCTTGTGTGTGGCAATTTTTTGTAGTTTGCGTTTTCTTCCGCAAGGCACCCCTCTATCTCCTTTACTCATTCCTCCCTTAACAAGGAAGAGTAATAATACTATTACACAAATACAGGCTTAGGTCAAGTAGCACATAATCACAGGCTGTTTTTCAGTTTCAGCATAAACTAGCCTGTTTCACTGTCAAGAGAAGGAAATAAAGTAAGATAACAATAAGATAACAAGATGAAAGAAAACGGAAAAGCGCTGCACAGGCACGACATCAGTGATAGGCTGTAGGAAAAGATAAAAGACTTACTGCCGGAAGGAGCAGGGGAAACGGGGTCGGATGATGAAGGACAATAGACGGCTTATTAACGCGGTATCGTGGATTATCAGAGCCGACGCTCCAGACAGAGATTTACCACCTGAATACGGCAACTGGAAAAACACCCACCGAAGATTTTGCCGCTGGCAGGATAGGGATGTGGAGCGGTCGGAGGAAATCAAGACCTTGCAGGCAGCAGGCAGGTCATCAAAATAGGTCAGACCTTGAAGGCTGGGTAAGTCAGACCTCGCAGGCTGGGTAAGTCAGACCTCGTTAGCCCGCGACACAACTAAGCATTAGCCCGCGACGCAACTAAGCCTAGCCCGCGACACGACTAAGCCTAGCCCGCGACACAACTAAGCATTAGCCCGCGATGCAACTAAGCCTAGCCCACGACACAACTAAGCATTAGCCCGCGATGCAACTAAGCCTAGCCCACGACACAACGACGCCTAGCCCACGACACAACTAAGCCTAGCCCACGACACAACTAAGCCTAGCCCGCGACAGGGTAGGTCAGACCTTGTCTTCAAAATAGCTCTGACCTCGCCACAGCTCAGGAAGAGCTTGCAAAGTGCAAGGGACTTTGCTATGCTGAAATTAAAGCGCCTCTGTACAGAGGCATAATCTTTATTTTTTCAAGAGACCGTAAGGAGGACTCAAATGAAACAAATGTATCCAAGCAATTCTCTCTTACCCCCCCCCCCCCCACCCCCCCCTATCACCGTATAGAAGCATAGGCTTTTACCTGCTCTTAGCGCTTGCCGCACTCACCCTAGCAGCCTGCTCATCAGCACAAGAACAGAGTACCTCCAAAAACCAAAACCCTGCTTCAAAACAAGAAAACCTCTTCCCAGACCAAGCGCATAGAGCGGCTACCCTTGCCATCCTCCCCTTTACCGGTACGCAGGAAAATGAAGGCGAGACTATCGCGGAGCTGTTCTCTTTTGAGGAAGACTTGACTGCTGTTTTCAGCCCCATACCCCGTACCAGCATTACCCGCGCAATCCGCAACGAGCAGGGTTTTCAGATGACTTCAGGCATGACTGACCCCGACACCATCGCCGCACTCGGTAAGCAGCTCGGCGCTAAGTATGTTGTCGCCGGCGCCATTACTAACCTCGGCACTCATAACTTACTGGTTATCTCCATCCTGCACACCGAAGACCTGCGCCAGATAGCGGGGGACATTCAAACCTACCGTAACATCGAAGAGATAAAAGACAAACTCCCCTCTATGGCGCGCACTATTGCCGCCGCACTCAAGCGCGATACCGCATACCTGCCGCTGCTTGCCATTCCGCCGGTTGAGTGGTCGGATAAAGTAGGCAATAGAGAGGCTGACGCCTTGGCGCAGATACTGGCGGTACACCTTGTGCGCAGCGGCAGGTATGCCGTCTACCCGCGCACCAAGAGCCTTGAGCAGGTGCAGAGAGAATACAACAACCAGTTCAACGGGGACACTGCCGATGAGTACCTGCCGGCTATAGGGAAGGCGACAAACCCGCGGCTGGTGCTTTCGGTAAGCGCCCGCAAGCTCGGCAGCGCTACTATGTTCAATGCGGCGATTATAAACCTTGAGACCGGCGTGCAGGAAGCGGGAGGCACCGCGGATTACCAGACTCTTGATGACGGCATAAGGGCAATGGGAGAGCTGGCGATGAAGCTGACCGGAGATAGGATACTCCCGATATGGGTGGAAGAGCAGGACAGCGGCAGCGCGGCAGCAACAGAGCAAAGAGAACAGGATAGACCCAGCGCAGCAGCGACAGTGAAGGCGGAACAAGAGCGAGCTACTGCACAGGCGGCATTAGTAAAAGCGGAACAGGAACGCCTTGCGGCTGAACGAGCGGCGGCACAGGCGGAAGAGGAACGCAAGGCGGCACAAGCGCTGTTAGCGAAAGCGGAACAAGAACGCAAAAACGCGGAAGCAGCGTTAGCAAAAGCGGAACAAGAACGCAAGAATGCGGAAGCGGCGTTAGCAAAAGCGGGACAGGAACGCAAAAACGCACAGGCGGCATTAGTAAAAGCGGAACAGGAACGCCTTGCGGCTGAACGAGCGGCGGCACAGGCGGAAGAGGAACGCAAGGCGGCACAAGCAGCAACAGAACCAAAAGAACAGGCTAGACCACGTGTAGCGGCAGGGAAGCAGTTTGTGATAAACGAACGTGCCGCCTTTATTGAGGCAATCACTGCCATCAATGCGGATAGCGCAGGCGGCACGTATACCATTACCCTCAACGGCAATTTTTACAGCACGCCTGTGGTCTTCTTCCAGCCTGATGCCCCTAAGACAATAATCCTTAAAGGGGACGGAACAGCCCGCACCATTACAAACAACGGCGAAAGCGCCCTGTTTACCGTACCGAAAGGC
>JAISMB010000146.1 GCA_031276945.1 Spirochaetaceae bacterium | reverse complement strand
GTAAGGACTTATGACACAGAGCTGTATAAGAAGCGCCATCTCATTGAGCATGTATTTCGGTGGCTTAAACAGTACAGAGGTATCGCTACTCGCTATGCTCAACGCTCTGATTCCTTTCTTGTCTCTCTCTATCTCAGATCTATCTTCCTTCCTTTTGACGACACTCCCTAACCCGAAGGGGATCATAGGTCGCCTTCGGGTTAGCGCTCAAGAGGCGTTCTGTCGCTTGGATTTTATTCCCAGCCACCTGAACTGCCGGCTATAGTGCTATTGAGCATTACGCCCGGACTTGCGGTGGTGTTGCGCTGTTTGGATGAAGAAATATACACTACCTTCCCTGCATCTGCCGCATTGGTATCGTCAATAGTCCCGCTCTTCTTGCGCAAGGTGCCGCTCTTATGAGCCACATACACGCCGCCGCCTGCGCTGACTGCCGTATTCCCGCTTAACTCTCCTCCCTCCATAGTAAACGTTCCTCTATCATCCACGTATACGCCGCCGCCTGCACTGACTGCCGTATTCCCGCTTATACTCCCGCCCGCCATCATAACGCTACTCTGATTATGTATATACACACCGCCACCGCCAAAGGCGGAAGATGAAGCTGTATTCCCGCTTATAGTCCCCGCTGCCAAGAGCAATGCGGCACTGTTATGCAGGTACACGCCGCCGCCGCGGTAGCCTTTATTGCCGTTGAGTGTTCCGCCGTGCATCGTGAACGTGCCATCATCCAGCGACACGCCGCCGCCATAGGAAGCGGTATTATCGTTTATGGCGCCTCCTTCCATGGTCAATGTCCCGCTCTCCAGATACACACCGCCGCCCGCCTCATGCGCACTGTTAGCAGCGATTGTCCCGCCTTGCAAGGTAAACGTGCCGCCCTCAGTTACAAAAACCCCGCCGCCGTAGCTGATGCCCTCTGTATTGCCGCTTATGCTGCCGGCTTCCAGTGTAAAGGCGCTGTCAGCCACAAAAACCCCGCCGCCCTTGCCGTGAGAGCCGGCAGTATTATCCTTTATCTCTCCCCCGCGCATCATAAAGGTAGCCCTGTTATGCAAAGATACCGCGCTCTTTCCCGCGCCATACAAAGCCGAGCCGGCTTGCATAATGAAGGTGCCGCCGTCTACAGCGACAAGCGCTGCATCTTTACGGTTGCCGTTCAGGGAGATGTTCTTGTCCAGCACCAGCGTTATAGTCTTTGGCACGCTAAACAGTGCGCCGTTGCCGTTATTTTGAATGGTGCGCGGGTTCTCGTCTCCTTTAAGGATAATGGTTTTGGTTGCAGTGCCGGTAAAGACCAGCGGCTCGCTGGTCAAACTGCCGGTTAGGGTAATGGTATACGTGCCATCCGTCTCAGCGCTGTTCAGGGCGGCGATTGCCTGTGCAAAGGCGGCAGCATCATTGACAACAAAACTATTCTTTCCCGTTGCGGCTGCCGCTGCTTCACGCTGTTCTTGCTCTGTCTGCGCTGCCGCTAGTTCAGTGCGTTGTTCTTGCTTTGTCTGCGCTGTGCTTGCTCCTATTGGATCAGACGCTTTCTGCTGCTCTGTCTGTACTACCGCTGCTTCACGTTGTTCTTGCTCTGTTTGCACTGTGCTTGCTCCTAGTGGATCAGGCGCTTTTTGTTGCTCTGTCTGCGCTACCGCGGTGTTGCCCGCTGTCTGTTCCGGCTCTAAAGGGCGCTGTGCTTGCAACGAGTTTTCACGAGAAGAGCCAGCCTCTTCTTCAAGCTGCAAAGAGGGCGGAGGTGCAACTGTTGTGCAGCCTGCACCGGTTATGCAGAACAATACCGCAATACAAACCCCACTACTTAGAAAACGCTTTGTCATACTATATTCTTCCTCCTTATCATTGAACTTGTCCAAGGTCTGACCTACCTGCCTCTGAGGTCTGACTTACCCTGCCTCCGAGGTCTGACCTACCTGCCACCAAGGTCTGCCCTACCTGCCACCAAGGTCTGCCCTATTTTGACAGCGAGGTCTGACCTGCCTGTCTTGCACGCAGTGTTTGCACCGCTCAGTGCAAAGTGTAAGCGGGCGGGGAGAGGAGAGGGCGAGGTCTGGTCTGACTTCCCTTATAGTGGAGGTCTGACTTCCCTTATGGTGGAGGTCTGACTTCATCTATGCGTAAGAAGGTTTCTGCATTACCGGAGGGTCTCTGCATGAGGCGAAGGTCTGAGCTTAAAATAAGCTTAACTGTCTATCCCGGTTCCGCCCTTTTTCTGTAGAGAGCGGAATTACCGGTTCAAGCTCGACAAGGAAGCGGCTCGGCTTGTTTTCAAGATGGCGCTTCTGAAACTCCCGCCTGCGCGCCCATGACAGATACAAACCGGTTTTAGCGCGGGTCATAGCAACATAGAGCAGACGCCGTTCTTCTGCAATACGCTCATCAGTCTCAGGTTCATACAGCGTAAAGGGAAGCACCCCTTCTTCCAAGCCGGCTATAAAAACATGCTCAAATTCAAGCCCCTTGGCAGCGTGGATAGTCATAATACGTACGCCTTCCGGGTGCAGTTCCATATCGCTATGTTCACCGCTGACAGCAACAGCATCCAAAAACGTAGGGAGATCGTCATACCACGCCGCTAAATCAATGAGACGATTGATGAGCGATGAAGCCGGAATGCTTGGATCATCGATTAAAATCTGTTTTATCGTTTCTGAAGGCGAGAGAGAGCTTGTGGTAGTACGCAGAACACCAAGCACAGACTGTACCGGCTCAGTTTCCCACCATGGTTTTTCTCCGGTCAACGCATAGGGTATGCCATGATTGAGGAATGCTTTAATGAGAGGCGCGGCAAGGGCGCTGGTACGGATCAGAACCGCAGCGCTCTCAAGACTGCTGAGGGTTTGTTCAGGCGAGGTTTCCCCCGCAGAGCCGCTCTCAACGACCGTGCTGTCGAACGCAAAAAACGTGGTCCCGCCGATAAGCTGCGAGATACGCCGCGCTATACCTTCAGCCTCGGCTTTTTCTGTTGCATACTCAGAACGGTAGAGACTGACTCTGCCGGCGTTTCCCTCAAGACTGGTATTCATAAGCATACCGGCAGCCTTGAGAAGAGGAATACCACAGCGGAAGCTGCGTCTGAGGGTAAAACTGACCGCCTGAGGATAATCAGTTAAAAACCGGTCCATAAACCGCTTGTCAGAACCGCGAAAGCCATAAATCGCCTGATTGGGATCGCCTATAACCCAGAGCGTCTCCTGTGCCAGAAGGGTAACTAAAGCATACTGAGCAAAGTTAATATCCTGATATTCATCTATAAATATCTGTCTAAAGCGGCGCTGGTAATGAGAAAGCAGAGCCGGAACAGCCGCTAAAAGCCGGACTGTTTCAGCAACAAGGTCATCAAAATCAAGCTGCGCTGAGTCGGCAAGCTGGCGAGTATAGAGGGTATAGAGATATTCAAACTCATCAAGGGCTTGCGGCAGCCCCAATTCCTCTGCTAAGCCGGCTAAAAGACAGGGGGTCGATTCTCCGGAACGTAAGAGGAAACGTTTCCGCGCCTCAATATAGCTGCTCAAGCCCGCGGCTTTGATATGCGCCGGCGCGCCTCTACATAATTCCTGTAAAAGCATAGCCCGCTCTGAGTCATTGATGATGGTAAAGTCTTTGGGTATACCCTGTTCACCGCAGTGATCGCGCAGTATAGAGGCACAGAGAGAATGGAAGGTAGCTGTGGTAACGGCATTGGCGCTTCCGAGTATTCTCGTAATGCGCTGGCGCAATTCCAGTGCAGCCTTAACCGTAAAACTTAAGGCAAGTATAGTGCCGCTGTCCGTCCCCTCTTTTATAAGCTGGACAATATGGGCTGCTATAGTCGCTGTTTTTCCGGTTCCGGGACCGGCAGTAATACAGGTATACTGTCCTGTATAATGAATGAGCTTTCTTTGTTCTGGATGGAAACTAAAGAGCTGACTCTTCTGAGGTCTAGCCGCTTTGTTAGAAGCCTTGCGCTGCTTCAGTTCCGGTTTGAGAGCCGGTACTTTCGGGAGCTTGGGCGCCGGCTCTTCGGTGTTCAGCTCTTCAAAGAAGACCGATTCCTTTTTACTGTGTATCTGCCCGCCGGGGAAAACACGGATAACGCCAAATTCACCATCAAAACCAGCGCGTATAAACACGTCCCCTTTGCGCATACGATCAACTGCACGGGCAAGAAGCTCCCCTTCAATACCGCTTGAACAGCGGAGCTTTTCAATAGCTGACAGGGGCATTGTCATAAGAAAAGATAACTCGCCCTCCGCTTTTGCGATAATTGAGTTGTAGGCGGCTTTTACCTTTCTTGAACTGCTCCCGACACCCAGAAGCTCTCCGAGCAGCTCGTTGAGCGGAATTAAAGAGCAGTACGGTCTTTTGTTACTAAGTCCGCTCTCTGGAGGGCAAAGCTCCGATTCATCGACCGGTCGGTCTGCCAACTCAAGCACTCTGCCCATAACGCCTCTCGTGAGCGTTTTATGGCAGACCGGACACAGACCGCCTGCCTCCTGTGCTTCTTGAGGGCTTAAATAAACATTGCATTTACGATGACCATCGTAATGATACTTGCCTTCTTGGGGAAAGAATTCCACTGTTTCTATGATACCGGCGCCGCTCTGCTTCTGCGATCTGGCAAGGGCGGCAGACAGAGCGGAATAAGACATATCCATATCAAAAACAGTCGCTTCCCGTCCCAGTTTATCCAGAGAATGGGCATCCGAATTGGATATAATAGAAAAACGATCCAAGGAGCTCACCGCCCAATTCATGGGCGGATTGGAGGAAAGTCCGGTTTCGACGGCGGAGAGATACGGGGTAAAGTCTTGGTAACAGTCATCAAGCGAATCAAAGCCCGATTTCTCTCCTAAGACAGAGAACCACGGCGTCCATATATGCGCGGGGATGAGCAGCGCCTGCTCATGTATATCCAGCAGGAGCGAGAAGAGATCAAGGGAACTTATTCCGAGGATAGGTCTCCCATCCGACCTAATGTTGCCAAGACGTTCAAGCGCAGTTTGAAAGGCAACCGCCGCCTTAAAATGCGGCAGTATCACAAGATGGTGTACTTTCCGTGTTTTTTCGCCCTGTTTATAAATGGTACTCACTTCACCGGTCAAGACAAAACGAGGCTCTGTTGTTGCGATAGGGGTAGGCAGCTCTTCCGCTACGACTATTTTAGCTGCAAATTCAGTGCGCACCTGTTTTTTAAGCGTAAAAAAGCCTTCCTCTGCCTCATCGAGCTGTTCACGCAGCTCTCTAAGCCATGCCGGATGCGTGCAATCACCCGTTCCCAGCAACTGTATTCCTTTAATGCGCGCCCAATGTTCAAGGTAGGAAGGAACCAGTTTAGCACTCGTTGCCCGTGAATAATGAGAATGAATATGCAAGTCAGCTATAATACGCATACGATAATCCTTTTTTATACGGCACAGAAAAACTCTGCAAATCAAGCAGGTTTTACCCAAAAGCAGCTACTGACGAATCCAGCTCTGTCCCTCTTTGAGATAAGTTCCGGCTTGCCTGTTTTGTTTCCGGTAGCAGTCAACTAAAGACCGTTCAAAGCCGCGGCTCGTATCAACCCATGCTTTATCTGCGGGGAGCGCCGCAGTCGTCAGCGCATTACGCTTCAATGCACCCTCGCCCATATACGCAAGAGCATTACCCAGCGCCACGCTATTCAGTTGATTGTCGGCAAACGCTTCTTCCCCAATGATCTTAACACTCAGAGGAATCACGATACCGGTCAGTTGATTGTCGGCAAACGCTTCTTCTCCAATGGTCTTGACACTTGCCGGAATACTGAGGCGCGTCAACTGATTATGGGCGAATGCTCCATCACCGATAGTGGCAAGAGCGGTCCCCAGCTCCAGCTCAGTGAGCTGATTGTCAGCGAACGCTTCTTCTTCAATGGTCTTAACACTGTTGGGAATGGTGAGGCGTGTGAGCCGGTTGCTGATAAAAGCCCCTTCACCGATAAAGGCAAGATCAGTTCCGAGCTCCAGCTCAGTAAGCAGGTTATCAGCGAACGCTTCTTCTTCAATGGTCTTAACACTGTTGGGAATGGTTAAGTCCGTAAGACTATTCTCGGCAAACGCTTCTTCTCCGATCATTATAACACTTGGGGGAATACTGACAGTGGTCAGCCCTTTTTTGGCAAATGCCTTACGTCCAATAACCGTAACCCGTGCGCCTTGTATCTTTGCCGGTATGACAATATCTTTTTGCATTCCCCGGTAGCCGCTGATTGTTGCGGTATTGTCCCTATTCAGCACAATGGTAAAATCATCTTCGCTTTGTGCAAAGACCCTGAGCGTTAAGCCAAACAGCACCATAAGGCTGTATACTGTTTTGTTGTTTCTCATATCTTCTCCTCTCTCTCTGTGCTACCCGTGAGCTACCCTTCGCTCAAGCGAAGGGCTTCTTGTTGCACAGACCAAAGTTAGACCGACAGAGCAAGCTCTGTCAATCCAGTGCCTTCAGCCTCCTCACGCATTGTATAATTCTCCATTGCTGACCGCGAAATCTTTATAGTCTCCTGTCAGGTCTTTATAGTCGACTAAGGCATGGTATTCTTGCGCCCCGCAAGAATATTTATTTCTTCTTGTAGTCCTTCGTTTCTTTTGAGAGGCGGGAAGCGGCTATTGTAAGGCGGAAGACGGAATGCCGCGCCCGCCCTTTTCAGACACCCTTTCCGCTCCTCTCTTATCTATCTTTCTTGTCAAGTCTTATTTAGGTATTAAGTCAGACCTCCAAGGTGTTAGGTCAGACCTCTAACGCTCAAGGGCGACATTTATTAAGTTTAGCAAGGGATAGTCCGATTAGGTACTACAGAGAGGTTAAAATGACTAACAGAACCTTATCAATGCTCATGTTTACCGGTATACGGTATGCACCAACTCTCAAGCGGACTGCTGATAAGCTGTTTGTACCTATTGCTCCGCCTAACTATATCTATTCTCATTTCAAGCATGTTTCGGGAACATTGACGCCTGAAGGACAGAAAGGTGTTAGCATCAATAAACTAAAAATGCTTAACACCTTGATTGAACAAGCCAACCATACAAGGAAAACTGCGGACAAACTCATTTTACCAACAGAAGCTAAAGAAGAAACCGTTGATGCCTTACTTGAGCGCTACATACAGACTCTGCGTAGCGCTTGGACGTCTCCTGCCCTCCCGTATCAACCCCTTATGTCGGTGCCGACCGGTCTTATCGTTAATCTTGTTGCTTAAGACTTTGTCTTCTCCGCAATACTCTCTAAAAGTATGCGAGAAAGTATTCTATACTGAGCCGGATACAATTCCGACTCAGTATTTTCATAGTTAGCAAGGATCTCTTCAAGTTTGGTTTGTGCGGTTTTGTAATCTTTCATTTTGTAATGCACAAAAGCTACTTCATATTCAGCCGCAAAAAAGCTCTCGGAGTAAGGGTCGGATCGTTCAAGCACCGCAGTATAATACTGAATTGCCTGCCGATACCGCTTTAGATCAAAAGCTTCCTGTCCCCGCTGAATAAGCTCTGCATCAGATAAACTGGTATCTACAGCTATAATCTTTCCAGCCCCACAGCCGGCAAAGACCAACACAACAATAACGCTTGCTATACACGGACGAATAACCATAGACTTTGTATACCATACTCGAGCGGTAAGTTACAAGAGAGTTGCATAAAAGCGCAGGTATTCGATACACTCCAGTAGTGAATCTTGAAGCTTTTATTCTTGGTTGCGGCGGTATGATGCCGCTACCCAACCGGCATTTAACCTCGGTATTGCTGCGCAGAGAAGGAGAACTATTCCTTTTTGATGCGGGTGAAGGGACACAGGTTAGTTTACGCGCCTTGAACTTACGCTGGAAGAAAATCTCCGTTATATTTATCAGTCATACCCATGCTGATCATGTAACCGGTATTCCCGGATTACTGATGCTTTCAGCACAGGTAGAGCGGGATGATCCTCTGTACATTGTGGGACCGCCGCGAATTGCCGAGTATATTGAGACAAGCAGGCGGGTGCTGGATATGTATCTTAACTATAAAATTGTAGTACATGAATTCTGCACGCCGGGTATTGTGTATCAGGGAGATGGTTTTCGTGTACGGGCTTTTCCTCTGCGTCATAGCAAGCCCTGTTTCGGCTATGTTTTGGAAGAAGATATGAGACCCGGTGAGTTTTATCCGCAGAAAGCTCTGGAAGCAGGGGTGCCGCGCGGTCCTTTGTGGGCGCATTTACAAATCGGCAAGCCGGTACAGACAAAAGAGGGGAATACGGTATTCCCCGATCAGGTGCTGGGTTCGCCGCGGCAGGGACGTAAATTTTCTTTTGTAACTGACAGCCTTGCTTTTCCGGATATTGCCCCTGAAGTTTCAGGCTCGGATTTATTTGTCTGTGAAGGTATGTTTGAACAGGCGCTTGAGGAAGATGCCCGTGCTAAGAAACACATGACGGCACAGCAAGCTGCCCACATAGCCGCGGCTGCCGGCAATATCCGCAAGCTTGCCCTTATTCATTATAGTCCTCGGTACACCTCCTACGATCTGAAACTACTCTTAAAAGAAGCGCAAAGGATTTTTCCCAATACCGTGTTAAGCTACGACCGGGCAGTGTTTCCTATAGAATATAGAGATTGAGCTGGGAAAACCTAATCAGGATTGCCAACGAATCAAACGAATCACAAAAGCAGCTTGAGGTCTGTCCTCCAAGCTGTGTCAGTTACCAGAGAGACAACCGTCATGATCCTGAGTTCCCGATGGTATGCACCGCTGTACTGCCATTGTTTAGGATTCTGCACCAATCCCGCTGCGACAGGATTTTGGTCTATGTACTTAAAAACAGTCCAAAAGTCCTTCTCATCCTTTATCTCGCGTGAGAAAAACCGATCTCCCCAGAAATGACCAGTCTTATAGTGCTTTTTATTCCACCGTATCGCATACACCATCTTAATCCACTTCAATATCTCAGAGAGACTCTGCCCTTTCTCAGGTGTGATGAGAAAGTGAAAATGGTTACCCATGATGCAGAAGTTCCACAGCTTAAACTTGAAACCTTTCTTG
>JAISMB010000112.1 GCA_031276945.1 Spirochaetaceae bacterium | reverse complement strand
AAAAAATCCTCGTCTAATACAGAAGCTCAGTGGGTACCGGTCATTTGCCCTTTGTACAAAGGGTAGCACAAGAGAGAGGTCGTAGCCGTGAACGTGCGCTGGGAATAGCTTGCCCCAACTGCCCTTGGTCGGCATAGATCGCTTGGTTAGGTCAGACCTCGAAAGCGGGATAAGTCAGACCTCACCCCTGTCCATGTACGCGACACGACTAAGCATTAGCCCGCAACACAATCCACCTCTGCCATAAGTCAGACCTCGCCCAAAGGCGGGGTGGGTCAGACCTCGAAGGCGGGGTGGGGCAGTTTCACGTGAGAATGACGTGGTTTCGCCTGAACTCGCGGGGGTGAGGGGCGTGTTACAGGATGCCTTGAGGAGGGGCGAGGGCGGTTTGCGAACGTTCTTCAGGAAGGGTGATGTAGACTGCGGTCCCGCCGTCAATACGATTTTCTATGTGTATGCTGCCGCCTGCCGCTTCAATAAAACGTCTGCTGATACTTAAACCAATACCGGTGCCGGTGCTTTTACTGGTAAAAAATGGATCGAATATACGCTTGCTCTGTTCAGGCGCTATACCGCTTCCCCGGTCGGTTATGGTAATACCGAGCCGTGTGCCGCAGCGTGCCAGTTGTGCGTTGATGGCATCAGGAGGACTGCCTGATTCGAGGGCATTACGGATAATATTTTCAAAGACAGAGCGCACCCGATTCGGATCCATGAGAATAGCGGCGTTCCGTATCGAGTCCTCGTGCATAATATTTCTGCCGCAGAGCCGCAGCGCTGTTTCAGCAAGTATATCGTAACAGTTAAGACATACCGGCTCGCCTTCGGCATCCCGCAGATAGTCGTTGACCCGGTAAGCCAACGCTTGGAGGCGCTCAACCTCTTCTTCAATAATCGCAATTTCTTCCTGACCTGTGCCGGCGAGCAGCTTTTTGAGAATGCCGGTTTGTATGCGTATGCTCAGGAGGGGGTTTTTGATTTCATGGGCAAGGGTGCTTGCAGCCGTCCCGAGTACAACAAGATTCTTTTGCGCCTCTATGCGCTCGCGGTATTCACGGTTGCGCAGGTACAAATGCCGTATATAAAAGACAAGAATGAGGATTGCCAGTTCGCACAGGGGAAACAGAAGGGCAACGAGTACTTGTGTCTGCCAGTACTCAGTATGATCAACGGCAAGATAGACGTACTTTCCGCTGGCATAGAGGGTAAAGAACAAAAGCGGCGGCATGCGGAGGCGCTCGGTGCCGTTATTATTCGCCCGCGGCGGGGGTGAACGACGAGCAGCCGGCATTGCGTTTTCATTGTGCATGACCTGCACGATGCTTTTTTCCTGTGGATTAAAGATAACGTAGCGTCCGTAGCGGTTGCGCTTCTGATGAGCCAAAAGCTGGGGATTAAAAAACGGCGGCACAGTCCCCCACGCATATTCAAGCTGCAGCTCCTCATCATACACGGCAAAACCGGTTATACGGTCCCCCAAGGCGCTGTTCTCAATAAGAGAAGCAAAGTCTTCGTACTGCCGTATCATTGAAATACTGTTGAATATACGCTCATTATCGTTTTCCATAATAAGCCGTGCCCGATCCTGTATGCCGCTCATAGCAAGAAATACAATGAGCGAAGACAGTCCCCAGCACAGGAGTGCTCCGATAAACGATGAAGTTTGTGAAATCTGAGAGAAATGCCGGCGGCTCATCATAGACGTGAAACCGACGACTATTCTACCAATAATTCAAATAAGGCATTTCTGCTGTTGCCCTTAGAATCTCTGGCAGCGATTTCCAAACTGGTCTGTCCACGCGTAAGCTGGACTGTTCCCAGTTCAAACCCCGGAACAGGGCTATACACGTTCTCTGCCGGAACAAGACCGCTGCATTCCATCATCAGTATCCCCTTATGCGTGACAATAGTTTCAAGGTTAAGCCGTGAAAGCTCGCGTCCGTTGAATAAGAGGGCAATACTGTGCGGTGCAAGGGCATGCTCATTGTTATCAACAAAATCAGCCACTGTTACACAGATGGTCCAGCGTCCTTGGGCGATACGCTGGCGCGGCGTGATAACAAAGGACTCGCCGTCGCTATTACGCAACTGTACCTGCTGAATAACCGGAAGCCGGCTATCCGGTAAGAGCGGGGCAAACTTCACGGGGTTGACCCACTGCCGTTCCTTGCGGTCGTACAAAGAAAAATGGAAACCCTCTTGCTCTGAAAAACCGGTACGCCCCGTTGATGCCAGAGCCGTCCCCTGTTCAATACGATGGGGCAGCGCCTGTATATCTTCATCGGCAAGCCGGCTGTAAATACCGACCATACCATTGCCTTGATCAACGGCAAACCATGTTCCTAAGGGAGAAGGGAGTCGGGATGCCTTGTGCGATTCTTTATGTACAAAAAGTAAATCTCCGGCATCGGCTGCCGTTATGACTCCTTCTGCCGCAAAAGACATACCCAAGACCGGTATTCCTCCTTTGTTTTTACCAAAGTTATCAGTGAGGAGCGCATAGCTTAGGGGCCAGTCCATCGGTTCTATGAGCGGGCAGATGATCATGAGCAGTAAAATAAAAATGCTATATTTCATTATCATAAGTTTAAGAGCTTTAGCGCCTTTGTGCAAGATTATGATGCTTATGGCTCTTAGTCTCTGGATTACTCTTCATGCGTCTGCATTTTCCATAATATTTTTAGAAATTTATATTGCTTTTAATCATTATTGTTGTATAATATACACAAAGCGATGGAGCAAGGTCGCTTACATTTTCGTTGGAGGTATTTTCTATGAAGAAAACATTATTGCTTGCAGTCGGTATCGTATCCGCTGCGATAGCGGTATCAGCACAGACGCCGTTGGTCATTGATTATAGTTATGACACGAGCGGGAAAGGAACGGCGAAGACTAACTATTTTACGTTCAGCGGTCCGCAACGTTTTGGAGCGGCAACGCAGGATACGTTTGATGCAAAAACAAAAGCATCACTACAGAAAACAACAGCGCTTTTTACAACAGCATATCAGAGTGATATAGTTGGAGCTGTAGCATTTCCCGATGCAGTGCGCGGGCTTCTGCTCTTCCCAGTCGCTGAAGATGCGATACGGAAAACTGCCGGTTTCCTTGTTGAGAAAGCTAAAGATGGTACTATCTCGGTATACTATGCAAACCGTGGGACAGCCTATTTGGTGAGAACCAATAACAAGGGGCAGTTAGCTTTCCCCAAAGGCACATATCAAAAGCGCGTTATTGGTTATCTTGACAGCAAGAACGCGCAGATAATATCCGTGGATTACACCGATGGCAAGGCAACAAGTCCTGATAAGATCAACTGGACAAAAGTATGGGATGCCAAAGATAAGGGCGGTAAGGCTATTGCAGGCGCTCCTGGTGCCCTTAAAACCACCGAAATCCTGAACGACTGGCCTACTTCTAGTATGTTTCACTTCCAAGGGAACTTAACTCTAACCTTTGACAAAAACATTCTCACGATAAAAGGTTCGCTGACTCCGGGTCAGGGCGCTCCTAAATGAGTGCTTCTTAGCATCTAGTCGGTAGCCCTCTTCAGTTGAAGAGGGCTTTTTTTTGCCATGAGCGCTCTGCAAGCCGTAGCGGACGCGGAGGTCGAGAGCGAGGTCTAGCGAGGTCTGACCTAATCAATAATTTAGGTTCTTTCATGGTCGCTTATAAACTGACGTCCACAGTCTTTACAACGGTAATTTTGCTTTTTCTTGCTCTTTTTCCCGTTTCGGGTTATGGCGGAGCCATGACAATAGGGGCATTTGAGCTCTATTGTTATTTGTATGCTTCATAGTATTTCTTTATACCCCCTGTTGCCTTTAGCCTTCTATCATACTTTGTGGATCACCACCAAAAATATTTTGCTCTAAATTGAATCAAAACGCAGAGTCAGTTCCATTATAGAGGTATTATGTCTAGTCATAATTTGCCCCGTGGGCTCACAGACCAAGGTCTGACTTATCACGTTACTTCGGAAGTAAACCGGCACGCTTTTGAATTAGAGCCGGATGAGATGAAAAAACTCTTTCTCACCGTGATTGAAGAAGCAAAAACCTCCAAAGGCTTCAAGTTTAAGCTGTGGAACTTTTGCATCATGGGTAATCATTTCCACTTTCTCATCACGCCTGAAAAGGGGCAGAGTCTCTCTGAGATATTGAAGTGGATTAAGATGGTTTTTGCCATTCGGTGGAACAAGCAGCATAATAAGACCGGTCATTTTTGGGGAGACAGATTTTTCTCACGCGAGATAAAGGATAAGAAGGATTTTTGGACTGTGTATAACTACATAGATCAAAATCCGGTTGCAGCAGGATTGGTGCAGAAGCCTGAAGCATGGCAGTATAGCGGCGCATACCACCGTGAACATGGCATTGTCAGCATTGTCTCGCTGGTAACTGATACTGCATGGAGGACAGACCTCAAGCTGCTTTTGTGATAGGTCAGACCTCGCTAAGGTCTGACCTATGCCCGCTTGACTCTTGAGGCTTTAGTTTTTAGTTTTCTTGTATATGCCTTCTATTTTAATTATTGATGATGAGCCCGGAATCCGTAAGACACTGGGAGATATTCTTGAAGATGAACAGTATACGGTTTGGAGAGCTGAAGATGCCTTTGCCGGCTTTGATATTATAGAGCGGGAGCCTATTCGGCTGGTTTTCCTTGACGTACTGCTTCCTCACATGGGCGGGATTGAAGCTTTGGAAAAACTGCGGTCAAGATGGGCTGAGCTTGAGGTCGTGATGATTTCAGGGCATGCCACCATTGATATGGCGGTGCGGGCGGTGAAACTCGGTGCGTTTGACTTTCTTGAAAAACCCCTCTCGCTTAATAGAGTACTCACCGTATGCCGGAATGCACTGACGGTTAGTAAACTGCGCAGAGAAAACCATGCTCTTAAAAAGAACATATCTTCTGACCATGAAATAATCGGCAATAGTCAAGGAATACAGCATATCCGTGAGGTAATTCATCAAGTAGCGCCTACCGATGCACGGGTCTTGATAACCGGAGAAAACGGCAGCGGCAAAGAGCTTGTGGCACGGGCAATTCATACCAATTCGGCGCGTGCAGATAAACCGTTTGTGGAGCTTAACTGCGCTGCAATTCCGGATACGCTTATTGAAAGCGAGCTGTTCGGGCATGAAAAGGGGGCTTTTACTGACGCGCTCAAGATGCGTAAGGGGCGCTTTGAGGCGGCGGATAACGGTACGCTCTTTTTCGATGAGATCGGCGATATGTCCCTTAATGCACAAGCTAAGGTGCTACGGGCAATACAAGAACAGCGTATTGAACGGCTTGGCAGTGAAAAATCACTTGATATAAACGTCCGTATTCTTGCGGCAACGAATAAGGATTTGGAAAAAGCCTGTGCCGAAGGCAGGTTCCGACACGATCTCTTTTTCCGTCTTAACGTGATTCCCCTCTACATACCGCCTTTACGCGAGCGCAGTGAAGATATTACGCTCCTGCTCTTCCATTTCTTAAAAGAATTTGATGTAGAGCAGGTACAATTTGACGATGAGGCGCTCCAGCTCTTGTATTCGTATAGTTGGCCTGGTAATATCCGTGAATTACGCAACTGTGCCGAGCGGATTGCCATAATGCACCAGGGGGGCGTGATCGGTAAAGAAGAAATTGCCGATTTCTTACAAAGCAGGAGACTTGGAAAAGCTCAGGTTTCTTTGCACAACGAGCTGTTTGAACTGCCGTACGCGCAGGCAAAGGATATGTTTGAGAAACAATACCTTGAATTTCAAGTGGCGCAGCACCAAGGCGACATTCGGCGCACCGCTGAAACGATAGGTATGCACCTCACCAGTCTACAAGGCAAACTAAAAAAACATGGAGGGAAAGGCAGATGGGGGCAGGGATTGCTAGGCTGAGGGCTCTCTCTATCTACCGCCGCATAAGCTATGGCTAAGGGGAAGTGTTATCTTTTTTTGGGACCTGAGATAGGCGAAAAGCAGGATGCTATTAAGGCGATTCGGAAAACATTACCGGAGCCTGAGGAGACATCGTTTTATGCCGGTGAAACGCCGGTCCGCGATATAGTAGCTTTTTTACAGAACGGCTCTCTTTTTGCACCGAGCCGGCTGGTTATTATCAAAAACGCCGATGCTCTGGGCAAAAAAGACGAGACGGCTTTACTGCTTTCTTATATACGAGCGCCGCAGGATGACACGGCGCTTATTGTTACCAGTGATGAATTTAAGCTGGGGGAAGAGCTGGATCCGGATCAGAAAAAGAAGGATCCCAAGCCCCACCCGTTTCCGGCGGCTAACCGTACCGTATTTTACGAGCTGGATGAGCATAAAAAAATTGCATGGGTTTCTGCATTTTTCCGGCAAGAGGGGCGGCGTATTACTCCGGATGGAATAGAAATGTTGCTGGACTTGGTAGCAAATACCACTGATATTCTCAGGCAGGAATGTTCCCGTCTTATAGCATTCTTTGATGTTCAGCATGAGATTACCGCATCTGATGTAGATACTGTATTCTCTCATTCACGGCAGGAGTCTGCCTTTACTCTTTTTTCACGGATCGCCTCAGGCGATCTTTCACGATCACTAGAGACGCTGCACACACTGCTTGCTTCAAAAGAAAGTCCGCAGGCAATCTTTGCCGGTTTGAGCTGGTGTTTCCGTAAACTGCACCAGTACCGGCTTTTAGCTGCGGAGGGGTTAGCAGATAATACCGCCGCATTGAGAAAATCAGGCTTTGCTGCTATGGCTATGCGCAAAGATTATGCGGCAGCTCTCAAACGCTACGATGCTTCAGCCTGTCTTGCTCTGACTGCTGAATACGATCTGCTTATCCGCTCACACGGGAACGCATTGGAATCGGTGCTGATGGATTGGTATCTCTGTATTTTGTTCACACGCTGCAATTAAAGGGTATATAAAAGGCGGGGTGTTTTTCTCACTATACTGCACTTTAAGGTTAGGTTAAAGCGGCTGATGGGAGTCGAACCCACGTCTCCAGCTTGGAAGGCTGGGGTAATAGCCGTTATACGACAGCCGCACTTACTTAGGCTTTTACCATACCGTACAGCGCCGTTTCTGTCAAGGGGTATGATAGAGCACTGTAATGGTATAGATAATAGCGGAAAAATACTATCGTATCTCTCAGGTAAGACTGCCGCATATTTTGACGGCGAGGTCTGACCTATAAAATACTATCGCATCTCTCAGGTAAGACTGCCGCATATTTTGACGGCGAGGTCTGACCTATAAGACCATAAGGATGTAAATGACAACAAATTGAGCTGGAAATTCTTTATATAAGAGGGTATACTCTTATAAGCGGATGATAAGATGCCTTGAGGCATACGCCGCAATTTTTATATGTTTTAACTAAAGCATAAAGAGGGTAGTATAATGGTTACAACGGCTTTCCTGTCCGTGGGGGGGGGGGGGGGGGGGGGGGGGGGGGGG
>JAISMB010000054.1 GCA_031276945.1 Spirochaetaceae bacterium | reverse complement strand
TCTTGGTTTTTGCCTGTCCAATGATGACGAGAAAGAGTTCTTTCATCTCATCCGGCTCTAATTCAAAAGCGTCTCGGTTTACTTTCGAAGTAACGTGGTAGGTCAGACCTTGGTCTGTTTTTCCTCTTAATAAAAGATGATTCATATTACTAGCTATATGGATACAACTGGGCATTTTGCTTCAATTTTGGCAGTATTTTTTGAAACTTTTTTCTGAGGTCTGACCGTGGAGGTAGGACGGTCAGACCTCTCTCATAAAAAAACCCCTCGCCCATAAAAGGAGGAGGGGCTCATGAAACATCAGCCGGTTGCTAACTCACCGTGAGCGCCTTATCGAACGTAAAACTGCGCGGACTCTTTAACAGTTTACCGCCGGTGTACTGCGTTATTATCCGCACCCGATAAATACCAGTGGAGAGCGCCGGTATCACCGCCGTCAAAATAAGTCAGACCTCGGCTGCTGGGTTAGAGGGTCTCTGACTTACACGGACAGACAGACCTTGCCGTCAAAATAAGTCAGACCTCGGCTGCTGGGTTAGAGGGTCTCTGACTTACAGGACGGACAGACCTTGGCTGCTGGGTTAGACCACCTCTGACCTATATGTTAGAGACTCTCTGACCTACGCGTTAGACCACCTCTAACCCGCCGCCGAGGTCTGTCCCTTCCTGAACAGTGGCGCAGAAAGAGCGGCAGCTTCCCTTCTTCAGCATGGTCTGCTACACTAAACATAGGATAAAGGGGCAAGGTCTGACCTATAGGAAGGGGCGAGGTCGGATTACTTCAAACAAGCATCTTTGCGAATCAGTACTAGATGGCGTTCTTCATCCAGAAAAGGCGTCTTGACCGGTAGCGCCTCCCACAGGACAGCGAGACCCGCCATCTCAGAGGCGATTGTCTCAGCACGACCCTTGTAAGCAGCTATGATCCCACCCGGCACAAGAAGACGGAACAGCGCTTTAAGCAAAGCAGGTGAAAAAGGATGCAAGGCACGAAAAACAAGGAGGTCAAAATGCTCCGCCCGCTGCTCCTCCATCTGCCCCTGCACAACCCGCACATTCTCCAACCGTAAAAGCGCAACACTGTGCTGTAAAAAGCCAGCCCTCTTGCCGCTGCGTTCAATAAGCGTCCACTGACGATCCGGCAGACAGATTGACAGTGGAATACCGGGCAGTCCCGCCCCAGAACCAATGTCAGCAATAGAGAGAGCCGGCAGCCCTGCAATGACCGCAAGCGGCGATAGAGAATCAAGAATATGACGGATAAGCAAAGCCTCAAAGTTCTTCAGGCTAACCAGTCCATACACATCATTGAACTGTTCTATCGCACCGGCAAACTGCTCAAGTAAAGCGCCTCTTGTTTCCTGCTGTCCGCGCACCGTTTGTGCTATCCCCAGCTCCCTTAAACCTTGCTCAAGAATGGTGTGCATTTTATTTAATCCTTACCGTTTCCAACTGTTATGCTTAATGCTTAAAAGCAGCCTGCTCGAGAACAGACGCTTCATTCAATAATCATAAAATCTTCAAAATACAAGAGGTCTATCTTCCCAAGCCGTAAGAGCGCATTGTACCGGTCTAACAAGTCTGATTTGACCGTTTCTTCAGCTTGTATCCGCAATTTCTCCGCCGTAAAACTACTGATATACTCCTGTGTTACGGTGCGGAAACGAGCGATCGTGAGGTTTAATTCTTCCGTGAAAGTAATATCCTGCGGTTTATAGGGAAAACTAATTGAAAGAATAACCGTTGCCGGCTCTTTATCGGCTGTTGTAGTCCGTATGGTCCCTATGCCGGTAAAGATAGGAGTAGGAGATTGTAATTCAGGTATCAGCGCCGTTTCTTGTGTTTGTTCCTGCGTAAAGCTATACAAAGGCGGTGCATCAGGCGCCCGAAAGACCAGTGCATACAGAGTCCCCGCCGCTAAAACAAGGATGAGCAGCGCAAGCACAATAAGCAGCGCCCTTGAGATAAAAACACTAGCTTTCGCGCTTGTATCAAAGACAGGCTTCTCTCTCTTGCGGTACTGAAGCTTCATGATGTCCTCTTGCGTTTTGTTCTCTTCAAATACTGGACAGCGTTCTGCTTTTAGGCAAGGGTAATGCCTGTTTCTTCAAAACGTTTAAGTATCTCGTTGTTTACCTTATGTACTGTATTGAGATAATCGGCGCCCTTGATGACATAGTAGACAAAGGTAATCTGGCAACCGGAGCCGCTCACCGCAGTAATAGCGGATTGTGGGATTCCACCAGTACCGTCTACCCGTGAGCCTATCTCTTTTAAGAGAGGCAGCACTCGGTTTATCTTTTCTATACCATTATCGCGCTTAACCGTAAGAACCTGCGTTACTTTAGTATTTGGCTCTGCGCTAATATTTTCAATGGGACTACTAGAAAAGATACTGTTAGGAATAACAACCACGCGGTTTTCCAGCGTACGGATACGGGAGGTGCGCAAACTCATTTCGGTTATATACCCATCATAGCCTGCAACTTTGATACGGTCGTTGATGCGGAAAGGACGATCAATAAAGACCACAATAGAACCAAAGAAGTTAGCTAAGGTATCCCTTGAAGCAAGGGCAAGAGCAGCACCACCGAGCCCTAAACCGGCAAGCAGCGTGCTGACATTATAACCAAAGTTGCGCAGTACAAGAATGACGGCAAGTATCCAAACTATGCCATAAAACAATTTACGCACGACCGGCTGAATATCTATCTCTTTTTGTGAGACAAGCCCTTGACTTCGTGCCGGTATAAGCTTTGATACAGCTATGCTAATCAACCGGTTAATACACCATGCACTGACAACAATGACTGATGAGGTAATAATCCGACGGATAACAAGGTAAAAATCTGTACTGATGCTTAACATAGAGAGGGCAAATAAGATACCACCAATAAAAATCAGCACAGCAGACGGCGCTTTGAGCGCTTTGATTAAAGCATCGTCCAGTGTATTTTTTGTTTTAGTAGAGACATGTTTTGCAACAAGCCCCAAGATAAATGCGCAGAGCTTTCCGACTACAAAACCTGCAAGTACAAAACTGAGCGCATAGAGCCACTGACGGACAGTACTTCCTAAGAAGTCTATAGTCAAAAATTCCACCATACTCGTTACCTCCACCTTTTATAATTAAACGCTGTTAATTAGTTTCCAACTGATCCACTAAATGTCCAAAGATAGCACAAGCTGCCTGTATAGGCTCTGGGCTGTTCATATCCACACCGGCAATTTTCAACGATTCAAGAGGGTAATGGGAACCGCCTGATTTAAGGAAGGCAAAGTAATCTTCACGCTCTTGAGTGCCGCCGGATAAGACCCGTCTTGCCAGAGCAAGAGCGGCTGAAATGCCGGTTGCATACTTATATACATAAAAAGCATTGTAGAAATGCGGAATACGCAAACATTCCAAATCACTGAACTCTTCCAGAACCATCTCAGGACCAAAGTACTGTATGAGGAGTTGCCGGTATTCATTCCGAAGAATATCAATTGTTAAAGGAACACCTGCTTCTTCGAGTTCATGTGTCCGTTTTTCATATTCAGCAAACATAGTCTGCCGATACAGGGTAGCTAGAATCTCATCTGTCCGTTTATTGATCAAGAAACGTTTTAAGCTGGGATCGTCAGCCGTTTTTAATAGGTACTGAAATAATAACTCCTCATTAAAGGTACTGGCAACCTCTGCTTCAAAAATAGTGTAAGAATAGTGCATAAAAGGATTCGATCGGGCGCTGTACCATGAATGCATAGAATGACCGCCTTCATGCGCTAACGTAAATACATCACGGATACTATCTTCTTTATAGTTCATTAAAATATAGGGAGCACCGGTAAAAGAACCGGAGGAAAAGGCGCCAGATCTTTTACCTTTGTTTTCATAACGATCAGCCCACCGTGCGCGCAGTCCACCGGTTAATATATCTACATACTCGCAACCTAAAGGAGAGAGAGCAGCAGCGATCAAATCGACAGCTTCATCCCATCTTGTTTTCCGCACAGCAGCCGGTACTAGTGGTGTATACACATCGTAATGCCGTAGTTCATCGAGCTTGAGCATACGTTTACGCAGAGCGTAGTACCGATGCAATACTGGCAAGTTTTCATGTACCGTAGCGATAAGATTGTCATAGACTGACTCCGCTACGTTATCAGGAAAAAGCGTTGCAGCCCGCGCAGAGGGAAAGTTTCGTATGCGAGCTTTAATCACATTCTGCTTAACCTGCGCTCCATAAAGAGTTGCTATCGTTGTTTTGTGTGAATCAAAATGCCGGTAAAAAATAGTATAGGCTTGCTTGCGTAGTTCCCGATCAGGACTTTCCATAAAAAGCGACCATGTTGATTGGGATAAAGGACAGGGACCATTAGGTGTATCAACGCTACCAAAATCAATATCTACATTAGTCAGTACTGAAAATGCCTCGGAAACAGCACTCTCAGCTTCACTGTGCAGTGCAAGAATACGCTCCTCGGAGGCGCTCAAAATATGAGGCTTATACCGCAAAAGTTTTGCTAAATATACGGTAAATTCTGCAAGACAAGGTTCTGCTAAAAAGGAGTGGATATCAGCATCTGGTATTGCCTGAATTTCAGGCACAGCCCATGCAGATGCCGCCTGAACCTTGGTCGTAGCCATAATAAATCGTCCAGTCATAGTACGGGCAATACTATCGCCTTCATCTTCGGACTGTCTCAATCCACTGTATACACCGAGGCGTTCTTCCAAAATACTGAGGTCTCGGAAAAATTCCAGATACGCATTCAGGCAATCTGCGGATTTTGATAAAGTCCCCTTAAAAGATGGAATACGCTCTGCCATTTTCTCATAAAGCACAAGTCCTTCATTCCATGCCGTATCATCTTTGAATAACGTAGAAAGATCCCAGGTATCTTCTCGTGCAAGTTCAGCGCGAATCATAATCACTCCTTATGCTTCCCAATAAGCCGGGCTATAGCATCTACAAATTTAGTTTGTCTAACAACATTTTCTTAAATACCAGTACTACCTGTTCTTCCGGTTCCAGTAAAAGAGCTGAATTACAATCAGCTAGCGCTTGGGTAAAATCACCGATATGAAAAAAACTCAAGCCTCGCCGGTAATAACAAAAAGACTGATAAGGGTTAATGTCAAGTGAGAGAGAAAAATCTTCAATAGCTCTAAAGTGGTTTCCGGTAATACTATAAGCAATTCCCCTGCAATAGGCAGCTTTATATGAAGCCGGATCCAGCTTCAATGCTTCAGAAAAGTCATTAATGGCATTATCGTACTGTGAATTAGCAACAAACGCAGTACCGCGATGCTTATAGATAACTGATGCGACAGCATCTACCGGTTTTTTATCCAGAATATTAGTATAAAATTCAATAGCTTGATTAAATTGCTTTTTATTATGAGCATAAAGAGCATTTAACAAAAGCGCATCTATAGAATTAGAGGTCGAAAGTTGGGATACGATATCATCATCGGAGTCTGTAGGGTCTACCGGCATAGCTACAGAGTCTTGTGGACTCATGCCGGTAGATTCATCAACCTGCTTAAAAAAAGCCTTCCACCGTCTACCATTTTGCCCACTGAGATCCCATTGGTAGTTTCTCACATCTTGAAAAATAGTATCAGCAAGAGAAAGACTCGCACTAACTGCTGCCAGTTTACGTTTCATGATTTCATCAAGCGGAGCAAACTCAGTCTTATAGACTAATTCATGTTCAACTTCTGCCCATGCATCCTGTAATGCGGTACGAATCTGTATCTCCGCTGTGGTACAACCGCAATCACCCCAGGTCGTAATACAATCCTCCGGAATCTGTATCAGTAAATGAGTAGACTCATAACCGAATTCTTTAAAAGAATTCTTGGAAGAAGTTTTTTTATCAATTTCAATTATATTAAAGAGCGTCTTTATGCGACTTATTACTAAAGAAATATCATCAATAAAGGGACATACAACACGTATGCCAATAAGGTCTGTTATGGGTATATCTTCTTTACTTTGTAAAATCCTGATATGTTTTTTATAAAAACTTTCAAAGGTTTTTACTCGTGATTTTACCATTGGTCGTGAGGGGAAGAATTGAAGAAGTTTTTCAATGTGTGATTCAATATCTTTTGCAATAGCGTTCATAACGGGTAAATACATTACATATCGTGTTTGAAGATCGTATTTATTAGGAAGTTTCATCCTCAAAACTCCAAAAAAAAGCTGCCTGAAAGGTATTTTCAGGCAGCTTTTCATAGTCCCCTCCATATAAAATATAAGAGGGGGTATTTACGATTTATTCGCCACCCTGATCAGCACCGGGGGTTCCTGTAAATGCCTGCTGGGGTGCTTGACGTTGTAAATCAAGCAAACGCTGGACTTGCTCAAGACCAGTATTTTGCATCTCATTCTGCCGCCGTGCAGCTTCACGATCTCTAATGATACCCCACAGGGATTCATCTTCGATATCGCGCTCATACTCAGGCTCAAGTACTGCCTTATCATAGATAAGTTTAACATCTTTGAAGTAGGTTATAAAATCGCCACCAACTGCACCTGCTTCACGCTGGATCTTAAATCCACCAAACTTAACGAAAGGCATGGATTGTGGATACATAGGATACAGACGAAGGTCACGATTCCGTACATCTTTAATATAAGCAGGATTATCCCATACCAAAGTTCCCCAACCTTCAAAATTCAGGTAACCCATGAAATAGGGAGTTTCCTTACCCTTATCATCAATAAGAATTACAGAAAGGGAATGAGGATAGTTAAGTCCATATACATTGACAGCAATAGATTTAATGGTTCCAACATTCTTTACTACACCATAACCCTTATTCAGGGTAACTTCTTCTCCACCAACTGTTGCGGTAAAGGTATACTCAAGATCTCCCTGATTGAGGAGATTAGCTTCAAACCGGCTCGGTGAGGTAATACCGTTATTCGGAACTTCAACCTCGCCGACGTCTCCACCCCGGTTGACAGTAACCGTTTCGGGGCGCTCAAAAGTACCATCATCACCAATAACAGCTTGTGGTTCATAAGCCGGAATTTCAAAAGGCGGTTTAATAACTGCACTTACATTGTAAGCTTCTACCGGGAAATGGACCCGTGCACCCATGACATAACCCCATGCTTTAGAGGGAGCTTCAAGAGTGTAACTAAGCGCTTTAGTCTCTACTGAACGTGCTGACTGGGTAAATTCAATATCCCAGTTCCCAATAGCCAACGAAGACTTCAATGCCCATTCATGACGGGCAGTGAAATTAGCATTAGCCTTGCTGTTATTGAAATCCATCAAGGTAGCACGATTCTGTGTGGGGGGCAACTCTTCTGCCACAATAATATCCCCAGTTCTTCGATCACGATCGAGGATCTCATTGCCATTCTTATCCAACCGTGGTGGATGGATATCAGCAGTGAGTAGAGAGAAATCAATCAACACAGCCTCATCGGCAACCGCTACTCCTACAGTGAGCAAGGCGATGACTACTAGAATGAATATCCGTTTCATTCGCAACTCCTTTAATATCTGACATAAAAAAACAACTAGTGGAAGTATACCATATACGTTTAATTTGTCAACGTCTTTTATACTTCATTCGGCACAACGTCCATACTTACTTTACGGCAAAAAATAAAATTAGTCAACAAGTAACAAGCAAGAAAACAGAAAAATTTATGCTCACAGGCAAGATAAAGATAAGCTGACAATTTTGCCCCTTGCATAAAATCTGAAACAGTAGTGGAAACGATAAACATTCGATAGACAGCAACATCTGTATCAAAACGCACAAAGGACAGAGTAGATTTACCTGCAACGCAAGCCCGCATTATCCAGCGATGCAAGCTTGAAAACCAAAAGATAAGAAAGCAAGTCAATCCGCTTTAGTCAAAGCACTCTGTGCTAAATAGTCGTCAAACGATACCATCTTATCAAGAATTACACCGGAAGGAAGTATCTCCACGATACGGTTTGCCAATGAACTGACAAATTCATGGTCATGGGAATTAAAAAGTATCACGCCGGAAAAGGCAATCAGTCCTTCATTTAAGGCGCTTATCGTCTCAAGATCAAGATGATTAGTCGGCTCATCAAGAATAAGTACATTGGCGCCGGAAAGCATCATTTTAGCCAGAAGGCAGCGGACACGCTCGCCTCCGGACAGAACTTTCACCGGTTTAAGAGCTTCGTCTCCGGAAAAAAGCATACGCCCCAGGAAGCTGCGCACATACGTTTCATCTTGTTCCTTTGAATACTGCTGAAGCCATTCGGTTATTGATATATCTGAATCAAAATACGAGCTGTTTTCACGCGGAAAGTATGAAAAGGATATGGTCTGCCCCCATGAAAAAGAGCCTGCACCAGCGTTTCGTGTGCCGCTGATAATGTCAAAAAGCGCTGTTTTTGCCGCATGCTCTGTGCCGATAAACGCAATTTTATCACCTTTGTTGACGGTTAGACTAAAATCTTGAAGTATAAGCAGCTTGTCCGCGGAATAAGCCTTAATATGATCTATCGTCAGTACATTATTACCAATCTCCCGATCAGGCTTAAAACCGACATAGGGGAATTTGCGGCTGGTAACATGGATATTGTCAAGTTCAAGCTTTTCAAGCACCTTCTTGCGGCTTGTCGCCTGCCGGCTTTTTGCGGCATTGGAGGCAAAGCGTTGAATGAATTCTTTAAGCTCCCGCGCCTTTTCTTCATTCTTCTTTTGCTGATCACGCGATTGTCTTTGCAGAATCTGACTCATCTGATACCAGAAATCATAATTCCCAGAATAGGCGGTAATTTTGCCGAAATCTATATCGCACATAGTCGTGCATACCGCATTGAGAAAGTGCCGGTCATGGCTGACAACAATAACGGTATTAGGAAAGTTTATAAGGAATTCTTCAAGCCACGTTATTGATTCAAGATCAAGTCCGTTAGTCGGCTCATCAAGCAGGAGTATATCTGGATTGCCAAAAAGCGCCTGCGCCAGCAGTACCCGTACCTTTTGCGACTCATCCATATCGGCTACAAACCTGCTGTGAAAAGCTTCTGCAAGACCAAGTCCGGCAAGAAGCTGGCTTGCCTGCGCCTCGGCTTCCCAGCCGCCGAGTTCTGCAAACTCTGCCTCCAACTCGGCTACCCTGATGCCGTCTTCCTCTGAAAAATCCTCTTTGGCATAAATACGCTCCCGTTCTTTTTGTACTGCGTAGAGTTTAGGATAACCGGCTATCACCGCCTCAAGCACCGGATACGTATCGAACGCAAAGTGATCTTGACGCAGCACGGCGATACGCTGCCCCTCTCCAATGGTAATCTCTCCCCGGTCGTGTTCAATTTCTCCGGAGAGTATTTTCAAAAAAGTCGATTTACCGGCGCCGTTCGCACCGATAATGCCATAACAATTTCCGGGCGTAAATTTCAGGTTGACGTCCTTAAAAAGTATGCGCTGTCCATAGCCTAAGCTTACATTACTAACGGTAATCATTGGATCAGTCTAGCAAATTAGAGACAGACGGATCAAGGAAGGTTAAGTCGAGCGAACCCTCTAACAATAATTTATACGTTAATTTACACGCTGAACAATAAATAAATCCTTGACAAGCGCTTGGAGGATACGGTATCCTTCTCTTCAAAAGAATTAAGGAGTTATAACTAAAGTGAACAGATTGCATAATCCCCTGAGGCAAATTGGCAAAATTACCCCCCCCCCCCCCCCCCCCCCTATATTTGCCCTTATCAGCCGCTCTCTCTGCCCTTCTCACGTATTCCTTCTTCCTTTATCTCCTTTGTATTGTCTCAATGCCCTCTTTCTAACACTTTCTTATACACTCTGCACGGTATCTTTACGATCCTTCTTCAATTTTTTTCTTCTCAAGGAGTTTATCATGGCAGTTATCAATTCGGTTAAGGAAGTTTTACACCGCATTCGGGTAAAGCTCTACCCTAATTATTTCACCAACGTAGAAGGCGCCTACATTGCCCGCACGGACAATGAAGCGTCTCTCACCATTGCTGAAGTCTGCGCGGCGCTCAAAAACCGCGGCGGCTTCACCGGCAGTTACGACGACCTCGTGGAACACGTCAAGCAGTTTTTTGATGAGATGGTCTATCAACTGTGCGATGGTTTTGCGGTCAACACCGGCTACTTCTCTCTCCACCCGAACGTCGGCGGCACGTTTGACAAAGTTACCGAAGGACACGACGCAAAAAAGCATCCGATAACGTTTCGCTTCCGTCCCTGCGCTCCTCTGCGCAAGGCTGCGGAGTATATCGTGGTAGAAGTGGAAGGCTTGGCGGAAGTCAACGGCTATATTGACGAGTTCACGGACGTAACGACCGAAGCGGTGAACGAGACGGCAACGTCAGGCGGGATGTTCAGCATAGTCGGACACAAGATAAAGATAGCGGGGGAAGACCCTGAAGTCGGCGTGTATTTCGTATCTGAAGCCGACCCCGCTGTGCGGGTAAAGGTGAGCGGTCATCTGGCAGAGAACACCGCATCAAAACTGATAGGGGTAATACCGGCTTTAAGCGCCGGAAAGTGGAAACTAGAAATCAAGACTCAGTACAGTGGAGGAAGCAACGTTCTCAAAGAACCTCGAAGCCTCGTGCTTCACAGCATTTTAAGCGTAAGCTGAGGGCTTCACCTGAGCCTAGTGTGAGTCTTCACCTGAGACGGGTGTGAACCTTCACCTGAGCCTAGTGTGAGTCTTCACCTGAGACGAGTGTGAACCTTCACCTGAGACTAGTGTGGGTCTTCACCTGAGACGGGTGTGAACCTTCACCTGAGCCTAGTGTGGGTCTTCACCTGAGCCTAGTGTGAGTCTTCACCTGAGCCTAGTGTGAACCTTCACCTGAGACGGGTGTGAACCTTCACCTGAGCCTAGTGTGAGCCTTCGCCTTGGTTGGGCGGAGGTCAGACCTCGGTCGTTATCAAAAGTGTTTTCAGGCGCAGCGCGCCGTGAAGATAGGGGGACCCAAAGCCGGCGACTTCCGGCAAGAATACTACCGACTTTGGGTTTTTACTAAACGCATTGAAAGACAGCTTGTCCCAAGACGTTTAGTCCTCATAAACCCTTCGGTATGAAGGGGAAGATTATTTTATGGAGGACAGTTATGAATAAAAAACTGTTTCGTGTAGGATTGTTAGCCTGTGTGCTGGCATGTGGATTGGTTCTTGTGGGCTGCGGCGATAAAGACGAAGGCGGCGGCGATAGCGGCGAAAAGGCTTTTACCATAAAAGTCTCTGGTCTGCCAGTTGGAGAGGAACGATATGTATTTTTTAGCTGGGACGCAGGCGGAGCGGAGAGTGCATCAGGATACTATCCTGAACACGGAACTGCTGATGCAAGCGGTGTTGTTACAGTAAAATATATTTTTGATAATGATCAATTTACTGGCTTTGCATCCCAGGAACTACCTGTCTACATTAGAGTTAATACTGATGACGCCCTATTTGGAGCGCTTGAAAGTAAGGTAAGGTATACATTCGGCTCAAAAACTGTAGAGCTTACCTATCCGACTGATTTCGATGAAGAATAATTAGCAGAATTTAAAAATAATCTATCGCCCCTATACTTCTTCTAGGAAGGGGCGAGTGTAGTTCTGAACTTTGAAAAATATCCGCGGGTGAAAGCCTGCGGGTAAAGCTGTCCGGCTCATCCGGAAAGCTTAAGGGGGACCCAAAGCCGGCAACTTCCGGCAAGAATACTACCGACTTTGGGTTTTTACTAAACGCAGTGCTATTCTACACTATTTCGTGGCGCTAGTACAAGACGTTTAGTCCTCTTTAACCCCTCGGTATGAGGGGGAGAATTATCTTTATGGAGGACAGTTATGAATAAAAAACTGTTTTTAAGTGGAATGTTAGCCTGTGTGCTGGCATTTGGATTGGCGCTGACGGGTTGTGCAACAGACAAGGCAACCACTAAATCGACAAATTTTGAAAACAAGCCGCTCGATGTTATTGGTAGTCCAAAGTATACAATCTTGGGTAGTGATCTTTGCAAAAAAGTTGGTTCGGAACACTCGGATTCAGTACTCCTAGAATGGGCCCTTTTCCAGCCGAAAACAACTATTTGTATCAGTATTTTATGAAAGAATCTGCATGCTAGTTACTTTTGGTGTTTAGCTCAATAAAAGAGCAGTTGACACGTCTTCGACCGGTTCGGCTTCAGGCTCTTGGATAAAACAATTTTCTTCAAATTCACGTATTTCTTCCTTACTAATAAGTCCGATAGTTTGTCCATCCTTTACTATTTCATGGCATACCATTGCTATTTCATCTCTATAGTTTTTCATTGAATTAACTAATCTCCTTAAAAAATCCAGCTACTAACCATTCTGGGTGGTGATCCACAAAGTGTGATGATGGGGGAAGAAGGGGAAAAGACAACAGGGGCATAAAGAGATACGTTGTAAAGACTGCGGATGTCAGTTTATAAACGACCATGAAAGAACCTATCAAGGATGTCTGTGCTGGGTAATTGATACATAGGTCAGACCTCGCCCTGGTCAATATCATGTTCGTGCGGGGAATAGGCATACGGGACATCAGCGCCGTGTTGAAAATTAGTATCATCAAGGTCTTATTTTCAAGACTAATTTTGCAAGCGCCATTCCTGCCATTACAAAAGCTATACCCAGCACATTCTGTAAAAGCATAGTGCAGAGCGCCTGTTTGAGCGCACCACGCATAAAATACTCCGCGGTTTCCAATGTATACGTTGAAAACGTAGTATAGCCGCCGAGAAATCCGGTTATCAGCAGCGCTTTTCCGTGCAGCGGCGGTGTGCATACCGCAAAAACAGGGGTCAAAAACCCTATCAGGAAAGAACCCAGACAGTTTACCGCTACTGTCCCCCACGGCAGGGTGTTATGAAAGAAATCAAAAGCATTTACAAAGCGTATTGACAGATACCTCAGCAGAGCGCCAAGCCCACCGCCGATACCAATGGCTATAAAGAGCATCCTGTTCCTCCTCGCAAGCTGCCGAGTTGCTACCGGCAAAGGCAGAGCCTGATACAAAGAAAGAGCATACCGTACCGCCTATTTTGCTACCGAAGGAATCATCTGAAAAAGCTGGAGCGTATACTCTCTGAGTGAAGAAAACATCCACGTACCGAGAAATGCTAGAACACAGAGGATAGCAATGATTTTAGGGACAAAGCTGAGAGTCTGTTCCTGAATAGAAGTTGTGGCTTGTAAGATTGCCACCACTAAGCCGACAACCAAGGCAGTGATGAGCAGGGGTGAAGAAAGAAGCAGCACTTCTAAAATTGCCCCGCGCAACAGGGTGGTAATTTCTCCAAGGCTCATAATTTGCTAGTATAAACAAAGCGTTTTCCGCCGTCAAGACTGACAGAGAAAACACTGGATGAGAAGGATAAATAGCATAAAAACCATGAACAAGTTGTTTTATGGCGAATAATGCGAAAAGCGGTTCAATTTATTTGCATTGCGACCCAACCGCCAGCCATTATCTGAAAATAATAATGGACAGCTTGGGCATAGGTAATTTTAGAAACGAAATTATATGGCATTATACCAGCTGGAATAAAAGACTTCGGGAAAAAGTGGCACTACAGTAGCAGCATCGATAAGAAATAACAGACATTATTAGTTGAATATTTTTTGGATACCTATACTGATAATTTCAAAAGAGAAGTATTCTTTAAGGCAGAAGATATTATCTTTGACCCGTTCTCCAGCGTTGGAACAACGCTGGTGGAGGTGGCAGAACTAAGAATGAACGCCATAAGAATGGATATAGCAGCGTTTAACGCGCTTATCAGATAGGGGAGCTTGCATTTGCAATATCACGCATAGCAGGCAGGGTGGGTCAGACCTCGATGGCAAGGTCAGACCTCGATGGCAGGGTGGGGTCCAGACCTCGATGGCACATAGCAGGCAGGGTGGGGTCAAGACCTCGATGGCAGGATGGGTCAGACCTCGATTGTCAAGCTGATGACAGTCAGGTACAATAAGGCTATGCGTATCCTCATTGGTGGTATGAACCACGAATCAAACACGTTTAACCCGATTATAACGGGTAAAGATGATTTTATTGTGCTGCACGGTGATGCACTATTCACAGAGGGGCTTTTACCTTCTTATGCATCAACCGGCATTATACGTGAACTGCAAGCCGAAGGCTGCACACTCGTACCGACCGTGCTTGCCCGCGCCGTGCCAAACGGCGCAGTGAGCGCTTCGTTTTACCAGTCGCTTAAAGACGAATTCCTGAACCGGACAAAAGCAGCTCTTGAGCAGGGAAGCATTGACGGGGTTTGTCTTGCCCTACACGGCTCTATGAAAGTAGCAGGCTTAGGCTGTGCCGAAGAAAACCTGCTCGCTTCCTTACGCAGCCTTCTGCCTGACTGCCCCTTTACCGTCGCGCTTGACATGCACGCCACGATTACCCCGGCGCTGCTACGCTTGGTAGACGGTTTTGTCGGCTACAAGACCGCACCGCATGTAGACTGTCTTGAAACCGGCGCCCATGCGGCTTCCCTGCTCCTGCGCACGATCAGAACGGGTAAAAAGCTGCATACAGCCTACCGCCGTATACCAATGCTCATCGCCGGTGAAAAATCCGAAACAGAAGCAGAACCCATGCGCAGCCTGATCGATGCCTGCCGCCGCGCTGAAATAGAGCCGGGTATTCTTGCCGCATCGTTTCTGCTCGGTTTTCCGTGGGCAGACAGTGAATACAATGCGGTATCAGTGCTGGTTACCACTCTTGACAATCCGCAAGCGGGCGAAGACTGCGCACAATCCCTTGCCGATGCTTTCTGGGTGCGGCGCCATGATTTCACGTTTAGAACCGAACATTACGATACTGCTGCCGCATTGCAGGTTGCCTACCGAGCTGTTCTTGAAGAAGAGCAAAAACCGGTCTTTCTCTCCGATTCCGGCGACAATCCTACTGCCGGCGCAACAGGGGATGCAACAGACATGCTTGAGCGAATACTCGAAAGCCTCGACAGTGCGGATATACTCCCGACTCCTTTGTTGTATACTGGTTTTTACGATGAACCGGCAGTGAAGAAGTGCCGTGAGGCAGGGGTAGGCGCAGCGCTGAGCCTGACCATCGGAGGGAACTGGGACACGATAAACGGCAAGAAGATTGCGCTTACCGTCAGAGTAGAGAATCTGGCAGAAGATT
Source organism: Spirochaetaceae bacterium (assembly GCA_031276945.1). Lineage (GTDB taxonomy): Bacteria > Spirochaetota > Spirochaetia > Treponematales > Breznakiellaceae > BOBG01. Next base: position 5,841 of record JAISMB010000054.1, on the reverse strand, counting down.
TCGGTCCTTATCATGCTGTTCTTGCGCTTATCTCCTACCGTAACCTCCGTATTGTGCTGAGTTCAAAGCATATAGGCTTTGGCGATGACAAGCTACTCTCTGCGCTGGGGATCAATGCCGCGGACTACTGCCTTGTTGTCGTCAAGCTCGGATACCTTGAACCGTGTTTCAAGCGTATTGCTACGCGCGCTATCATGGCAACGACCAAAGGATGCTCAAACGAGGTGCTGGAAATGCTCCCCTACCGGAGCGTGTGTCGTCCGCTCTATCCGCTTGACAGAAGCGACTCTCCCGATCATAGTTAGTCAAAAGCATAAGCCGCACCTCTGCGCATGCGGCGGTGCGCTGCTTGAAAGGAATAAATGGTTATGATGGACGATAAAGACAAAACGCCTGTTGATACTCAGGTACAGGTAGAGGATAGCCCGTTAGACACGCCCCTGAATCCCACGGCTGCCTTAGCGCCGGCACCCGGCATTTCCCTTAAAGAAAAGTTCACCCGCGGGTATACCTTCAAGGTTTTAGTGCTTGCTGCCCTGTTGTTGCTGCTGCTGATACCGCTCGGTATGCTCCAGACGCTTGTCCGCGACCGAAGCCGGACTGCACAGAGGGCTGAAGCCGACATTATGGAAGCGTGGGGGAAGCAACTGGAGGCAGCCGGTCCGGTCATGGTCATTCCCGGCATACGGACAGAAGAAAACCGCCGCAAAGAAGAGGGCAAGGAAACGATAGAGATAAGCGAAAAGCCTTTTAACCTCGTTATCACGCCGGAAAAACTGGACATCAAAGCGGACTTTACCACGGAAATACGTCGGCGCGGCATCTTTTCGGTGCCGTTGTTTTACGGCGATTTTGCGCTTTCCGGTACGTTCAACCCACGGCGGGCAATGGCGGAATGTGCGGCGAACGAAAGACTGCTCCTTGAACAGGCGGAACTGGTGATAGCTCTTTCAAGCCAGAAGGGTATTCGGAAAATCACTGAACAATCATGGAACGGGCAGGAACTGTTTTTTAGACCCGGTAGCCGCTCGCTGTACCTGCTGGATAACAATGGCGGCAAGGGAGAACTGCCCGGCGCCGGTATTTACGCGCTGCTTCCGCCTGTAACGCCTGAAGAAACGCCGTTTCGTATCGGTATCAGCATACAGGGCGGGCAAGCGGTGCAGGTAGTGCCGGTTGGTCAGGATACCCATCTTGAAATCGCCGCTGACTGGGGTTCTCCCTCGTTTCAAGGGGCGTTTTTACCGGTACAGTCAACCATTACCGACAGCTCTTTTGCAGCGCAATGGAATGTCAGTTATTTAAGTCGAGATATTCCACTGTTCTGGAAACAGTCGGATTTCAGCCCTGGTTACCGCGGCTCTCTCTTCGGCGTTTCGTTTTTTCGCGCCATTGACACCTACGCTTTGAACACACGGGCGGTTAAATATGCGATTCTCTTCTTAATCGTCCCATTCTTTACGCTGTTCTTGCTGGAAATATTTACCAAAAGACCCATTCATCCTGTGCCGTACATCCTTTCAGGCATTGCGAACATTATTTTTTACCTGCTGCTTCTGTCTATTTCAGAACAGTTCTCTTTTTACGGCGCCTATACCATTGCCGCAGCTTCCGTTACGGCGCTGCTGACGCTCTATTCTCGCTCCCTGCTTCCTTCGTGGTCAAAGAGCTGGTACATGGGCTTGGTACTGCTCATATCTTATATTTTACTCTATGCGGTGCTTAATGCCGAATCCTATGCACTGCTCATTGGCTCTATCGGCGCTTTTATCGTAACTGCGCTGGTCATGTTCCTCACTCGCAAGCTCGACTGGTACGGCAGCGGCACTACTGAGCATCAATAGAGATCAATGAGATCAATGGGAGGGACAGACCTCGATAGCAGGGTAAGTCAGACCTCGGAAACTGATCGATGGGTAGAGGTCTGACCGCCAAGCTGTGTCAGTTACCAGAGAGACAATGCTGACAATGCCGTTTTTCCGATGGTATGCGCCGCTGTACTGCCAGTCTTCAGGCTTCTGCACTAATCCTGCTGCGACAGGGTTCTGATCTATGTACTCAAACACAGTCCAAAAGTCTCTCTCGTCCTTTATCTCCCGCGAATAAAACCGGTCTCCCCAAAAATGACCGGTCTTATCGTGCTGTTTGTTCCACCGAATAGCAAAAACCATCTTGATCCACTTCAATATCTCAGAGAGACTCTGCCCTTTTTCAGGCGTAATGAGAAAGTGGAAATGGTTACCCATGATGCAGAAGTTCCACAGCTTAAACTTGAAACCCTTCTTGGTCTTTGCTAGTTCAATGATGGTGAGAAAGAGTTTTTTCATCTCACCCGGCTCTAATTCAAAAGCGTCTCTGTTTACTTTTGAAGTAACATGATAGGTCAGACCTTGGTCTGTTAGTCCACGAGGCAAATTATGACTAGACATAATACTTAATACTTATATAAGGGAGCTGACTCTGTGTTTTGATTCAATTTAGAGCAAAATATTTTTTATTTATTTTTGACGACGAGGTCTGTCCTATCTTGCCACGACACTCCCTAGCGCGAAAGGCTCTGCGCACCCGGCGGCGCAAGTTTTGCGCTTTTATTGACAATACTCCGCTTTAATTCTATAATGCGCTTCTATGATAAGAAAAAAGAAACACAGCCCGGTCATTACCAAGACTCTGCCGGAAGATCAGGTGCATTTACCGCCGCTTTTCGGTATCAGTCCCCGGCTCTACCTTGCCGTGCTGTATTCGTGTGTACTGCTCGTCATTCTTTTCTTTATACTCCTTTACCCCGGTATACATAAGCCCGGCACTGTTTTTGTCATTACCAGCGAACCGCAAGGGGCGGCGGTTCGTATCGATGATGTCTATTATGACCGCAGTCCCTGCCGTGTTTTTGTGCCGAAAGGCACACATACCCTTACCGTCCTTGCGCCCGGCTTTACCGCCTATCAAGCTGAGATGCAGGTAGACGGGCGCCTGTTTGCCTCGCTCTTATTCCCGCTCACCAGTACTTTCAACCTCACGCTTGCCGCTTTGGATCCCGTTGCTGTTCTTAAAGACCACGCCGCGGAATATGCCCGCTGGTCCTTTGCCGGAGAGCCGACCATCGCCTACCAAGTCCCGCAGTCGCTTTCCGAGGGGGTTTACCGGATAGGCAGGGCGGAGGAACCGGCTTTTGCCCCTCTCCTTAAAAGTGCCGCACGCTTTGCAACGACTAAAGCAGCCGTGCGCGATCTGAGCCGCGCCCAATTCCTGCTTGATAACGCCGGTAATGCGCCTTCTCCGGTAACGGCGCTGCACTCGGCACAAGCAATACTCTCATGGCTTTCAGAGACGCCCCAGTCTGCCCAGTGGCTTGCTACGGTACTGCCTGAAGACCTCGCCGAAACCGTGAGAGATTCCGCATGGTTCAAACACAATACGCAAGAGCGCATCGCACCGGCGCCGCCTGCCTTCGAGCAGGGGATAATCAGACTCATGGTGGAAGATGAATCGCTTGCGTTCTGGAAAGTGCAGGAGAGCGCCGAATCGCTCTGGTGGATAGCGGAAGAGGCGGTAACGCCTGAGCAGTGGGCGGCGTTTGTCAGCGCCAACCCGAACTGGGCGCGTGAAAAGAGCGAGACCTTGTATGCCCAAGGGCTTGTCGATACCGATTACCTTGAAAGCACTGACAGTACGGCAATAACCGGCGTCTCATGGTACGCAGCGCAAGCCTATTGTCAGTGGCTCAGTACGTATCTGCCTGCTGAACAAGGCTTGCTCGTAAGGCTCCCGACTGAAGCTGAATGGGAGTTTTCGCTTGCCGTGCTTCCCCAACGGACAAGCGAGTGGGGGGAATGGTGCGATGACTTTTTTGCCCCCCTCAATTTTTTACCGGCGCCTCTTGTCATTGAATCGCCTGAACGAGTCATCAGAGGCGGCGATACAAAGACGGCTGCGCGCGGTTCATTACCGCCTGAGTTCTGCTCGCCTTTTGTATCGTTCCGTCCGGTTATAGTAAAAGAAGGAGAAGAAGCATGACCGAAGATAGTAAAATTATTGCGCTGAACCGCAAAGCACGGTACGACTATACCATCGATGAATGCTACGAATGCGGTATAGCGCTGCTGGGAACCGAAGTAAAGTCCTTTCGTGAAGGGAAGATTTCTTTTCCGGATGCGTGGGCTGAAATCATTGACGGTGAGGTCTGGCTTCGCTCCCTGACTGTTGCTGAAAATCCTTTTTCTTCGCTCTTCAACCATGAGCCGGATCGTAAAAAGAAGCTCCTCCTGCACCGGTCGGAAATAAAACGCATAAGCCGGAACGTTGATGAAAAAGGCTATACGCTCATTCCTCTCTCGTTTTATTTTAAGAAAGGTCGCGTTAAAGTAGAGCTTGCCTTGTGTAAGGGGAAAAAAGCGTTTGACAAACGGGCTGACATTCGTGAGCGGGATGTTAAGCGGGATTTGGCGCGGGAACTGCACCAGAGCGTTATCTCATAACGGCAGCTCTTTCTTTTCCTGAGCATAGCTCTTTGTATTCCTCTCTCTCAAGCCGAAGATAAAAGAACAAGACAAATTAAGGCAGAGGTAAGCAGATGTCTATTCATATTGCAGCGCAGCCGGGGGCTATTGCCGATGTGGTTTTATTACCCGGTGATCCGCTTCGGGCGCAGTTTATTGCGGAACATTTTTTAGAAAAGCCGGTACAGTACACCGCGGTACGGAATATGTTTGGTTTTACCGGAACATACCGGGGGAAACGTATATCGGTTCAGGGGACTGGTATGGGAATACCGTCCATTTCTATTTATGTCAACGAGCTGTTCCATAACTACGGGGTCAAACGGGCTATTCGTGTGGGAACGGCTGGCTCTATTCAAGAGCAGGTACGCATAAAGGACATTGTACTAGCGCTTGCCGCTTCTACTGATTCAGGGGCAAACAACATTCGGTTTAAGGGGCGGGATTTTGCGCCGGCTTGTTCTTTTAAGGTCTTACACGCCGCTTATGATATAGCTATCGCAAAGGGCATAGCGCCCAAAGTCGGTACGGTCGTGTCTTCGGATATGTTTTACGCTGACAATCCAGATGATTGGAAGCTCTGGGCTGCTTTCGGCTGTCTTGCTGTGGAAATGGAAGGGGCTGAGCTGTACACTCTTGCTGCAAAGTACAATCGGGAAGCTCTCTGTATACTGACTATTTCTGACAGTCTTGTTTCCGGTGAAAGCACCACCTCTGAGGAACGGCAGCGCAGTTTTACCGACATGATGGAAGTCGCCCTTGAGACGGCTCTTGCCTAGCGCTGTCCATGTAGTTGTCGGCTCCCTGCCCATGTAGCTGCCACCTCCCTGCCCATGTACGCGTCGGCTCCCTGCCCACCAAAATAGGACAGACCTCGCCGTCAAACTAGGTCAGACCTTGTAGGGTAGGTCAGACCTAGTTGTCGGCTCCCTGTCCATGTAGCTGCCACCTCCCTGCCCATGTAGCTGCCGGCTCCCTGCCCATGTAGCTGCCGGCTCCCTGTCCATGTAGCTGCCGGCTCCCTGTCCATGTAGTTGTCAGCTCCCTGCCCATGTACGCGTCGGCTCCCTGCCCATGAAAATAGGTCAGACCTCGCCGTCAAACTAGGTCTGTCCTGTAGGGTAGGACAGACCTCGATGGCAGGGTAAGTCTGTCCTACAAAAAGCTTGTATAAGCTAAAATACTTTGCTATACTAAAACCGCCTCTGTACAGAGGCGTATCTTTAGTTTTCAAAAGACTTTAAGGAGGACGCTACCATGAAACAAATAGATCTAAATATTTCTGTCTTGGGGGGGGGGGGGGGGGGGGGGGGGGGGGGGGGGGGGGGGGGGGGGGGGGGGG
>JAISMB010000031.1 GCA_031276945.1 Spirochaetaceae bacterium | reverse complement strand
CCTGTTTACCTGCCGCTCCTGGCAGTAAGTCTTTTATCTTTTCCCACAGGTTATCACTGATGTCGTGTCTGTGCAGTGCTTTTCCGTTTTCTTTCATCTTGTTATCTTACTTTATTTCCTTCTTTTTGACGACACCCCCTAGAGTGCGCGCTTGAGAGCCGTATTGATAGCCCGCGCCGCCTGCCGTCCATCTCCCATCGCACGTATCACTGTTGCAGCACCCTGAACAATATCCCCTCCAGCATATACTGTATCAACTGAAGTTTGGTAATCCTCTGTTATAAGAATACGCCCCCGACTGTCAGTATGCACAGCAGCATTGAGACGAGTAAGCAGAGGGTTCGGCTCATTCCCCAAAGCGACAATAACTGTATCGCAGTCAAAACTATAGTCCGCCTGATCAGGATCAGGCAATGGAGCGCGGCGCCCGGAGGAGTCCGTAGCGCCAAGCTTAAAACATTGCAAGTCAATGCTCCTTACCTGCCCTTGAGCAGTGCCGTGAATGGCGGTCGGATTGCGCAAAAAATCAAAGATAATACCTTCTTCTGCCGCATGTTCTACTTCCTCAGCACGCGCCGGCATCTCATCACGCGTTCTGCGGTATACCACATGCACCTGCTCTGCTCCAAGCCGCTTTGCCATCCGCGCAGCATCCATAGCAACATTGCCCCCGCCGATAACAGCTACCTGTTTTGATTGAAAGAGCGGTGTGTCCGCACGATCTGTCTCATAAGCTTTCATAAGATTAGCGCGAGTCAAGTACTCATTTGCAGAAAACACCCCGCTTAGCTCTTCGCCGGCAATGCCGAGAAACTTAGGTAAGCCAGCACCGGTCCCAATAAAAATCGCATCGAATCTCTCTTGCAATGCCGCCAAACTCACGGTCCTCCCGACTAAAACGTTTGTTTCAATCGTTGCGCCCATTTTTTTAAGATTGCTTATTTCCGCCTCAACAATAGCTTTCGGAAGTCTGAACTCAGGGATGCCGTAGACTAAAACACCGCCGGTTTTATGCAGAGCTTCAAAGACAGTAACCTCATGACCGAATCTGAGACATTCTGCGGCGCAGGTAATACCTGATGGACCTGAACCGATGATTGCCACCTTTTTGCCGGTTGCTTCTTGAACCGACGGCAGGGTAACAGCACCCTGTTCCCGTTCCCAGTCCGCCACGAAGCGTTCAAGCCTCCCTATAGCAACCGCTTTTTCCACATTTTTAAGCAACTTACCCACGGTACAGGTGCTTTGACATTGTCTTTCCTGAGGACAGACCCGTCCGCAGATAGCCGGCAGAAGATTGGTTTCTTTAATACAGCGTATTGCAGATTGAAAATTACCGGCTTGAATCTCGGCAATAAAACGGGGGATAGGCACCTGCACCGGACAGCCTGCACAACAGGGAGCAGTGGCACAGCCTAAACATCGCTGCGCTTCCTGTTGCGCCTGTTCTTCACTGTAGCCTAATGCCACTTCGTTCATAGTCTTTGTGCGCAGCGCCGGGTCCTGTAGCGGCATTCTCTGGGGAAGAATACTAAGCCGCTCTTGTATTGTTTTCATAAAAAAGAAGTGTATAGCAAAAAAAACGTGAAGTCAATGAAAAGGAAAAATGGTCGATCCGCCCCACAGCCTGAACACAGAAGTCTCTTTCGGAGCAATAAAAGGTTCAGGGCGCTTTTTCAAGGGAGCGGATCGAGTGCAAGAGCTATTGGTGTGAAGGGTCAAACTGATTGACCATAAGTACCGGCTGATGGGTTGCTTCAATCGTATCTCGCCAGAGACTACTTTCCGGATCCACATGGCTGCGGCGGGCGACGGCTGCCTTCATAGGAATATGAACAAATTCATTATGAATAAGCCCTATGATCAGCTTGGTTTTGCCAGCCATTGCCGCATGAACCGCAGCATTACCCAGCCGTTCACAGTAAATAGAATCGCTTGAAATTGCCGGCGCCGACCGGATGATGTAACTAGGATCTATGTACTTGAGGGTAATATCAATCTTTTTGAGCGTAAAGTACTCTTGAATACGTTTTTTGAGGTAAGGTCCGACATCAACCAATTTTATATTGCCGCCGGCATCCTTCTCAACTGTAGTCATAAGCTGTTCCTGCATAGCCCCTTCAGCTACAACAATAACCGCATGATGGCGGCTTTCAAGCCGTTTTTGCAGATGGCGGAAGAATCCGTTGTACCCTTCAAGGTTAAACGGTATCTCAGGTATCAAAACAAAATTGACTTCATGGCTGGCAAGAGCCGTGTGCGCGGCAATAAAACCTGATTCACGTCCCATAACTTTAACTAAGCCGATACCATTATTCTGAGAATGAGCTTCCATGTGCGCAGAGGCAACAACTTGAACAGCTTTAGCAACAGCCGTATCAAAACCAAATGATTTTTGTATAAAAAAGAAATCATTATCAACAGTTTTAGGAATACCAACCATTGCTATCTTTAAGTGCCGTTTGCTTATTTCTTCGGCAATGTCTAATGAACCGCGCTGCGTTCCATCACCGCCTATGGTAAAGAGCATATTGAGATTGAGCTGTTCCATAGTATCGACAATAGTGCTGACTTCGTTGCCGCCGCCTCTGGCAGTGCCGAGAAAAGAACCGCCTATTTTATGAATATCATCAACCAGAGACGGATTTAACTGTATGGGTGCAAAGTTGTGATCGGGTAAAAAGCCGAGGTAGCCGAAGCGTATCCCGGAAATTCTGCGTACACCGTAGCGATACCACAATGAATGGACAATGGATCGGATGACATCATTGATTCCCGGACACAACCCGCCGCAACTGACGATGCCGGCATGGACATGCTGCGGACTAAAATAGATCATTTCACGAGGACCGGCGACTTCAAATTTCTGGAACGGTTCATCAAGATCTGGTTTTTCCGGATCAACGGTAACGTTCATGCGGATAAATTGATCATCCCGCGCATAATTGGCAATGTAGTCATCGCTTATTTTAGACATAACAATGGGAGATTTTAAGTTGCACTTTCCCAAAGTTTCGATAGTAAAATCATAATCATTACTCATAACAATTCCTCCATGTTTTAGTCTACACTACGCTGCCTAAAATAGGCAAGCGAAAAAGCCGCAACCTACCTTTAACTGCCGTAGATGAAAGACATCCATCGCGTTAAGTGGACGGCGCCTACGCCGGACACCGCTTAGATCTGCTTTGAAGCTAGAAGGCAGAGTGCCTGTAAGCTGTTCCTTACTGGAATCACTGCTCCGTGGATGTGCGAGGGGAGTACCTGCGGCTTGCAGGCTGCCGTGGATATGCCACTGCTCTTAATGTCTTAAAGCTTGCCTTTCTCCTCTACTGCGCTGTAGTATAAAAGCATGAAACAGTTTGTATTTAACCTTCAGAAAGTCTTAGAATTGCGCCACTACTATGAGCGTGAGGCTGAAATCAATCTGGGGCGTGCAGTCGGCGTTTTGAGTGCAATTGAAAATAATCTTGAGTCGGTCGCCCAAGAGCGGTGCAGAATAGCCGAGCATTATTCCGCCGGTTACGAAGCGCACGATATTCTTGTTATCGACCGCTACTTGCAGCGCCTCGCGGTAACTAAAGATAAGCTTGTGCAAGAAGCTGCTGAGGCTGATAAAAAAGTCGAAGCCGCTCGTGAACTCTACCTTAACGCATCCCGCGATCGTAAAATCCTTGATAAAGTGCGGGAAAACCGCCAGTCTGAGTACCATAAAGCAATGCTCCTTGAGGAAATAAAAGAAATAGACGACCTGACCGGGACAAAAGCACAAACCAAGACAGAAAGCAGGGCGTAGGGGCGCGGTATTAACCGGCTAAACAAGCATAGTTTCATGCAGAGAAAGAGGGGAAGGGGCGAATATCGCGGTACTCGCTTATTTCCCCTCTTTGCAGTAAAGGCACAACAATGAACAGAATCTTCCCCCTTTCTTTACCAGAAAGGCGGCTTTATTTTTTTATTAAAACATTTTTTTGCCGCCTGCTCTTTTCAGCGAGAGCCGGCACAAGCAACACTCCATACGGCAAAACTTCCCGCACCAAGACGCAGTTCCCCGCCATCCCAGGTACAAGAGCTTCCGAGCGAGACTATCTCCAAAATTGACCGCTTCTCGTAAGTTCTATTATACGGCATTTTGACCTTTTGCACCGTTTTTCCCGGATTAGCCGCAATAACCAGCTCATCACGCTTATAAACAAAGACATGACCTTCGCCTTTAAGCACCTCAAAGTTCTTGTTATCACGGAGAGACGGCGTATTATGCCGCAGCTCAATGAATTTCTTCACCGTATTCAGCAAAGATTCATCATCGTCTTGCTGCTCTTCAACAGTCGGCGCATCTGGACGCGGATCAAACGGCAGGTACAAGCTGTCAGTAGGCGCAGTAGAAAAGCCGCGGTTAAAACCGCTAGTCCACTGCATAGGAGTCCGCGCTCCTGTGCGGTCGTAGCCGCCCTCTTTAGAAGGCAAATTCAGGTAGCGCATACCGATTTCATCGCCGTAATAGATAAACGGCACGCCGGGCATAGTTAAAATAACCGCATAGGCGATCTTTAACTCTTCCTGCGTCAAGTTGTGGGCGGCGCGCACAACATCATGGTTGCCGGTTATGAGGCTGATAAAGCCAGTTTCTTTTGTCGCCTCGTAATGGGGCAGGTAGACATCAAGGAACCGCTTTATATCACCATTACCTTCGGCACGGAAAAAACTGTTATCAGACTCAGGGTTGAGCAGCGGATAATAGTCGCGCAGGAGCGTTTTTGAACCGATCTTCCCCTCGTTTGCAAAATCAAGGAGAAAGTCCGCATCAAAGCCCGCGCTGATGGCATATTTTGGTTCAGACCACTCGGCTATCAGTACCGTATCGGGATACTCTTTATCCAGCATGGTACGGATGTCCTGCCAGATTGCCACAGTTCCCGTGTGATCAGGAGAATCGAACTTCACAAGGGACGATGCCATGTCTACCCGAAAACCATCACAGCCCCGATCAAGCCAGAAACGCATAACGTCTTTTATCGCTTCTCTTGTAGCAATGCAGTCCGGGTGATCCGGAGGAAGTTGCCAGACTTGGTCTGGTTTGAAAAAGCCGTAATTCAGGGCGGGCTGACTCTTGAAAAAGTTGACAATATACGAGGCGTTTCTGTCTGCTTCTCCCAGAATGGTTTTAAGACCCCCTGCCCATGTCCCCCAGCTATCGGTCCAGACATACCGGTTGGAAAACGCATTAGGCTTTACTTTCTTACTCTCAAGAAACCACGGATGTTCTTCCGAGGTATGTCCGGGAACAAGATCAAGAATAACATGCAAACCTCTTTTATGCGCTTCATCAAAAAGCAGGCGCGCATCCTCGTTGGTGCCGTAGCGCGGGGCTATTTTCTTATAGTTACGCACATCGTAGCCGGCATCCTTAAACGGCGAATCAAAACAAGGGTTTATCCAGATAGCATCACAGCCCAGATCCTGAATATAGTCGAGCTTGTGCAGGATGCCAGCAAGATCGCCTATGCCGTCCCCATTACTATCATAAAAAGACTGTGGATAAATTTCATAAAAAATTGCATCATGCAACCACTGTATCATAATTACTCCTTCCTGCAAGTATACAGTTAAAGGCAAAAAATGAACAGTAAAAATTATGCGTAAAGGATTAAACCATGCGTACGTTTGACGCTCTTCCTTACAGCTACCGACCCGGAAAGAGCATACTGCACCGGATGCCGGCTTTAGCAAAACTGCTCCTCTTGTTTTTGGTCTCCGCTCTCGCTTTTTTTCCATATTACGGTACTGCTTTCGCCTTAGCTATCATTGGTATAGGGGCATTGATTGCCGCACTGCCCCCGCGCACCCTCCTGCGCGGAAGCCGGTCGCTCTTCATTGTCTGTATACCGGTACTGTTCTTTCGGTCGCTCCGTTTCATGCCTTTTAGATTTCTCTTCTCTGGATTGGAAGAGGCTCTGTTGTTCAGCGCCTCTCTTATCATCGTATTCTGCGCCGGTTCTCTGGTCTTTGCAGTAACCACCATGGCACAGATTCGCAGCGCACTGTCTTTTGGAAAGCGTACGACGCTCTTTGCCACCGGTTTTTCGCTGATGATAAGCTTTATCCCGCGTTTTTTTATTGTTTGGAACGAGGTTGATTGTGCGTACCGCGCCCGTGCCGGAAGAGAAGGCTTTTATAAAATGCGGATAGTCGTACCGTTAGTCATAGAAAAGATGATCACTGCTGCTGCTGAAACAGCTTATGCCCTTGAAGCGCGCGGCGGTGCCTGATAGCAAGCAGTCTATTCCCATTCAATCGTTGCCGGCGGCTTTGATGAAATATCGTAGGTAACTCTGCCGACAGCCTTCACGGTATTGGTAATGCGGGTCGCTATTTCCAGCAGGTCTTTCAGGTCAAAGGGGTAAACATCGGCTGTCATGCCGTCTGCACTGGTGATCGCCCGCAGCGCAACAACAGAGCCGTAGTGCCGTAGATCGCCGGCTACTCCCACAGAGCGGATGGGTAGCAGTACGGCAAATGCCTGCCAAATCTTATCGTATAACTTGCGTTCTTTGAGTTCTGCAATAAAAATGGCATCCACTTCTTGTAAGAGAGCGCATTTTTCTTTGGTAACTGCCCCAAGAATACGCACCGCAAGCCCCGGACCGGGGAAGGGGTGCCGGTTCAACGTCTCTTCATCAACACCCAGCACTCTGCCAAGCCGGCGCACTTCATCCTTGTAAAGCCGGTTAAGCGGTTCTACAAGCTGTCCTGCCGCACGTTTAGCAGCAACAAGCGGCGTTCTGACATTGTGATGACTCTTGATAAGGTGCGCCTTCGTGCCAACTCCTTTGCCGCTTTCGATCAGGTCCGTATACAAAGTCCCCTGCGCCAAAAAGTAGGATTCCGGCAGTCCCAGCCGTGCTGTTTCACGCTCCTGTACGGTTATAAACAGATCGCCTATGATTTTCCGCTTTTCCTCCGGGTCCTCAACACCGGCAAGCGCTGATAAAAATTCATCTTCACTGTGGACAACAGTCAGGTGTTGGGCGCCGAGCTTGCTTAACTTTGCTGTAACATGGTCTGTTTCGTCTTTGCGCATAAGACCGGTGTCAAGGTACATAAGATGTACCTGCTCCGGCGGGAGGCTTTTCAGTAGCAAAGCGCCGGCAACGGTAGAATCGACCCCGCCTGAGATAAGCAGGAGTACCGGATTAGTACCGACCTTCTCGATCAAGGACTGCTGTATATGCTCGGCATAATGTTCCATGTCCCACGACTGCCGGCAGTCGCACAGACCAAAAACAAAAGCAGCCAGTATTTCAGCGCCGCGTTCGCAGTGCGTTACCTCAGGGTGAAACTGTACCCCGAACCACGGCTCTTTTTCATGGACAACCAGAGCCGGAAAGCCGTTTGCACTGGTGCCGGCTTCCAGAAAGCCGGGTGCAAGTTCTGTTATCGTGTCGCCATGGCTCATCCACACGGTGATAGTGATGGCAGCAGCCTTTGATCGAGCGGTTCCGGTTTTAATAGCTTCAAGCGGGATTGTTTTGTCGAAACCGGCTAAGAATGCGCTGGAACGCTCGTCAATTTCCGTATGAATATGCAGTCTAATTGCGCCGTATTCCCGTTGAGGGAGCGGTTTTACTGTTCCGCCTTTGTTGAAGGTCATGCACTGCAAGCCATAACAGATGCCCAAAAGCGGCAGACCGCAAGTATAGAGGGACGGATCAGGCATAGGACCGTTGTCATAGACCGATTCAGGGGAGCCTGAGAGAACGATACCTTCAACGCCCGCTAGTATGCTCGTATTCAGGGGCGAGTCTCCGGCAATAATTTCGGCATAGACGCCCATATCACGGATACGCCGTGCTATGAGCTGGCTTGTTTGGCTTCCAAAATCAAGGATTAAAATCATAAGCCTAGTGTACCGTATTCGCCCCAGACAGACTAGGGCGAGGTCTGACCGTGTTTGCGAGGTCTGTCCTATCTCGTTTGACGAAACCGCACTTATTGACAGGGCTTGCTCTGTCAGTTTAAGTTTGGTCTGTGAACCAAGAAGCCAATCGCTTGAGCGGTAGGTAGTTCACCCCATCTCTTAGGGCGTAACGTAACGCATATAGGTAGGATAAGGGCGTTGTCCTTGGTAGGAGAAGGGTATTCTCCTTGGTAGGAGAAGAGGGTTCTCCTTGGAAGAGAAGGAGGTTCTCCGTGTTAGGAGAAGGTGGTTCTCCTTGCTAGGAGAAGTCGCTGTCCTAGGGGTAGATCACAGCGTTGTCCGTTAGAGGTCTGTCCGTTAGAGGTCTGTCCGTTAAAAAAGGCTTGACAAATAAAAGATAAGCTGTAAACTATAGAGAAAGGGATATTAGAGGAATATGGTAACAGTGATTACTACCTCTAACCTATTTTCAAGGAGGAACTATGAAAAAGATTTTTAGTTTACTTGCCCTGCTTGCAATAGCAGGAACAGCAGTATTTGCACAAGAAGCGCCTGAGCTTAAAATTAGCGGTAGCGTTGACACCGGCTTCTATTTGGGTACAACGAGCAACAAAGTCGGGGATAAGGCTGATGATCGGATAATTGGACAAGAACATGATGGTGATAAAGCTCAAGCAAATGCTCAATTCAAACTCGAAGGCGATAGATTCGGAGCAGTCTTTGGCTTCAGTGCCGAGGGTCCTGAGAGAAAAAAGGAGCAGTGGGGTGATGGTACATTTGATGCTTATGGCTGGATTAACTTTTTGGACAAGAAGCTCAAGGTAACTGCCGGCACAAACGGTCTTGATTTTGATCTCGCTAACCTACCGCTTGCAGGGCTTACCGGCGGGGTACACTTTAACTTTGCTGATCGTGAGATCTATCAGGAAACAGCCCTTGAATTCTTTTCTGAAACAGAGTTTCTTGTCGATTATACCATGGCTGATCTGTTTACCGCAGGTATTACCATCAACTTAGACGGTACCGTCGATGACAGTGAGTTGTATGACGGTGCTGAGGATGGTGATTTTAGAGTTTTAAGTCCCTATAATTTGTGGGCACACGGCGTTAATTTATCGAGTCCAGAGAATAGTAAGTGGTATCCTGACAATAAAGATGCTCCCGCATATGATCCTACAGCAGCGAAGTTAGTGGTTAAGTTCGGTCTTAAAGCTGTTAAAGACCTGACAGCAGATCTTGATCTAACATTCTTGCACTTAGGTTCTCTGCCTGGTAAATTGTTTAAAGACGCGGGCGTTTTTAATCAAAAGTTTTACTACAGAAACGCTGCAGCGTCAGATGCTGTTGGGCAAGCTGGTTTGGGGGCTATACAGATTCATGCTAAAGTCGGCTATAAACTGCTTGACGGAAAGCTCGGTCTTAGTTTAGACCCCACTTTCTTCCTTTACACTGCAGAACAAGAAGAGTGGGACGAGCTCGCTGTATCGGATGAGATAGAAAAATACCTGAAAGCATTCTATAGTCCGGCTCTGAAAATTAAGCCAGAGGTATCGTACCAGATTACCGATAATGTGAGCGCAGCCTTCGCCTTCACCCTGCTAACGAAGTTTGACTACTACACTAAAATAGCCGTTGAACCTAGTCTTAAATGGAAAGTGCTGCCCAATGCTACTATCGGCTTTAGTTTCAAGTTGGAAAATAAGGCTCCCAGCGCGGTTGTTACTGATGTTTTGGGTGATATTGATCCTATTACAACCACTGAAACCAAGGTTACCTTCGGCTTCACATTCTAATCGCATTCTGACGCACGTCTAAGAACTGCTTTTTAAGCCTGCTTCTTTTTTGGAAGCAGGCTTTTTTATGCCGCACAGGACGGGACGGACGGGACGGACAGACCTCTGACGGACAGACCTCTGACGGACAGACCTCTGACAGACCTCTAACGGACCTCTAACGGACAGACCTCTGACGGACAGACCTCTGACGGACAGACCTCTGACGGACAACGCTGTGATCTACCCCTAGGACAGCGACTTCTCCTAGCAAGGAGAACCCTCTTCTCCTAGGAGGTGTCGTTAAAAGTAAGGAAATAAAGTAAACTAACAAGATGAAAGAAAACGGAAAAGCACTGCACAGACACGACATCAGTGATAGGCTGTGGGAAAAAATAAAAGACTTACTGCAAGGTAGTGATTCTTTCCAAGCGTAGTCGGAAGGTGGTAAGGACTTATGACACAGAGCTGTAGAGGTAGTACTAGTCGCTCTGCTCAACGTTCTGATTCCTTTCCTGCCGCTCTCTATCTCAGATCTATCTTTCTCGCCTTTTAACGGCACGCCCTAGCATATATTTTTCAGACGCGTTATACTCATTTTCGTATGTTGCATAAAAAAACGGTACAGACACCGCGAGCACGGCAAAATCGCAATCGCTACGATGTTGATGAATACCTTGATGAAAAGATCAGCCTTGCAAACTTCCGCTACTGCCTCAAGTATATTGTACGGGTAAAGGGGCGTATGATTGCGGCTTTGTTTTTAAGCATCTTAGGTAGCTTAATAGGTCTTTCCGGACCCCTTTTTATACAGTACGCATTAGACGTAGCCATACCGGCACACAATATCCGCCTTTTGATCACTATGGCGCTCTTTCTTGCCGGCAGCATCATCATAAGCATTGGTTTCGGGGCAATCCGTAATATACTGGTTGCCCGCGCCGGACAGATTATCGTTCATGATATACGCTACGACTTATTTTCACACCTCCAGCGTCTGCCCTTTTCCTACTATGACAGCAGACCCAACGGCAAGATCTTCGTCCGCGTTGTCCCCTATGTAAATAGTGTCTCTGATGCTTTGTCTAACGGCATCCTTAACTTTATCATCGAAATCCTCAACATACTGTTCATCATGTTCTTTATGTTTCAGATCAATGTGCAGCTTGCGCTGGTAACTATTATGGGACTGCCGGTACTGGCGCTTTTCATTTGGATCACTAAAACCCGTCAGCGCCGTGCATGGCAGCGGGTCTCAAACAAAAATTCCAATCTAAATGCGTACATACAGGAATCCATAGACGGCGTTCGGGTTACGCAGGCTTTTGATAGGCAGAACTCCAATATGGCTATTCTTGACCGGCTTGCAGCGGAGCGCAACAAAGAATGGATGAGCGCAATTTATATCTCTAATACCGTCTGGTTCACGACTGAAACTATCAGCCAGATAGTCTTTTCCTTTGTCTACATCATGGGTGCGTATTGGATGAATCCGATGGCAACGTTCGGTATGCTCCTTGCAATGGGGAACTACACATGGCGCTTCTGGCAGCCTATCATCAACCTCGGTAATATCTACAATACCTTTGTGAACGGTATGGCGTATCTCGACCGTATCTTCGATACTATAGCGGAGCCGGTTTTAATCGCAGACGCGCCTGATGCCCAAGAGCTACCGCCCATACGGGGGCATGTGCAGTTTGATGCGGTCAGCTTTAGTTACAGTAAAGAGCGCGCTATTCTCAAAAATATCTCATTTATAGCTGAACCAAGCGAAAGCATCGCTCTAGTCGGTCCGACCGGCGCCGGTAAAACGACCATAGTTAGTTTATTAAGCCGGTTTTATAACATAGAAGAAGGAAAGGTACTGATTGACGGCTATGATATTATGAAGCTGACCCTGCGTTCTCTACGGCAGCAGATGGGTATTATGCTTCAGGATAGCTTTATCTTTACCGGCAGCATTGCCGACAACATCCGCTACGGCAAACTCGATGCAACGGATGAAGAGGTTAGAGCAGCGGCGCAGCTGATAGGCGCTCATACCTTTATTGAAAATTTACCTGAAGGCTATAACACGCCGATTAGCGAACACGGGGGCGGCATTTCGCATGGCGAGAAGCAGCTCATTACCTTCGCCCGCACCCTCTTGTCTGACCCGCGGATACTAATCCTTGACGAGGCAACCAGCAGTATTGATACCGGCACAGAACAGCTCGTCCAAGAAGGCATAAGGACCTTGATGAAAGGGCGCACCTCGTTTTTTATTGCCCATAGGCTTTCCACTATACGCGATTGTTCCCGCATACTGTACATACATGACGGTCAGATCATAGAAAGCGGCACTCATGCCACCTTGATGGCGTCAAAAGGTGCGTATTACCGGCTCTGTCAAGCGCAGTACCTGCTCTAAGGGGGAGGGCTACAGCCCTTTACGATGCAGCGTGGCAAGAACCGGCGGCGCTACCATACCGGAAACATCTCCGCCAAAAGCTACTATCTCTTTTACCGCCGAAGAACTAATCGCCCCGTAACGGGTATCCGCAAGCATAAAAAAAGTCTCAAGAGCCGGATTCAAAAGACGGTTTACCGCAGCTACTTCAGCTTCGTAAGCAAAATCCGTTATTGTGCGTACGCCGCGCACGATGACCCTTGCCCCCTGTTCCTGCATAAACTGCACGACCAAAGAATCGCAGAGCGCAACTGATACCGCAGCCCAAGGCTCAAGCATTTCGGTAAGGAGTGCAAGCCGTTCAGCAGGCGTGAGGAGCTGTCTTTTCTGTCTATTTTCAGCAATAAGAACGGTGAGTTTTTCAAAGAGCGGTGCAGCTCGTTCAATAATATTAAGATGACCAAAGGTTGGCGGATCAAAAGTCCCCGGAAACACAGCGTGTAGCATACCGAAACTCTACCGTGTCGGTCATAAAAAAACAATACAGGATAAGCGCCGCATGCTTTCCCGTCCTGTACAGAGCGAGGGCAGCCCTCAAAGCTTGAGAGGGGAAGCTCCCACAGCGCTCTTGACCAATCAAACAGTGGCGCGGTATCACCTCTTGTTATGCTCAATGCACTGCCTCCTTCTTCGCCGTGCGCTCTCTCCGGCTCTATCTTCCCCGCCTCTTGACGACACTCCCTCGGTCAGACCTACTAACTGCATAGTCTCACTGTCCTGTGATCGCTTAGATCAGTTGGCTGATCAGGCTTGGATCCGCTGACAGTGATCAGTGGGTAGTGATCAGGTTTTTCCTTAACAACACAGTTTGAAGCAAGGGTCAGACCTCAAAGGGATTCCAACAAGAACTGACTTTTGAGGGCGAGGTCTGACCTTCAGCTAATCCAACAAGGACGGAGAATCCAGTTGCCGTTTAATACTTTTTTGCGTGCCGGTATACTGCTGGAAATAGGCGTTCCGGTAAAACCAAGACTATTTATGTGTCTAGGCGGCACTATCGGCTGCGATAAAGAAATCTGCTTCCTTTCTTGCTGCTCTCTCTGTTAGATATATCTCCCTGAGGGTGTTGTCAAAGGAAGGAAATAAAGTAAGATAACAAGATGAAAGAAAACGGAAAAGCACTGCACAGACACGACATCAGTGATACGCTGGGAAAAGATAAAAGACTTACTGCCAGGAGGGGCAGGTAAACGGGGTCAGAGGGCGAAGGACAATCAACAGTTTATCAACGCGGTATCGTGGATTATCAGAACCGGCGCTCCAAGACAGAGATGTACCACCTGAATATGGCGACTGGAAAAATACACACCGAAGGTTTTGCCGCTGGCGGGATAGGAATGTCTGGGAAAAAAGAGCCACTGAACTTATCGGGGAAAGAGAGACTTGTAGTAACTGATACCGCATGGAGGACAGACCTCAAGCTCCTCCTGTGATGTATCCGGTATGCGATAATCCTCAGAGCGAAGGCTCAAAGTCTTTCTGAGGTCTGTCCGTAAGTTTGCCTCCTGCCCGCTTAAAAGCTCTAGGCAGGAGGGCGCAGACCAGCTTCTACTAGGGCGCTAAAACAACTGCATCCCGTTGAGCAATCAAGCTCAGTTCCGCCGCCTTGAAGGCATGCTCCTGAGTCATCGCATATTCGGTCCGGTTCAGACAGTCAAGGATGAGCTGCCCAAAGAAAGGATACCCAACGGTGCCGGTTACCGTGTAGCAGCGTTCTTCTTGACCATTGGCAAGGAAGACATAACTGCCGCCTGAGCCTGCCACGCCGAGGTTCATATATTTACGCTGCTCAATAAAGCCCTCAGTACCAAGAATGAAAAGTCGTCCGTCTCCCCAGCTTTGCAAACCATTCGGCGTAAACCAATCTACCCGAAAATAGCCGGTCGCCTTATTGTCTAAAACCACCTGACAATCGCCAAAATCGTCCAGCTCCGGATACTCAGGATGATTGTAATTGGCAATCTGGCTTCGTACGACCGTGCCGTCTTTTGCACCGGTATAATAGAGAATCTGTTCCATATTATGACTGCCGATGTCGCAGAGAATACCTCCATAGTGCTTCTTAACAAAGAACCATGCAGGTCGCCCCGGCTTGTCCGGCTTTTCAATGCTACCGAGCCGGTGAGGACCAAAGCCTATCACCTGTAGTACACGACCAATAGCGCCTTGTTCTATGAGTTGCCCGGCAAAAACAGCCGATTCCACATGAATACGCTCACTGTAGTAGACCGCATACTTTTTGCCTGTCTTTTTTACCGCATCACGCGCCTTCGCTAACTGTTCAAGGGTCGTCAGCGGCGCTTTGTCAGTAAAATAATCTTTGCCTGCTTCCATAACCCGCAAACCCAAAGCGCACCGTTCATCGGTTTTAGTCGCGCCGGCGACCAGTTGTATTGTCCGGTCGGCTAAAATTTCCTCCTCGCTTGCAGCCTCATGCGCGCCCGGAAAGTGCCGGGCAAACTGCGCACGGTAGCGGGGATCCGGATCATAATAACTTTTAAGCATTCCCCCCGCCTCTAAAAGCCCGTTACACATACCAAAAATATGCCCGTGGTACAATCCTACCGCTGCAAAAACAAAATCCCCCGGCTTTACCACTGGCGCCGGTTTTGACTCAGGCGCATGTAATGCCCCATCACTCATCGCATCCTCCTCGTTTAGTGCGTGCTTCAATCCGGCACAACCGAATAGAGACACAGGGATAGATGCAATCGCTTTGCAAATTGCAATCCGTCCCCTTTCCTCCTGTGCGCTTATTAAGCATATACCCGCGCAGGAGCATCAGTCTAGTACAGTCAATGATACTTGAAAAGTCAAGAGAGCGCTGTCTTTTCTTTACAGAAAAGCAGAATTAGTGTATTCTGGTATAAACGATCTATTTTTTTGGAGGATATATGAAAACAGTAGCCGGAATAGACCTCGGAACGCAGAGTTGCAAGGTGATAGTCTACGATTATGAAAAAAAGACGGTAGTTGCACGCTCACAGGCACCGGTTTATTTGATTACAGAAAATGACGGCACTCGTGAACAAGAAGCTTCATGGTATAACGATGCGCTCTCAGCATGCTTTGCCGCGCTTGCTCCGGCGGTAAAGGCGAGTATTGTTGCTGTGGGCGTGTCCGGGCATCAGCATAGCTTGGTGCCTCTTGATGCGGCAGGAAAACCTTTGTACCGCGTGAAGCTGTGGTGTGATACCGCGACAACGGCTGAATGTGCCCAGTTAAGCGAGGCGGCAGGCGGTGAGCCGGCGCTTATTGCAGAGACCGGCTTACCGATGAGACCCGGCTATACAGCGCCTAAGGTGCAGTGGCTTAAAAATCATAAGCCGCAAGCTTTTGCACAACTTGCGCATATTCTCCTGCCGCATGATTATATCAATTTTTTACTCACCGGCGAGTATACAGCAGAATACGGGGATGCATCCGGCACAGCGCTTTTTGATGTGCGTAACCGGCAGTGGTCTGAACGGATCTGTGCTTTAATTGACAAAAAGGTGTATCAGTGTCTTCCCCGCTTAGTTGAGCCGGGCAAACCTTCCGGCAGCGTCTGTGCAGCGGCAGCGAGATTATACGGTATACCGGAAGGGACGCCGGTAGCAACAGGCGGCGGTGATAATATGATGGGAGCGATTGGTACCGGTGCGGTTAAAGACGGATTTCTCACGATGAGTCTTGGTACTTCCGGGACCTTATTTGGTTTTTCCAATACACCGGTTGTTGATCCTTCAGGCGATCTTGCAGCGTTTTGTTCTTCAACTGGTGGCTGGCTACCGTTACTTTGCACCATGAATTGTACTGTTGCTAGTGAAGAATTCCGCGGGCTTTTTGGCTTGGACGTCAAAGCTTTTGATACCGAGGCTGCTCGTTCTCCTCTTGGTGCAGCCGGTATTGTCGTGCTCCCATTTTTTAATGGAGAGCGTACACCGAATCTGCCGGGTGGGAGGGCAAGCATTACTGGTATCACAGCCGCTAATTTCACCCGTGAAAACATAGCTCGTGCGGCATTAGAAGCTGCTATCTTTGGTATGCGTATCGGTATGGAAAACTTTACCGCTCTTGGCTTTAAGGCTCAAGAAATACGGCTGACTGGTGGTGGTGCAAAAAGTCCGCTTTGGCAACAAATTGCAGCTAATATAATGAACGTACCGGTACGGTTGCCGGATGGAGATGAGGCGGCTGCACTCGGCGGCGCCTTGCAAGCTTTGTGGACAGTTGACGCCGGTAGTATAGAGGCTCTTGTGGATGAACACGTTGTACTCAAAGCTGGAGGTATAGACCCGGATCCGACACAGGTTGCGGCGTACAATGATGCATACGGAGAGTATACGCGTTACTTAAACGTACTTAGTCCGCTCTATAAATAATCCATGAGGATCTTTGTAAATCAGCTTGTGCGAATTTATAAGACACCGCACTTGACAGAGTTCTCATAGATACTTATATTACAATTAAGTGTAGGAAAGCCCTCACCTTAAAAAGTGGGATATGAAAGCGCCCGCATAAAAATGGTACGGCACGGATAGTCGGAACCTAAAGCCTGTAGACAGTAGGACGTTCGCTGTGAGTACTCATCAGACGAAAACAGCAAGTTCAGCCGGAAAAAAGCAGGAATATCCTTCTTTTCTTTGCAGGAAAAAGGATAGATTCAATTTTTATAGCACTTCTGAAGACAAAAGGATAATTTTATGGCTGTTCCGAGAGTTAAAACGTCGAAAGCAAGAACGCGCCGTCGACAATCAATTAACATGAAGCTTGATGCTCCACGGCTCGTTGCATGTAATACCTGTGGCAATCAAGTGTTGTTACATAGGGTATGTCCTAAATGTGGTTTTTACCGGGGTAAACAGGTCATTGTGCCAGGAGCAAAAGGATAGGAGTATAATTTTATGGAAGAATTATTTGAAAAGGTAAAAAAACTCATAGCATCTAAACTAGAAATTGATGAAAGTAAAGTTACTCTTGATGCTTCATTTCGCCAAGATCTTGGTGCTGATAGCTTAGAGACTTATGAGTTAGTGTATGCTCTCGAAGAAGAGATGGGTATTCAAATACCTGATGAAAAAGCTAATGAATTTGAAACGGTACGTGATGCCTATGAATTCATTAAATCTAAGCAAAAGTAAACGATTGTCTTATGGATCCGGAAAGAAAGAGATTGTTGCTGCACTTTCAAGAGATATTAATGGTAAAGTTCAAAAACCTTAATCTTTTGAATCTTGCTTTAACGCACCGGTCTCTTTCTAATGAATCTGCTTCCTGTGGTAACAATGAGCGCCTTGAATTTTTAGGTGATGCAATACTAGGTGCAGTAACATCCTCGCTTTTGTATAAGCGATTCCATGAAAAGAAAGAAGGTGAGCTGGCTAAGATAAAAGCTGTCGTAGTGTCTGAAAAGACCTTATGTACTATTGCACAAGAACTACGCATTGATACTATGCTCCTTTTAGGTCATGGTGAAGAACTTTCAGGGGGGCGTACCAAAAAAGCAATACTTGCCGATGCTTTTGAGGCAATTATAGGAGCTTTATATCTTGATTCCGGGTATCAAGCTACTTATAGCATAGTAAGTCGATGTATAATACCAGAAATAAATCGTGTCTTAAATAATCAACATCACCAAGATTATAAATCTCTATTACAAGAATTAACGCAACATCATAAGGGAACCTATCCGGTATACCGGTTGTTAAACCAGTCAGGACCTGAACATAAGTATCTATTTTGGATAGAAGTTGAGATTAACGGAAAAATCTTTGGTCCTGCCACTGGTAGAAATAAAAAAAGTGCTGAACAAGAAGTGGCAAAAATTGCATATGAGTATCTTTCAGTTTCAGGTAATTTTGTATAAAAATATTTATACAATGTCTCTTGACAAAAAAAGAAAATGATACTAGAATAATCTTATGCTTAAGACGGTGGATGTAGCTCAGTGGTAGAGTTCGAGATTGTGGATCTCGCCGTCGCGGGTTCAACCCCCGTCATCCACCCAGATAAAAGGTGGTTGCTACGCGTTCGTAGCTCAGCTGGATAGAGCGACGGACTTCGAATCCGTAGGCCGCAGGTTCGATTCCTGTCGGACGCAGGAATGTAATATGGGCCGCTAGCTCAGCTGGTAGAGCAGCAGACTCTTAATCTGCGGGTCGAAGGTTCGATCCCTTCGCGGCTCATACTCTGAAAGAGGGTTATTTAAAAAAATGTAAAATCTCTATCTGAATTTTACAGAAGTATTGGCGGGAATAGCTCAGTGGTAGAGCGCGACCTTGCCAAGGTCGATGTCGCGGGTCCGACTCCCGTTTCCCGCTTTTCTTAAAGCCTCCTCTACAGGAGGTTTTTTATAAATAAAACGTTATGGCGCAGTCTTCTTTGGCAAAATTTGTATTCATAATACTCTTAACTGGATAATTGATACTGACCTTGATAGTAAAATCTTTCGTACCGCAAATCGAAATTTCCCTCAGGGAAGACAAGCAAAAATATCACTGATTTTTCTCTAATCATGGCAATTATTCTAATTGACTTCTTGGATTGTTTTGAGTTCCGGTATTTCATTCTTGCAGCAGTTCACGTATGCTGGGTCGCCGATTTTGCTATGTATCTGGTCTACAGGGCATAGCTTTCGCTCTTCAAGAACATCTCTAAACTCTCTCTGTTCTTTTATGTGGGATCTGCCCATATTATTGCTGTGTTTTTGCATATAATCACCATACATGATATTTTTCTGTTCCCAATTCTTGCACACAGAAAATGTTTTAGCTGCGTGCGCAGAATGTCTCACTGTCTGAGGTTTGACCTATCCCTTACCTGTCTTTTTCGTGGAAAACCTTTAGCTGCCGTGTGAATTTTCTGGAATTGTGATTGTTCTCTGTTCAACTACTGCTGGCAGTGCCTGCTTTCCGTTGGTAAATGCTTGACTAGCTGACGAGAGAGCATAGTCTTTGCAAACGCTGGGAATAGCTAAAACCACGAAGACAGAAAAATTAGGAGGTGATTCACAAAGTGTGATAAACCTCAAATAAAGCCATAATTGCTGTAAAAGAAAGTCATGTCAAATGCTTTCAAGTGGTTTAACAAGCTTCTTGGAAAACAACACGCCCTCCGAAATACTCGCCTTGTTATCTTACTTTATTTCCTTCCTTTTGACGACACTCCCTAGAAAGCTGTCTCAATTATCTGTCGCTATCCTTCCATAGCTTATCCCCAGGCTCTTTTTCAGTACGGTACTGATGCCTCATGCCCATTCCCCGGACAAGCATGATTTTGACCGGTTCGACTACCCGGGAGAGGCATCCCTGATAGGTTCTTTCATGGTCGCTTATAAACTGGCGTCCGCAGTCTTTACAATGGTAATTCTGCCTTGCCCTTGCTCTTTTTTCCGTTTTGGGTTATGGGATATGGCAATGGGGGCAGGTGAGTTCTAGAGTTATTTGTATGATTCATCGTATCTCTTTATATCCTTGTTGTCTTTAACTCCTTCATACTTTGTGGATCACCATTAAAAATCGAATAAACCTCTTGCTTCTTTTTATTTAATTTGTTATTTTTTCAGTTACCGACCGGTCGGTAACTGGGTATGAAGCTTATGACTAAAGAAGACATTATGAGGACTGCCTTCCGTGTGTGGAGCAGAGATCTGTATCAAACAACAAGCCTTAATGCCCTTGCCGAGGCACTCCATGTCAGTAAACCCGCCATTTACCGGCATTTTAAGAATAAACAGGCTATAATACAGGCAATGTATGACTATTTTTTTGACAATTACGCATCTGCGCTATTGCCTGACTATAAGCATGCGCTTCAGGTAGGCAGTAGTACTGAACAGTATGCGCTCATGGCGCGAGCTGTTGTTCGGTTTTATCTACGGGATAGTGATGCTTTTGTTTTTGCGTTGATAAAAGTGTACGCTAATCGCCATATAAACAATACAGAACGGTATTTATTGGAACGCGGTATTGACATACAGATTTTGCAGGCGCCGGATAAAACTGGTGAATATCCTTCAGCAAATCACTTGATTATTGCTACCATAATCTTTTTATTAGCTTGCTTCCATAAGCAATGGTATGAAACCGGCACACTGCCTTCAGATGAGGTTATCCAGCATTTTATGACTTTTGTCGAAGGAAGAATCGCCCATGGGTTAAATTTTGATACTAAGGTCGTCGATGCTCTTGACTATACTGCTTTGGAAAATCGGCTAGTACCGTATATGCTCGTTGAACCGGCTGAACAAGAAAAGCTTCTTAATGTCGTTGCTTCCATAGTTGCCCAGTGCGGACCATGGAACGCTTCGATGGAAGCTGTAGCTCAAGCGTCTGGTTTATCAAAAAGCTCTCTGTATACTCATTTTAAGAATAAGCACGATATGCTCAGTCAGTTATTTCAAACTGAATGCAACCGTATAGCACACCATGCTGCGACCAGCATGGCGCTCTCTGATAAACCGGAAGGAAAGTTGTACCTTGCGCTGCTCTCTGTTATTGATTATCTTTGCTCGCGACCTGAAATACTCGTTTCAGTCAACTGGTTGCGGGCAAGATATATTGACTTCAACAGCCCGCTCTCACTGCAATTTTTCCAGTTTTTTTCCGGTTTGGGTTGTCATAATCATTCTGTTCTGGTCGCTGAAGAATCTAATCATTGGATAATTTTTCTTATTATCAATACCCTTATGCGCAGACCCGAATCGCTTCAGTGTTCCCCCTTACCCATTCAGAGTATCCGCAGCCTATTCCGTTTTATTTGTCTGGGTTTAGATAGCTGGGCGATCCCAAGTACTGAACGATAAAAAGGAGTGTGCATGAAAATAATACTGTCTGTTGCGCTTGTGTTGCTCGTCCCGACTCTCTTTGGACAGGAAGTAAATTTTTCACCGGCAACACGGCATATCTCACCGGATGAAGCTGTAGCTCTGGCAATAAATAATAATCTCGGACTCGAATCTTCCCGTATTGCACTAGCGACTAAAAAACGCGCCATGGATACGCGCTGGAATGTCTTTGTTCCGACGTTTGATGCAAACGTTACGCTCTCTCATCCCAATGAACCAACCCAAGGTATGTCCATGGAAACTCATCCGTGGAGTTTTTCCGCCGGCTTGTCATTCTCACTGAACTTTAACTATGCGTTGATTGAGGATATGAAGAGTACGGTACTTGACTATGAAAGCGGCTTAATCTCGTATGAGAAAGCTCAAAGCCAGTTAGAGCGGGATGTGCGCAAATCGTATTATCAGATGCTGCTCTTGCAGGAAAACATAGAGCTTTTGCATGAAAATGCCCGTTCAGCCGAACAGCGCGTCCAACAGGCGAATGCCAATTACCAAGCCGGACTTGAACCGGAAATGACGCTTTTGCAGGCGCAGGTTGCCGCGGAAAACCTAAAACCAACCATTGCCCAAGCTGAAAACGGGCTGAAACGTGCTGTGGCGCAATTTGCCCTGACCTTAGGCTTGCCGTATGATACAAGCTTTGACTTTGAGCCGGTATCAACTGATTTAAGCTTTATTCCCCTTGATCTCCAGAATCTTATCAATCAAGCTGCGGCAGGAAAGCCTGATATTAAAGAACTCCAGCACCAAGTCTTGAACCTCCATCAGACTCGGAAAAAGACCTTTTTTCAAGTGTATACCCCGACTCTTTCTTTGAGTTGGGGACTTTCGCCGATGCGGTTATTCGCCGATCCCCATGTAACGGATGAATGGAGCGATGGCGGCAGGTTTAGTATCACGCTGAGTTTTCGCTTTAATTCGCTCTTTCCCTTTGATACCAGCAATCAAGGCTTAAAAACAATAGATGATAATATAAAAAGCCTCAACCTCAGTCTGGGGCAGGCGCTGCGCGGAACAGAGGTTGAGATTTACAATACGGTCCTTTCTTTGCAGGAGATACAGACAAATATTGAGGCGCAAGTCCATGCGGTTGAACTTGCACAGAGGTCCTACGATATGACTAATCAAGCGTACCGCTCTGGTTTCAGCGATCTCTTGGAAGTGCAAAACGCTGAACTTCAGTTGCGCCAAGCGCAGATCAATGCGTTAGAGCAGCGTTTTAAGTACTTGAGTGGTCTTATTGATTTAGAATACAGTACTGGTATGTCGTTCGGCACCCTTTCCGGACTGCTGAAGGATTTTTAACCGGGTGCGAGGTTTGACCTTGGTCGGGTGTGGGTCTTCACCTCAGTCGGGTGTAGATGTTCACCTGAGCCGGGTGTGGGTCTTCACCTCAGTCGAGTGTAGATGTTCACCTCAGTCGAGTGTGAGTCTTCACCTCAGTCGGGTGAAGGTCTTCACCTGAGCCGGGTGTGGGTCTTCACCTCAGTCGAGTGTAGATGTTCACCTCAGTCGAGTGTGAGTCTTCACCTCAGTCGGGTGAAGGTCTTCACCTCAGTCGGGTGTGGATGTTCACCTCAGTCGAGTGTAGGTCTTCACCTCAGTCGGGTGTGGGTCTTCACCTCGGTCGAGTGTGGGTCTTCACCTCGGTCGAGTGTAGGTCTTCACCTCAGTCGGGTGTGGATGTTCACCTGAGCCGGGTGTGGGTCTTCACCTCAGTCGAGTGTAGGTCTTCACCTCGGTCGAGTGTAGGTCTTCACCTCAGTCGGGTGTGGGTCTTCACCTCGGTCGAGTGTAGGTCTTCACCTCGGTCGAGTGTAGGTCTTCACCTCGGTCGAGTGTAGGTCTTCACCTCGGTCGGGTGTGAGTCTACACCTCAGTCGGGTGTGGGTCTTCACCTTGGTCGGGTGTGAGTCTTCACTTGGTTCGGGTGAAGGTCTTCACTTGGTTCGGGTGAAGGTCTTCACTTGGTTCGGGTGAAGGTCTTCACTTGGTTCGGATGTGGGTCTTCACTTGGTTCGAGTGTAGGTCTTAATCCTAGTCGGGTGTGGGTCTTCACCTCAGTCGGATGTGGGTCTTCACTTGGTTCGGGTGTGGGTCTTCACCAAAACTGAGTGCGAGGTCTGACCTAGGTCTGAGTGAACCCTCACTCAAACTGGCTTTAGGACAGACCTCGGCAAGACAATGAAAATGCACAAAACCCTTGCATGAAACTTTCATCAAGCCGTACGGGTTTATATAAACAAAGCGGATAGACGCTTGACGGTGTGGACAGACAGCGCCCCTCAGAGAAGGGGTTATCAACAGAAGGGAGGGCGGAGTACAGTCCGCACTTTTTATGAGAAACTTTGTGGTCATGGTAGGTTCCATTGGATTTTTTGTAGCCTTGTTATCTTCGTGTAATAAACAAAATCAAACACCTGTAGCCTTTGCACAAGAAACACCAGTCTATGCAGTCAACACAACCAGTGCCGCAAGAGGACAGATACAGGATTACCTCTTACTCTCAGGCGACATCATAGCCGGCTCAACAGTCGATGCGTATCCTGAAATAGCCGGTAAAATAACAAAGCTTTCAGTCTCAGTCGGCAGCCGAGTTGAAAAAGGAGCCGTGCTTGCAACAGTCGATCCTTCACGGGGCGGTATGAATTATATTCCGAGTACTGTGCGTTCTCCCATAAGCGGCACCATTATTGCGCTGCCGGCACGGGTTGGTATGACCGTCAGCCAACAAGTAACGCTGGCGCGTATTGCCGCAGGTCAAAGTCTGGAGATTAAAGTCAATGTGGCAGAGCGTTTCATTTCAAAACTCGCTGTCGGGCTTAACTGCGCCATTAGCCTTGATGCGTATCCGGGCGAAAGTTTCAGCGGTGTTGTGAGTGAACTAAGCCCGACCATTGACCCCGCCTCACGAACCATGGAGGTTAAAATCACTATTGATAATACGAGCAACCGGCTCAAATCCGGTATGTTCGCCAAAGTAAAGATAATAACCGAAGTTAAAAATGATATTATTAAAATTCCAGCCTCAGCATTGATAGAACGTTTCGGCGAAAAATATGTATTCGTCGTCGAACGCGATACCGTTAAAAGACGGACTATTAAGCAAGGCATCCTCATAGACAACATTGTCGAAATCCAAGAAGGCTTACGCGCCGGCGAGGATGTCGTTATCCGCGGGCAAAGCCTGCTTGAAGACGGCTCAAAAGTTAATATTGTAGAACGGGTCGCAACCTTGTAATCTACAAAATCTCAAGTTCAGAAGGAATATCTCATGAGTCTTGCAAAGACAATCGTGTCCCGCCCGACAATGATGTTTGTCATTTTTGTCCTGCTTATTCTGATTGGGCTTTTTACCGCCCTCAGCCTCCCTATAGACCTTACACCGGAGATAAACCCTCCGTATTTAGTGGTTTCGACCAGTTATTCAGGCGCAAGCCCTGAAGAAGTAGAACGTACCGTTACCCGTATTATTGAATCCGGGGTTTCCAGTGTGGCTAGTCTTGAGAAGGTAACGTCAACCTCGTCAAAAGGTTCTTCCATGGTCATTATGGAATTTACCTACGGCACCGATACGGTTGATGCGGCTAACTCAATACGCGACAGTCTTGAAATGGTAAAAGGCTACCTGCCGTCCGGCGCCGATACGCCTATGATCTTCCGGTTTAATCCGTCCATGATACCGATTATGAGTTTTATGGTAACCGGCAACCGAACACCCGAGGAGCTGCGCCAGTTAGCGGAAGACACCATAGCGCCGCGCATAGAACAGACAGCGGGCGTGGCAATGGCATCCATTTCAGGCGGTCGTAAAAAAGTTATCCGCGTGGAAATCCCTCAATCACGACTTGAGGCGTACGGCTTAACCATTACCCAGATCCAGCAAATGTTAAGCGCTCAGAATACGCAAGTTTCAGCCGGCTCCATCGTTGATAACGGGCTTTCGTATATTTTGACAACTATGGGCGAATACCGGAGTCTTGATGAAATCAAAGCTACCCCTATTGCCTACAGAGCGGGCAGTTCACAGGTGCCGATTGCCATACAGTTGGGGGATATAGCCGATGTTTTTGAAGGCTTCCGGGAGGAAGAAAGTATTGTCTATGTTAATGGAACACCGTCGGTTCAGATTTCCATACAGAAACAGAGCGGTAAGAATTCAGTAAAGACCGCTCAGGCTGTCCGTGCGCGGGTAGCCCGGCTTGCAAATGAAATCCCTCAAGATGTGAAGATCACCGAGCTGTCGAATACCACAGACCAAATCGAAAACTCCATAGGGCAAGTCGGCTCGGCAGCAGTTTCCGGGGCTTTACTGGCAATTATCGTTCTGTTTATCTTCCTGCGATCCCTAAAACCCACGATAATCATTGGCATTAGTATCCCAGTTTCTATTGTTATTACGATGTTGTGTATGTACTTCGCCGGTCTTACCCTTAATCTTATGACTCTTGCCGGTCTGGTACTCGGTGTTGGTATGTTGGTTGATAACTCCATTGTTATTTTGGAAAATATCTATCACTACCGTGAAAAGGGGACTAAACTCACCATAGCATCAGTCATAGGCACGCAGGAGATGATACTTGCCATCGTCGGCTCTACCTTGACAACGGTTTGTATTTTCCTGCCGTTGCTCATGTTTCAAAGCGAGCTAGGCATGGCGGGTGAATTGTTCTCCGGGCTTGCCTTTACGGTTGTGTTTTCGCTTTCCGTCTCCCTTTTTATTGCTATCTTTCTCGTGCCGGTCCTTTCAAGCCGCTACCTTCCGCTTATGACCCGCACGCAAAAGCCGCTGACCGGTATTTTAGTGCCGCTGAACAATGTCTTTCAGCGTTTTTTTGATGGTATGACTCAAGGATACTGCCGGGCAGTTGACTGGGTACTCAGGCATAAAGCAGTTACGATCCTGTTTATCGCTGCTCTGCTCGTTATAAGCGTCATGCTGGTGCCGTCCATAGGCTATGTCTTTATGCCGAGTCAGGGCGAAGATTCGGTCTCGCTTGAGATAACCTTACCCATTGGGACACCGCTTGCCGATACCGAGGCGGTACTGAAACAGTTGGAATTGATTGTCCAAAAAGAGGTGCGCGGTTATGACCGCATTATTCTTAATGTAGGAGGCGGCGGCGGACTGGGGGGTATGGTCGGCGGGAGCGGCTCAAGTAATACCGGTTCTATAGAGATACATCTTCTTCCGTTTGAGGAACGTCTTGATTCGCCTGAAGATATTAGAACTAAGCTGCGGGCGCACTATAATGATTTTCCCGGCGTGTCTTTTGGTGCGAGCGGCGGCGGTATAGTGATGATGGGTATGGGGGGCAATCCCATTGATATTATCATCAGAACCGATGACTTCGTTAAAGGAAAGCAGATAGCTCAACGCATTATGACGCTTATTCAGGAGCATATACCGGAGGCAACCGAACCAAGCATGGACCTCAATGACGGTTTGCCGCAGATTGAAATTAACCTCGACCGTGAAAGAATGTATGCCCTTGGCTTGAATGTGCATACCGTAGGCAATGAGATTCGGGCGGCTGTTGACGGTCTGGTTGCGACACGCTACAAAGAAGGCAGCAATGAGTACGATGTGCTTTTGATTTTAGCCGAAGCAGACCGGAGCCACTTGCCGGACCTTGAGCATATTTTTGTAACGAGTACCGTAGCCGGCAGAGTAGCGCTTTCCAATTTTGCAAGTTACACTAAAGGAACCGGACCCATAAGCATTAGCCGTGAAAATCAGGCGCGAGTCATTCATGTTAGTGCCGGAGTAGTGCCGGGAACGAGCCTTGGCGACATTGATCAAAAGATACGTGCGCTTATAACGGCAGAGATTCCGTCTGAAGACGACGTGATTATTGAATATGGCGGTGATAATTCCGAAATGACCCGTATGGTAGGGATATTCCTCCAGATTATTATTGTGGCTATCCTGCTTGTCTTTGGTGTTATGGCAAGCGTCTTTGAATCGTTTCGCGACCCTTTTATCGTCATCTTTACTTTGCCGCTCTCCATTATTGGCGTTATCTTCATTTACTTCATCACCAATGAACAGTTTAATGTGCTGACGTTAGTGGGGGTGCTGGTACTTGTCGGTGTTATTGTTAATAACGGTATTGTCTTAGTTGATTATACGAACCTGCTGCGTAAACGCGGCTATAGTCTCCATGATGCTTGTGTGGAGGCTGCCGGAAACCGGCTACGCCCTATACTCATGTCAACCTTGACGACAATACTCGGCTTAGTTCCTATGGCTTTCTTTCCCGGTGAAGGTTCTGAGATGACAGCGCCTATCGGTAAGACAGTATTCGGCGGTCTCTTTTTTGGAACACTTATGACTTTGTTTTTAATGCCGACTATTTATGCGCTGGTGAACAAAGAGCGGAAGCCCAAACTACGCGGTGCTGATAAACGGCGCGCCCGGCGTAAGGGTGTTGATTGGGAGGATAGCCCTTCTGATTCAGGGAATAAGCAGAAAGTCGAGCTTAATAAAAAAGCAAAGCAGCAGAAAACACGGGCAAAAGTAAAAGATTGGGTGTAACTGCTTGAATATCAAGATTTTTTATTAGTGAGGAGAACGTTAGTTATGGTACGTATTGAGATAATTGCAAATCATTCAGTTGAAGACAATATTTTAGAAGCATTGCAGGAACGAGGTGTCGGCAAGTATTACACCAAGTACCCCACGGTCCACGGAGTCGGTTCTTCTAATCCCCGTATGGGGGATGCGATATGGCCTGAAGAGAATTTTGCTTTGGTCATTTGGTGTGAAAAAACAGAAGCAGAACTCATAGAACAAGCAGTGGCATCAGTAAAAAAAGATTTTCCTAATGAAGGTATTAAAGTATTCTGTCTTGCAGAAAATCTTCCGTCATCTGTTTCAGAACCCCGGTCCCGGGGCATAGCACTTGCCCTCCCGGAGCCTAAGCATACGACACCGCCGATGATACAGACTGCAACCTCTACCACTATGTATAACGGTCCTGAAAAAGAAAATCTTTAAGGGTCCGGTCAGACCTCGCCCTTAAAAATAAATAAAAAATATTTCGCTCTCATTGAATCAAAAAGCAGAGTCAGCTCCATTATAGGTATTATGTCTAGTCATAATTTGCCCAGAGGGCTTACAGACCAAGGTCTGACTTATCATGTTACTTCAAAAGTAAACAGAGACGCTTTTGAATTAGAGCCGGATGAGATGAAAAAACTCTTTCTCACCGTGATTGAAGAAGCGAAAACTAAGAAAGGTTTCAAGTTTAAGCT
>JAISMB010000141.1 GCA_031276945.1 Spirochaetaceae bacterium | reverse complement strand
CTTTACGGACAGGTTTCATTGAGACAGTCAAGATAGGAAAACCAGATACAAACTAAGTCTTTATTATAACAAAGAATAAAAACTTATTATAGATGCCCTTAAGCAATTCAGTTATTGCTTTGGTGGTAATAGCTTGCTTTCTCTTCACCGCCTGCCCTCCAGAGGCGGAGGACGAAGGGGATACCTTCACTCCATCAACAAACAACGCTACCACCAATGATGTAGCAACGCTCGGCTTAGTCGGGATAGGCGCTACATCAAGCGATACGGCAATAGCGACTGTGGCAATCACGGATAATAAAATCGTTATTACCTCAGTAGCGGCAGGAACAGCAACCATCACCGTAAGCGCAACAGACTATGATCCTGCGACTATTTCGGTAACGGTAGCGGCGGACGGTTCTATCACCCTCGGTACTATAAGCAAAGGTCAGGAAAGTAGACAAGCTGAGTCAAGCTATTCCCTTACAGCCAACAATGCCGGTTCAACTGTAGACGGTGTGGCTAATTACGGCGCACATCGCAACTCGCCCACCTTAACAGGCATTTCTGCGGCAAGGGGCAAGATAACAGGCACTGTGTATATTACCCTAACCGGATGTGAGTTTATTTTTTATCCCACACTCTGGACAGTTTTGAGTTGAGGCGAACCATCTATTATAACCGTTTGAGACAGTTTTCGTATGTCTCTTATTATTCCGCCCATAATCGACTGGTATCCGTCTTCTCCCTCCCTTCATCTTTGACGATTTCCATTCAGCAATATTCTCGTCCTGAACTGCTATTACATCGTTCTCTTTTCCTCTCTTATCTATCTTTCTTGACAAGTCTTATTACAAAAGGCTTGGGGCTTTACGCCGACCTGTTGTAAACACCCCATCCAAATAGAGTGCTGCATACTTACCTGTTGGTGTGTCTGGAAAAAATAGCCGATGCCAGTGGTCGAGGTCTGTCCTACCCTGATACCCTGCGGGTAAATTGTCTTTGACAGCTCGAGAAGCTTTTCGTATACTGAAGAGCATGAATGCACAAAATATTCAAATAAAAACAGATGGTGAACCGGAGGAAGGATGATAGCGCATTATACCAGTAAAAAAATTGCCAGTAACGGCATTACCGCCATAGATGGCGACTTAACCAAGCCGGTATGGCAGGCGGCTGAAAAATCAGCACGTTTTGTTGATCTTGTCAGCGGAGAACCGGCTTTCTTTGATACCCGTATTGCTTCGGTCTGGGATGAGACCCATTTATACGTGGCATATTGGATTGAAGAGCCTTTGATCCGCGCCTCATACACAGAGCGGGATTCTTTTGTATGGTTTGATAACGATGTGGAGCTGTTCTTTGAAGGGCAAGATTGTTACTACGAATTACAGGTCAATGCTTTTAATACAGTCTATGAAAATTTTTTTATTTGGCAGGATGCCTTAAAAAAGGGAAGCCGTTTTGATATACCCGCTTTTGACCTCTATACCCACAAAGTGGATGTCTTAGCCGGCTTTCAAGATAGTTCCCGGTATGGCAAGCATCCGCGCGGTAAACGCTGGGCATTTATGGATTACGATCTACCCGGCTTACAAACAGCCGTTAAAATTAACGGTACGGTCAATGATACGAACGCTCTTTCACAAGGCTGGACCGTAGAAATTGCCCTTCCGTGGAAAAGTATCAACGGCTGGTTTGCCAATCATCCGCTGCCCCCGCAAGCCGGCGATACGTTTCGGGTTGCATTCTTTCGTTTTGAAGCGCTGCGTTATCATGGGGCAACCGTTGCGGATAGTGTGGGCTGGGCATTAAACGAACACGGTGTCTATGACTCACATAGACCGGAACAATTTTCATACATACATTTAGGCTAAAAAGACAGTCCGCGTTTGAAGGCGGAGGATGGTTATAAATGCACCGCCTCAACCATATAGCGAATATCAAAATCATTGTCAGATTTTTTTTGCATGGTAATTACCATTATCAATGCGTTGCTTTTGGGTGAAATAATAATTCTTTTAATATGGTAAGCAGTAATAAGGCTGCGTTTTACCTGCGGAGTGCCGACTTTATAGTTTTTTTTTGCGCCATTTGCAGAGGTCTGTTCAAGGTTAATGTAAAATGATGAGGTCAATGATGAGCCTGTGCCTTCAACCGATTCAACGAGCGTAGCTTTATACACAATCCCTGTTTTGAAATCACGACATTCAACCGGTGCGTTTGTCGTCTCTTCCGGGGCAATGTATAAGGTTTCTCCCTGACGCAGATAATTTATGCCATACCGGTTCGCTAATGACGCATTGCTGGCAAGTATTTGGTATAAAGCTCCGGCGCCATCCTGACCGGCTATAACCGGCTCATTATGCACTAATGAGGCTTTGCCGCCCGGAACAAAGTTATTTTTAACAACATCAATCACAAAAATATCTGCCCATGCTTTATATAGTTTTGACTGTACTCCGTACTGCGCAAACATATAGACTTTATTATCTGGAGAAAAACCTAAATCGACAAATGTAGCAATATCACCTGCTCCTACTTTGAGTGTTATGAACAACAGACCTAAGACCACATAAAAGCATGATTTACTATGAAACATCATCAATCCTCTCTTTAATTATCATCGGTTTAAGACTAGGAAATATCAAAAAGAACTTTGGGAGGAGAGCGGAGAAGTTCTCCCAGCGCCAAAAGGGAGGGGAGGTCTAAGGCAGCGCCTGCTTGCAGACTTGAGCATCGTATGCCCTCTGCTGCGCGTGCGGTAATGCTGTAACGGTTTAAGCTGTATTTGTGCTATTCATAACGCTCTTTCTCCTTTATACTTTCATGTGATACTTTCAAGTGGAGGAATGTACAGTGAAATATGGTCATTTTGACGATGAACAGCGAGAGTATGTGATTGAAACACCCGCTACCCCCCTGCCTTGGATAAACTATCTAGGCAATGAAAATTTTTTTAGTCTTATATCGCATACCGGCGGCGGTTACAGCTTTTACCGGGATGCAAAACTGCGCCGGATTACCCGTTATCGCTATAACAACGTACCCGGTGATACCGGCGGTCGCTGTTACTACCTTGAAGATAACGGCACCCTGTGGAGTCCTGCTTTCCTGCCCTTAAAAACACCGCTTGATCGCTACCGGTGCCGGCACGGCATGGGCTACACGATCTTTGAAGCAGAAAAAAACGGATTGTCTTCAAGTCTCTGCTGCTTTGTTCCTCTTGGTGAGAACTGCGAGATCAACTACCTCGTACTGGAAAATAGAAGCGGTCTTTCTAAAGACATAAGCATTGTCAGCGCAATCGAATGGTGCTTATGGAATGCGGTTGATGACAGTACCAACTTCCAACGTAACTTCTCGACCGGTGAAGTAGCGTTTGAAATAAGCGAGCGGCCGCCTTTTAGTACCATTTACCATAAGACCGAATATCGTGAACGCCGCAATCATTACGCATTTTTTACCGTGAACACAGGCATAAGCGGGTATGATACCAGCCGCGATGTATTCCTCGGGCAGTTTAACGGCTGGGATAGTCCGCAAGCCGTGTTTGCCGGAAAAAGTGGCAACAGCCACTGTCATAGCTGGTCGCCGATTGCGAGCCACAGGGTAAATCTTGCCTTAGCCCCCGGTGAAAAGAAAAGCCTCGTCTTTGTACTCGGCTATGTTGAGGTGCCGCCCGATCAAAAATGGGTGGATAAAGCCAAACAAGTCATCAATAAAAAACCTGCACGGGCAATTTTTGAACAGTTCAGCCGTGATGAGGCGGTACATGCAGCTTTTCTCGCCTTAAAAGAGTATTGGGATGAGCTGTTAAGCCGGTTTTCCCTCAAATCAGGCGATGAAAAGTTGGACCGTATGGTCAATATTTGGAATCAGTACCAGTGCATGGTTACGTTTAATATGAGCCGAAGCGCTAGTTATTATGAAAGCGGTACGGGGCGCGGTATGGGTTTTCGCGACTCCTGTCAGGATCTGCTCGGTTTTGTGCATTTGATACCGGAGCGGGCACGTGAACGAATCCTCGACATTGCCGCTGTCCAACTACCGGATGGCAGTGCATGGCATCAGTACCAGCCTCTCACCAAGCGGGGGAATGCTGATATTGGCGGCGGTTTTAATGATGATCCGCTGTGGCTTGTCGCCTGCACCTATGCCTATATTGCCGAGACCGGCGATGACGGCATTTTACAGGAACCGGTTGTCTTCAACAATGTCGCAGGGACAGAAGAACCGTTGTTTGAGCATCTGCGGCGTTCTATACAGTACACCATAGCGCACCGCGGTCCGCATGAGCTGCCGCTTATTGGACGGGCTGATTGGAATGACTGCCTCAACCTGAACTGTTTTAGTGAGGAGCCGGGTGAGAGCTTCCAAACAACGGCGAACAAAGAGACTGGCATTGCAGAAAGTATCTTTATCGCTGGTATGTTTGTGCTTTATGGACGGCAGTACGCTGATCTGTGCCGGCGCTTTGGGGATAGTACGGAAGCTGCCACAATCGAAGAGGCGGTGAAGGATATGGAACAAGCGGTACTTAAAGATGGCTGGGATGGCTCATGGTTTTTGCGCGCGTATGATGGCTATGGAAACAAGGTCGGCAGCAAGGACTGTGCCGAGGGTAAGATTTACCTTGAGCCACAGGGTATGTGTGTGATGGCGGGCATAGGCGTTCAAACGGGGCAGGCGCAAAAGGCGCTGGCGAGTGTTAAAGAAAAGCTGACCGGCACGTATGGTACAAGCCTTCTATGGCCCTGCTATAAGACCTACCACCTTGAACTGGGTGA
Organism: Spirochaetaceae bacterium; assembly: GCA_031276945.1. Lineage (GTDB taxonomy): Bacteria > Spirochaetota > Spirochaetia > Treponematales > Breznakiellaceae > BOBG01. The sequence continues at coordinate 943 of JAISMB010000141.1, read as the reverse complement.
GATTTCAAGTTACCCGCCCGGTTATAAGGAGAACGGCGGCATTTTCTGCCATAACAACCCGTGGATTAGCATTGCCGAGGCTCTCATGCAGAATACTGATGAGGCTTTTGCCGTGTATCGCCGTACTTGTCCGGCTTACCTTGAGCATATAAGTGAAATCCACAGGACAGAGCCTTATGTCTACTGCCAGATGGTTGCTGGACAAGAAGCGCCTAAACCCGGTGAAGGCAAGAACAGCTGGCTCACCGGCACAGCGGCATGGACTTTTGTTAACGTCAGTCAATACCTGCTTGGTCTACGCGCCACTATGGACGGACTTTCCCTTGAGCCTTGTCTGCCTGCATCCTTTACCAGCCTCAGTATAACCCGTCTTTTCCGCGGCGTACGCTATCATATCAAGGTTGAACGTACCGGTATACGTTCACTAACGGTCGAAGGGAAAGTGCTAACCGGCACAGTGATCCCTCTGCCGCCTTCAGGGACTAGCGATTACTCTGTGTACCTGCAAATATAACGAAAATTAGTCTCTCTACCCCTCATACCGCTTGCCCGTGTGATGTATGGTCAAGCGGTATACCAAAAAGAGAGCTGTTACAAAACCAACTAGGTTAATTAGATAACAGCTCTCTTGATATCGTTATCTAACAGTAAACGAAGCGGCATTGTCGCCGGATGTAAATGTCAGTTTTTTGATATTGAGGGTATCCTTTAATAAGGAATAGAAAACCTCAATCAAGTTCTCAACAGTTGCGACCTTCTTGACAACGACAAGCCGGCATTCAGGATAGGCTTTTGCAAGTTCGGTATCAAAGGCTATGCCAACGCTGGTATTCCATGCCGAGCCGCCCTTGATTCCCTGTGCTTCATATACCTTTAGAAGCTCGGGAAGAATAGGGTCTTCTTTTTGCAAAATAATCGCGTGGTCAAAGTTTACTAAATATTC
>JAISMB010000005.1 GCA_031276945.1 Spirochaetaceae bacterium | reverse complement strand
TTACCTCCTGAATACGGCGACTGGAAAAATACACACCGAAAATTTTCCCGCTGGCAGGATAGAGATGTCTGGAAAACAATAGTCACTGAAGTTATCGGGGAAGTGGATACCCAGTGGCTTATGATAGATGCAACTTATAGTAAAGTCCATGCGAACGGATGTACAGCGGTTGGAGGAAATCAAGCAATACGTAAAAAAGGGGGCTCAATACCAAAGTCCACCTTACTATAGATAAGAAAGGAAAGCCGGTACGTATCATAGTTTCAGCGGGGCAGGAAGCGGATTGCACCTATGCACCGCCCTTAATGACAGGGTTATCGGTAAAAGTCTTGATTGCCGATAGAGGGTATGACGTGAACCAGGTAATAGACACAGCCTGTGCAAGAGGTATTAAGATAGTTATTCCTTCCAAGCGTAGTCGGAAGGTGGTAAGGACTTATGACAAAGAGCTGTATAAAAAGCGCCATCTTATTGAGAATGTGTTTCGGTGGCTTAAACAGTGGAGAGGTATCGCCACTCGCTATGCTCAACGCTCTGATTCCTTTCTTGCCGCTCTCTATCTCAGATCTATCTTCCTTCCTTTTGACGACACGCCTTAGTGATTCCTTCCAAGCGGATTCGAACGGAGGCACAGACTTATGACAAAGAACTGTATAAGGAACGCCATCTTATTGAGCATGTGTTTCGCTGGCTCAAACAGAGGAGAAGATGTTCTCTCAGTTAAGAGAATGCGCACCCTCAGCGGTCAGACCTCATGCTCTCCTCTTTTTCTTTTTCACTTTATAGTTCATGCTGTACTGAGAAAGCGCTGCCGCCTTAGGTTTGACAGCTCTCTCAACATTTCGCTTTTTAAGACTATGAATCTTTGAGGTAAGGTATATCTTGGTGTTTGTCTAGCGTATGGCTCCGATGTGGCAAGGGAGAGGTCTGTCCTGTTGGAGAAGGTAAAGTCTGATTGAAAGAAAGGGGGCAGGGTCTGCGTGCTTAACGCTTATTTTATCATAAGATACAGCTCAACCGCATTACTCGCCGGTTCAACTATAGTTGTCGTGATATCACCGGTTATGTTTTGCCATGTATTACAGGTCTGGACAAGCAGCGAATAGCTATCTAAGTCAGGCTGCTCTTCTTCAATATTAAAAATCACCGGACCCTTAAAGCCAGACGCATTCTTCATGTTCCAAATATCAAAACCACTCACCGTATACTCAATGTCCCCTCGCATACTCGTAACAGTCCGATCAAAAGAAAACACATCAGCAGGTCTGTCCGCTCCGGAAAAAACTAAAGCTTCACCGTATCGCACCAGAGCTTGTTCAAAAGTCTGCCCGTCATTCACCGCACTAATTGCCAGCGACAAAGACGGTATATCAACCGCATCATTATGCGCTATCTCATAGAGCAAATCTGCGCCGCCAAAATTACGCGCCAGATACGCGCCAAAGGCAAAAACAGTCGCGTATGAAACGAGCGCTTCATCACCTGAAAGCCATTCGGTTAGACTTACCCCATTGTATACGCTCAGAAAATAAGGCATTCGCATCCGAACCGGATGCCCTATATCCTCTATGGTAATGCCCAGCAGCGGATCGATAATGTCCTCAGCCATAAGGGAGAGCATCTCATTGTACCAGCGTGCGGAGGAAAGTCCTTTGTTTACCTTCTTTTCATTAAAATTGATCATGTGCTGTAGTTCATGGACTACCGTTGAATACGCTAAATTCGGATTATTTCTCATAAAAAAAGAATCGAGATAGAACATTTCAGCTCTGTTTGTTTTGATAGTTTCTAATCCTGACTGGTTCAAATTCTCTTGAGTATAGCTGTCTTTTGCCCAGAAAAAACCGACTACCCCGCTTGTCTGCTCAGGACTTTGATCCGCATCAATGTCGTAAATCAAGATATGTATTGCCTTGTCGCCGTCTATGCCGCCACCATCGGCACTGCCGTATTCATAACCGAAGATACCGGTAACATACCGGTAGATGCGGTCGAAGCGTTTTGCCAAGTCTGCGCATTGTGCTTTACTCACTGTTTCTGCCTCTTCATCCGCACACCAGACAACACAGCGCTCTGATCGGGCATAAACGCGCGCTCCTATAAGTCTCCAGCCGTTGTCTTTTTCAACCCAGAATGTCCGTCTATTAGCGCTGTTCACAGGCTCGCTGTATATTGTACGGGCAGGAATGCGTAGTGCCTCTATCCGCGGCGGATTTTCATTGAAGCTTTGCGCTTTTTCATGCTCACGCCGGCTTATTCTTGGCTCAACCGGGCTGATTTTTGTTTCATCGCCGTTTTCTTGGAGCAGACGACCAGAGCTGTGCTGCCTAGCCAGAGGATAGACGGCGCCGGTCTGCGCTGCGTTAATAGGCTTGCTGGATTTGTTTATTTTGACTAAAAAGATGGATTGATTGAGGGTATTATGAACAATAACCTGCGCTTTTCCCTCGGAAAAAGCAAGGGGGATAACGGTTTGCTGACTGTTCGCTCTGTCAAGAGCCTCTGGCGGCACAGGCGGACAGGCAAGGCATACGAGAGACCCGGCTACTGCTACTATGAATACTGCTCTATAAATGAAGATGCTCATAGAAAGAGTATACCACAAAAAGGCTAAAATGAGTATACAACTTACCGGAATAAGCCACGGTCAGACCTCGTTCTGGAAATTCCCGCATCTCTTGGATGGGAGGTCTGACTTATGGGGTGCGAGGTCTGACCTATGAGGTGCGAAGTCTGACTTATGGGGTGCGAAGTCTGACTTATGAGGTGCGAGGTCTGACCTATGAGGTGCGGGGTCTGACTTATAAAGGGCGAGGTCTGACCTATGAGGTGCGAGGTCTGACCTATGAGGTGCGAGGTCTGACCTATGAGGTGCGAGGTCTGACCTATAAAGGGCAAGGTCTGACTTATAAAGGGCAAGATCTGACTTATCGGTGGAGACTCCCGCATCTCTGGGTGGCGGGGTCTGACCTATGAGCCAAGACTGCCGCACGTCGTTTGGGTAGGAACGCAAGCACGAGCGGCTGCCATCAAACGTCAATCTCTTGCATTAAAGGTCAAAAGCAGATACAGTATCTATTGTGAAAAGTATCGCACGATTGGCATGTTTTTTTACGGTATCGTTTGCCATAGTGTTCTTGCTTGCCGGCATAGTCCGCTTACTGATGGTCTTAGTCGCCTCTGCTCAAGCACTACCGGGCTTGCCGGCACTTAGTTTTTCTGAGGGAATAGCGCTCCTCCAATCGGTTATACCGACTGCGTTGTGTCTTTCTTTATTACTCAGTTTGAGCTATGCCGGCGGACAGCAGCATCTACGCACCGCGCCGGCGCTGCTCTGTCTTTTTATACTTGCCTCGCTCTACCCCCTCGGCATGGCAAAAGGGTTGGACTATCTCAAAGCGCTGCCGGTTTCCCTTACCCTTACCGGTAAAGGAGTGCCGTTTACAGCGGGAACTATACTTGCTACCCCCGCAGGTCCAGTAATTATTTTCAATAATCCAGAAGAAAAAACAGTTTCTTATGTAGAAGCGTTTCCGTGGCAGCGGCTCAGTTACCATGAAGGCAGCCTGCCTCTGCTCTTTCCCTTTGCCGACCGGAGCGTCTCGCGCTTGACCGAGGGGTTTCTGTCAATAAGACAGCAGTTTGAACAGCGGCTGCGCACGGATTTACTCTCAGCTGCCGTCTATAACGCTGCCTTAGTACTGGCGCTGATCTCGCTCTACGGCGTATTTAAGATAAGCGCATGGCCGTCCGTTAATGTATGTTTAGGCGCTGGCGCTTTTGGCGGTTTTTTGATCTTTAACCCGATCTTAAACAAACTGAGCGTCTTTCTCACGGAAAAGGTGCCGGCATTGTTTATTGAACCGCTCGTTCTGAGCCTCCTTGCCTTTACTATTATCTTATGCACCAGCGTAGTGCATCTATTCATCAAGCGGAAAAGTGTATGAGCGCCAAAGATTATCTTAAATCTCCAGCGGTGATTTTTATCATTTACCTTGTAGTGTCCTTTTTATTTATTATGCTTTTTCAGTTTCTATTCCCGACTGAAGATTCTCCTTTGGCAGTTTATGCTTTTATCTGGCGCTGTACCCAAGGATTAGCGGATTTTCTCTCCTTACTGCCGGCTTTAATACTAGCCGGTCTCCTTATTCCCTTTGGCTTGCTCTATTACTACGATGATAATTTTTCCGTTTATTCTGCTCGGTTCTTGGATTTGATGAAACGACCTATAGTTACGGCTCTGAGCGCCGCCCTCTTATACGTTTGCTCGGTATTTCTCTTTATTCCTTTAACGCAGCAGTCGCTTAAAACTATGCGTTCCCAAGCCCGTCTCTTTACTGAAGCTAAAGAGAAAATACAAATCCATATAGCACAACTGGAATGGTCAAAAGCGCTGCCCTTTATCACAATTTGTTCCCGTATATGGCCCGACAATCCTGATATAAACGCCCTCTTGGAGACGGTTAATATCATTGACGAAAAAAGCGTCAGACCGGCACCGCCTTTTTTACGCTCCGTGCCGTATATAAGCCCGCAATTTCCGGTAGGTCAGCAACCGGTTACGGCGGCGCAGGCGCTGACTATGGCGCAGGCAGCCTTAGACGAAGAGCGCTACTACGATGCTCACTGGCTAGCTACTCTTGCGTTGCGGCTTGCACCGGACAAGTCTACTGAGCACCCGCAAGCTGCGGCTCTTGCCGCTCGTGCATGGCAGGCAATAGGGGTTGTGCCGAAGCCAGAAGACTATGCATTTTACAATATGAAACGGGATGGGTACGAGGCGTGTTTAGCGGAAAACTGGGTAAAAGCCCACAGCATCTTGAGCCAGCTCATAAGGCATATACCCGATGATACTGAAGTCAATCATTTCCTTGCTATAACGCTCAATGAAATACAAACGCATGCGCTCTTTGTTGATGAACTGGAAGGCATGAAAGTGCAGACTCTTATGCACCCTCTTTTTTCCGTGCCAGATACGGAGAGCGGTGGTCGCTTTATTATCCGTATGAACCGCCTGTCAATAAACAACGAATATGCCTACGGATGGAATACCGCAGTTATGGCGCTCGATAGTGCCGGCAGAGTACGCTTTGAGGCTCAAGCTACTTATAGCAAAATCATCCCGCTACTGACCGGCGATAAACCCCATATAAGGCTCATACTGCAAGCTCTTGACCGGTATAATGCCGATTCTCGCTGGGACCCGGTCTTTAGTCCGGCTGAGTTTGCGCAAGGAGACCTGACTTTCGCTATGGGCTACGATGATTTTCTTGCTTTAGCACGGCTTTCGACCAGCACCGTTGACCAGTTATCCATACCGGAACTCTTGGCTGCGGTACGCAAGTACAGTCCTTTTGGCTATCTTAAACCGGTTTTTTATGCGGAACTGCTCTATCGCTTTATTGAAGCTATGCTTTTTATGCCCATAACAATACTTATCCTTGTCATGGGCTGGCGTTACCGGGCAAGGAGACGCCCTTATGCTTTTATTATCGTATTCGCTCTGATTGCACCGGTTATTTTTACGGTACTCTTGTCATGCTACCGGGGCATACTTAATACCACGGTTATAGCCGTTCTTGTCTCTTTAGGCTTTCCTTTGAGCGCTGTTCTTTTTACAGCAGCAGATATTGTACTGTTTATCTGTTCGCTTGTGATGCTTGCCAAAAGCTGAACAGCCTCTTACCTCTGTACTGAGCGCCGCTTACCCATTCCTTCATGCTCATTGCACACAACTCATAGATCAGGCTTCGCCCTCTCGCCTTATCCCGCGACACAAAGGTCAGCCCAGTGCGCTCCCGCTTAGCGGTCAGACCTTACCGCCGCCTCTTTCCCATGTAAATACTTGTTGCAGTATTGTAGCAACACCGTATACCGCACTGCATGCAACACTGGACAAGTTACGCTAACGGACAGACCTTAGGGGGTAGGATAGGTTTGCCGGTTACTATTACTATTCAGCCTCCTTCTAATAATATCTCAATTAACCCGATGGTTCTGGTGAAAAACGAAAGTAGTAAAACAGTCCGGGTTTTCTATGACAACAAGATGATACACGGAATCACAGATGGTTTTATCATTGCTGGAGGGCAGATCGCACTGATAGGCGATTTTGCAACCGGTAATACTACCAGCGGGATTAGCTTCTCATCACCTACATGGGACGGAAAAAGGCGGTTCCGATGGCAATACCCATGCAGGCGAATAAAGTCTATGAAATTACTATCCCGGTGAACGGTATACCACACGACTAAGCATTAGCCCAAAAGCAGGATAGGTCAGACCTCGCCGTCAAAATAGGTCAAACCTTGAAAAGCAGCATTAGCCAATACTGGTAACAGCCAGTGTCGCCTCGTGGGGCGGTTCTCAAGAAGGAACTGCTTCTATCATCAATACCAGAATTGAGAGACAGGCATGTCTACCGTGCGATACAACGTTCAACAGCGCCGCGATACAATCATTTTCCGCGCTCTTTGCTGATGTGCGAGGATAAAGGATGAAGTCTGTCTTTCAAGCTGTATCAGTGACCAGCGAGACAATGCTGACAATGCCGTGTTCGCGGTGATATGCGCCACTATACTGCCAGTCTTCAGGCTTCTGCACCAGTCTTGCGGCAACCGGATTTTGATCAATGTAGTTATACACAGTCCAAAAATATTTTTCATCTTTTATCTCGCGTGAATAAAACCGATCTCCCCAGAAATGACCGGTCTTATGGTGCTTTTTATTCCACCGTATCGCAAAAACCATCTTGATCCATTTCAATATATCAGAGAGACTCTGCCCTTTTTCAGGCGTGATGAGAAAATGGAAATGATTACCCATGATGCAGAAATTCCACAGCTTAAACTTGAAACCTTTCTTGGTTTTAGCTTCTTGAATGATCTTGAGAAAGAGTTTTTTCATCCCATCTGGTTGTAATTCAAAAGCGAATCGGTTCACTGCCGACAAAACATGATAGGTCAAACCTTGGTCTTTGAGCCCTCGGGGCAAATTATGTGATCCCATAACCTATAATGGGTAGCAAGTCTGCATTTTGCTTTAATGTAAGCAACATTTATCAACATTTTTTACGAGAGGTCGTCCTATTAAAACTGGCTACCTGTTCACTTATTTAGCGCATTATGCTATACTTACCCTCATGCGAATTGCTATTGTCAGTGCCACGGCACAGAAAAAAGGGATACCGACTTATGTGAAAGCCTTGCAGAAAGGTATGGAATCCATGGGACACCGGGTGGATATTATTGATGCGTGGACAGAGGACGGCTTTCGGCTCCCCGGCTACGAGTACCTTGTCGTGGTAGCCGAGCAGGTCTCACTTTTCGGCGGCAAGATGCCTGAACCCCTCGCGCAAGTCTTAGCTGTAGGAAGCGGATTGGGAGGCAAAAAGAGTGCGGCTTTCCTTAAAAAGACCAGCCCTTTTACCACAAAAGCTCTGGCTAACCTTATGCGGACCATGGAAAAAGAGGGTATGTTGATCAACTGGAGTGAAGTGCTCTTGAATGACGATCAGGCGCAAGCCATTGGTAAACGTATCGGCGCCTAGTATGTCTTTGCTTTCCATTATTCCTGCTATCGCCAGGGCGCGCGGCTTCTATCTGTACACCCAAAACGGTTCCCGCATAGTTGATCTCTGGCAAGACGGGGGACGGGCAATCCTCGGACATAAACCGCCTCAGGTATTACGCGCGATGAAAAAGAGTGCCGAACGCGCTCTTTTTGCCCCCTTTCCCCATCCGGCACGGGAACGTTTTTTGAAAGCTCTACAGAGCCTCTTCCCCGGCAAAGCGTTTAGACTCTACCAGCATAAGAGTATTTTACACAGCGCCTTGCAAAAAGCCGGTTATCAAACCGAAAGCGCCATTGCTGATCCGGCTTTTGCTCCTTGTTCGGAATCTTCTTGTACCCTCTGGCGTCCTTTTGTAGACTCGTCTTATGCGCCGGTGCTTGTACCGGTTCTGCCTTGGTCGTGGGCGCCGTCCGTACTTGTTTTGGAGCCGCAGATTGATTTTCCCCCTGAGTCCGAAAACCTCTCTCCGGCGCTATTAGCTGGAGCGACGCGCGCCCTTTACAATCTGAGTGCCGCATTGAAAGTCGGAAGAACCGTTTCTCCGGCACTGCAAAAAACCATACGGAACAGTTCATGGGAAATCAGAGGCATTTATGTGCATGCGCCAAGCTTTCAGCGGAGCGGAGCGGTGCTTGAGTACGAAGCTTTATTCCAGCGCTTTCTTGCTGCCGGCTTTTTATTGCCGCCTGAACCGTCCCTTCCGCTCATACTACCGGAGAAATTGTCGCACGGTGAAGAAGCGCAGGTAATACAGCTTTTCAAGAGAAATTCATCGTAACTGTCGTGTTTTTTTTCTCATTTAGTGCTATACTGTATCTATAGTATTCTTAAATTAAGGAGTTCTTATGAAAAAGCTTACAGCGCTTTTACTCGGAGCGGTACTCAGTACCGTTTCTGTTTTTTCGATTGATCTTAAAGGAGATTTAGAAAATAAAATCGACAGTTTTTCCAAGAGTATGGCTGGTGTGCTGCCGTTTACGGCTACTATCGGGCTTAACTGGTCTGATGCCTATATTGGTAATTTTCCCCATTTCGGCGTCGGGCTGAGTGGTGGTTTTACGGCAATGAACATCGATTCTTTTGATGAATTGCTGGACCTCTTCGGTGCAGATACTCTGCTCCCAAGCTGGCTTAACTTGGATACCGGTATCCTTATCCCCGCTTACGCACTGGAAGCGCGGCTGGGTGGCTTGGTTCTGCCCTTTGATATTGGGGTGAAATTCGGGTACATACCGCAAGAAGCTAAGGAGCTTCTCGGCGAAGGGATACGGTTTGATTATCTTACAGCCGGCGCCGAAATCCGGTATGCGCTGCTTAAACAAAACTTGATTCTGCCCAATGTTTCTGTGGGTGTTGGCTACAATTATCTCAAAGGCAGTATTGGTATGGCGCTGCCTGTTAGTCCGGGAGGCTTTACGATAGGGATAAACTCAATCTCTGTCCTTTCTCCGATTTTAGACTTGCTCTGGGAAACTCACAGCATTGATTTTAACGCCCAAGTTTCAAAATCTTTCTTAATCCTTACTCCGTACCTTGGAATGGGCGCAAGTTATGCCAAACCACGTGCCGGTTATAAAATAAGCGCAAAGCTAGATGATACTGTTAAAGATCAGCTTGAAGATGCCGGCATAGATTTTGATGATAGTGGTTTTTCTGCAATCAAAGAGGCTGACGGCTGGGGTTACCGGGCATTTGGCGGGCTTTCTTTTGACCTCCTTCTGCTGCGCTTTGATCTGACTGCTCTGTATTCCTTTGGCGGTGATAGTGAAAAAATAAAGAATATATTTAACGGCAGCGCGGATTTGGACGGTAATTGGGGTATTACCTTCGGTATTCGTTGTCAATTATAACCGCCTAACCGCGCTCTCCTTCACGGAAGGAAGGGTGTAGGCAGTAGCGGTGTATAGTGGACATATTCTGAGGCAACACTTTGGCGTTTCTGAACAGAAACGCCGCATTTTTTTATTTCGAGGTCTGTCCTAACCAGTCCACAGTCCCCGCTCGTTCTTAACCAGCACGTTTCCCTGTTTACTCAGCAGCTTATCCTACCGCCGAGGTCTGTCCTAAGGAGTGTCTTCAAAAGGCGAGGAAGATAGATCTGAGATAGAGATCAGCAAGAAAAGAATCAGAACGTTGAGCATACCGAGTAGTACTACCTCTCAACTTTCACAAAAGCAATTTAAGGTCTGTCTTCCATGCAGTATCAGTTACCAGAGAAACTATCTTTGTAATCCCCTGTTCACG
>JAISMB010000076.1 GCA_031276945.1 Spirochaetaceae bacterium | reverse complement strand
TATGAAGGGCGAGGTCTGACTTATGAGGGACGAGGTCTGACCTATAAACAGCAAGGTCTGACTTATGAAGGGCGAGGTCTGACCTATGAGGAGCGAGGTCTGACTTATGAAGGGCGAGGTCTGACCTATGAGGAGCGAGGTCTGACTTATGAAGGGCGAGGTCTGACCTATGAAGGAGCGAGGTCTGACCTATGAGGAGCGAGGTCTGACTTATGAGGAGCGAGGTCTGACCCATGAGGAGCGAGGTCTGACCCATGAGGAGCGAGGTCTGACTTATGAGGGGCGAGGTCTGACCCATGAGTGAAGACTCCCGTATCTCAGAGAGTAGCCTTCACCGCCTCGTGTGATTGACGGCGCAGGATACGAGTGCCTAGGGTAAGAGCGCCGCAGCCGTATTCGGGAACTTCTTGGGCGCGCTGCTGATCCATGAATATGCCAAAACAAGTTGAACCAGAACCAGATAAGCCTACAAAATCAGCGCCATACTGTAAGAGGTGTTGTAAGAGCCGCTTATACAAAGCGCTATAAGGGCTGTATTCTAAAAAATCATTGGAGTAGGACCAGCTTGACGGGGGGGCGTTCATCGCCTGTAGTAAGACAGATGGGGGAAGAGCGGCAGGAGTATGAGTGCGCACTTTGTCAAGAAAGCGAAATGCCTCTGCCGTAGGGCTTTGAAAACCCGGGAAGAGCAGTGTTACCCCCAGATCACAGTTCGGCGCCGTCAAGGGTGCGATCTTTTCCCCGCGACCGGTAACCCATGCACTGCCGCCCTCAAGAAAAAAAGGCACATCACTGCCCAAATCCTCCGCCATACTGTGCAGTAAAGCGCTGGGTAGCTTTGTGCCTGCCATCATGTCCAGCGCCTTCAAGGTGGCTGCCGCATCAGAAGAACCGCCGCCTAGTCCTGCGCCGACTGGAATGCGTTTTGTTACGCTTGCCTGTATTCCACGGGTAAACCCAGTCCGGCGCTTAAAAAGCTTGAGCGTCTGGTACACAGTATTTTCCTGCGGATCAAGGCGTCCGGTTGGTAAAAAATGCACGCTGTCCTTGTCGGCATACGCAAAAGTAAGCGTATCACCCCACGCTACTGTACAGAGAATACTCGCAATATCGTGATACCCATCGCGGCGCTTTGCCCCAACGCTCAAGTGCAGGTTTATCTTTGCCGGCGCTTCAATGATCATCATACGATTTTAGTAACGATATGCTTTCATGTAAGGACTTGTTTTCAATATCACGCACTGCTAAAGAAACAATATTTATCAGGGCGACGGAAGAGACCGCCCCATACAGATCGCCGGCGCAGTAACGGAATATAAAGGCAAGAATTGCGGCAAGAATTGTGGTAACGAGTACTCCCACAGAGGATTTGGCTTTGGTAGCCGGATCAGCGATCAGTAAAAAAGCGGCAACCAGAGTAGCTCCGGAGAAAAGCCCCTGCATCATATCGCCCTGTCCTAAAAGACCGCCGTTAAAGAATGCGCCGAATACCCGTATCAAGAGGCAGTAGACTGCAAGGTACACAACCGGTATCCATATGCGGCTTGTGCCAAAGGCGCTCATAATAATAGTGCCGACTAATAAAGCCGCTATGCCGCGGTCGGCTATAATGCCTGCCTGTTGCGCATTAAAGAGATCAATATACCAGCTAGGTATGGAAGTTCCGATGAACGGAAAAATTGTTTGGTTCAAAAAATCGGCGATCCGTTCCGCTAAAGCACTTGCCGGCGCCGACTCTTGTGGGATTGATGCGAGTTCTAAAGCTTTGTTAAACGCATCGGGCCATGAAAAACGAATAAAGAGCCATGCGCCGACTGCCGGGTTCAGCCAATTTGAGCCGGGTCCACCAAAGCTATGTTTAACGACAGCCATAGCGAAGAATGCGCCAACGGCAGCATAGACCGGGTTCAAATGATTCGGTAAAAGCAAAGTCAGAATCAGCGGGGAAAGCACGGAGCTGCCGTCGTGTACTATGCCGGCTCTATCGGTTCTAAAATAGATAAAGAATTCGGTTAAAGCAGCAACACTAACCGCACTAACCGCGATGATAAGTGAAGAAAACGAATCCGTTAGCGCTGACTGGATTACCGCCAAAAAAACGCAGAAACTTATGAGCCACATCTGCCCTTCCGTAGAACGGGCAAGACTTATCTGAGATTTATAAAACAGCTCCATTTATTCCCCCTTACTTTTTGCCTTATTCCATGCACCGAGTATCGTACTCAAAGGCAAACGTGAAGGACATACCACTTCACAGCAGCCACAACCAAGACATTCTGCAATCCTTGAAGCGGCTTTCTCTTGTTTTGCTCCTCTTATGCTCTTGAATAACCGTTCAGGATCCAGTCTTACCGGACACACGGAACGGCATTCTCCGCAGCTTATACAGGTCCTTACCGATGTTACCCCGACTTGTTTCTTAAGCAGGGCAAAAACAGCGGTTGTATTTTTTGTTATCGGTTCATTCAGATTAACTACCTTGCGCCCTCGTAAGGGGGAACCGGTAGCTATGCGTATCGGATCGTCAATAAAGCCGCCGCATTGATCAAATACTTCTTCAAACATGGTTCCGATCCGCACTTTCAATACAGACGGATTCTGCACTGCGGAGCCGCCTACGGCAACATAGCGATCTAAAATGGGCTTTCGTAATTTAACTGCATCATGCACCGCAGCTAAGGTTGAAGGTCCCTGAATAAAGAGCGTATCAAGGTGTATATTTTCTTCTTTTTCAAATATTTTCAGCACTAAGTCCAGTTGCCGACGGTTTCTCTGCGGATACTTGGCTCGCACTTGCACAAAAAAGGATGGCACCACGTACTGATTTGTTTCTTGTTGAAACAGAGCTAATAACTGCTTCTGCGTATGAGAGATGACATAGACAATCTGATTTGCGCCGGTGATTTTTTGTATTATCAGAGCGCCTTCAACAACAGCACTCAGCCGCTCCTTGCACAAGACATAATCTGCAACGAGCCAGGGATCGTCAAAAACGCAATTAACTATTACAGAGAGATTGCCTTCTTTCGGCAATGCGGACAGTGCATCACTGAGCGGCAGCCCTGTCCCATCCATCTCAACAATACCGTACTCGGTAATCAGTTCATGCAGTTCCTGCGGCGAGAGCATATCCCACTTGAATACTTGTTCTGGCTTACCGAGTTTGTCAAAACTGCCGCCGGTACGAAGCACTATCGCTTGATTAACATAGGACTCGGCTGCCTGCCATGAAACTATACGAACCACACGCCCCGGCACCGTTGCATGGATGTTTGATGAACCCGGACCGTGCCGGCGACCGATTAACATACCTTCAGTAACCGTGTCTCCAACTGCGACAACAGGCTGAACGCGGTTTTCTGAAAACTGTACAAGGGGAATAACGGCAAAATTAGGAAGAAAGGCTGTTTTGCTGGAAGTCCACACCGGCGCTGTCGGATCATCAAAATCTATCCCGCCATGGGGAAACGAATAAACTTTCATAGGGTTAAGGTTAGTGTACTCACAGTTTTACATTTACGCAAGAGGCACAGCTAAAGGCTGTTTCAACGTTTCGGCGCTGTCAGCAGGTACGGCGCCGGCAGAGAAAATCGTCTGAGGTCTGCCCGTTGCATAACGTTTCGGCGCTGTCAGCAGGTACGGCGCCGGCAGAGAAAATCGTCTGAGGTCTGCCCGTTGCATAAAGAAAATCGTCTGAGGTCTGCCCGTTGCATAAAGAGCTTATCTTTTATCTGTGATTTGCCGCCATCTTCCTAACGATTCTACCATGAATTGCCGAACATCCACGCCATAAACCGCTTTGAGGATTTCGCTGTTCAGCACCTCCCCTGCCGTGCCGTGCGCAAGGATAGTTCCCCCCTGCATAAGCGCCGCGGTATCGCAGAAAGAGCCGGCAAGGTTAAGGTCATGCAGCACCCCAATAACGGCTCGCCTGCCTTCCTTTACCCAAGTTTTCAGGTAGTACAGCAGTTCTATCTGGTGCTTTGGATCCAGATGATTGGTTGGTTCATCCAATAAAATAAGCTGGGGGTTCTGTACCAACGTCCGCGCTAGAAAGACCATCTGGAGCTGCCCGCCTGAAAGTTCATTTATGAGCCTGTCCTTGAGGTCGTAAAGCCCCAGTTTTTCCAGAGTTTCCCGTATCAGCGCCTCATCCGCCGGGGATAGCCGGTTCAAAAAACCCTCGCAATGGGCGTAGCGCCCCAAAGCTACCGTCTCATAAACGGTATAGGGAAAATAAATCTGCGAAGCCTGCCCCAGCAGTGCGATCTTTTGCGCCAGATTCTTTCTGGTATAGGAGGAAAGTTCCGTTCCCTTAAGCGCTATGCTGCCCCGGTATTCCAGTATTCTGACAATGGTTTTTAAGAGGGTGCTTTTACCGCATCCATTCGGACCGAGAACACAGACAATCTCTCCGTGCTGCACCGTCATACTGAGATTTTTGATAATATCCCTGCCTTTTTTATAGCCGCTGTACAGGTTTTGTATTGCCAGCATAGATGCGCTCCTTACTAAAATGAACTCTCAAACTAAATGGATATTAAGTGGATGACCTCCACCTCCCACGGTCTGACCTTCATAAAAGCAGTTTGAGCAGTTTGAGGTCTGACCGCCAAGCTGTGTCAGTTACCAAAGAAATAATGCGCCCCATGCCGTGTTTCCGATGGTACGCGCCGCTGTACTGCCAATCTTCAGGCTTCTGCACCAGTCCTGCCGCGACAGGGTTCTGATCTATGTATTCAAACACAGTCCAAAAGTCTCTCTCATCCTTTATCTCCCATGAGAAAAACCTATCCCCCCAGAAATGACCGGTCTTATTGTGCCGCTTGTTCCACCGAATAGCATACACCATCTTAATCCACTTCATTATACTGGACAGACTTTCCCTTTTTTCAGGTGTAATGAGAAAGTGAAAATGGTTGCCCATGACACAAAAGTTCCACAGCTTAAACTTGAAACCTTTCTTGATTGCCCCTTCAATCACGGTGAGAAAGAGTTCTTTCATATCAACTGGATCTAATTCAAAAGCGTCTCGGTTTACTTTTGAAGTAACGTGGTAGGTCTGACCTTGGTCTGTGCGACCTCGTAATAAATTATGGTTCATACTACTTATAATGGATACAGCTGGGCATTTTGCTTCAATCTTGGCAGTATTTTCTTATTTTTTTTCTCTGAGGTCTGTCCGAGGTCTGTCCGTCTTCCCCCCTTCCTTTTTTCTCTGAGGTCTGTCCTATCCTGCCACCAAGGTCTGTCCCACCCCGCCATCGCCCCATGGACAAGAAGCCGGCAGCTACAGGGACAAGGAGCTGCCGGCTACAGAGATGTGGATGGGTGAGCTTATCACCAAGAGGTGCGGCTACACAACAACGAGAGGGAATTCGTACGTGATGATGCGCGGTTCGTTCAGCACGTGGTAGGTGGTGGAAAAGCGGGTAACTATCTTGAGCGTGTACGTACCGGAGGTAAGCGGGGGAACACGACAAATGACCTTCTTGGGCATATTCTCCGTGAGCCGATGCGTAACCGGATGGTCGACACCAGTTGCATCCACAAAGAAAATGCCTAAACCCGCCTCATCTTCCGGGATTATCTTGAGTTTGTCGCCGGTTATCACAAGGTCTTCGTCCGGCGTTATCGTGCCGTCTGTTTTTCCGGTGGTAATGTCGGTTATAAGCCCTATGAATGCCCCCGAATCCTTCTCGCCTAAGACCTCGACGCCGACCGTCTCAAGGGTTGAGCGCATCTCAGTGCTGGGGGTTACCTCAATCGTGAGCTTGTGAATTGCGGGGTCAAAGCTGTGAGAGATGCCGACCCATGAACCTGAAACTCGCGGGGCTATGCGCACGCAGCCGTCCTGTACCGCGGAGCCTTGAGCGAGCGCTTCGCGCACGATTTCGTCTCTGGCTTGCAGTATGCTGAGAATGGTTTCTAAGCGTAATTCTGAACGCCCTGCGACAATGCGGGCGCCTATGTCATCGTTGTGCAGGGTACTGCCTGCGGTCGACACTTCGGCGATGAAGTCGTTTTCGACCTCTTTGGTGAGCAGGTTACGGCGCAGCCATACCTTCCAAACTGTTTTCTTGGTCATACTATACCTTCCTTAAAACTAAAAAATAAGACTATAAAATGCCTGCCTCTGAACGAAGCAGGTTTTTTCACGATTAAAACTGCCGCACCGGACGAACACGATATGAAGAAGATTCGGCAGTATGTATACTTCCATCATCAAAGTCAAAGTAATATGCCTTGTTGCCTTTATATTC
This sequence comes from Spirochaetaceae bacterium, assembly GCA_031276945.1. Classification (GTDB taxonomy): domain Bacteria; phylum Spirochaetota; class Spirochaetia; order Treponematales; family Breznakiellaceae; genus BOBG01. The sequence goes on along the minus strand of JAISMB010000076.1, from coordinate 3,335 downwards.
TTCTCTCTGCTCTGAAGACCAGTACTTACCGGCAAAATTACCTATGCCCTTCTTATGCAGATTATTATACAAGGCACTGAGTTCTGCTCTGGTGGGCAGGCGCCAGTCCTTATATCTGCCGTAGGTGTAGGCTTCACATGCGGTCTGTGCTTGCTCCCACGATACTACATCCCCGCCGACATCTTCAAGCGCACATTCAAGGTAGCGCCAGCCGTCCGAATATGAACCTTTGTCGTAGAACACGTAGCCGCCCGCCGGTTCGAGTACGTAACCTTCCAGCGGTTCGCAACCTACCAGTACCCAGGAAAAGAGCAGGATAGTGGTAAATAAAAGACTATAAAAATATGCTTTCATCATTTGCTCCTTAATCCTCTTTACCAAACCTGTAGACATAGCCGATGGAGAGTTTAGATTGCTCCCTTTTAGCTACTCGTACTGAATAGCTTATGTCGATGCTGTTCATAATCAGAAAGCCCACAGCCAAGTTAAAGGTATTAACCACTGCTTGAATGTTATAATCGCCGAACTGGTAATTTGCTATCATGCAGCCGTAGCCCAATCCAATATGGAAACCAAACTTTTTGAGGATATGCTCTGCATCATAATCGTCGAGTAGGTCGAAAGGTAGAAACGCACTTGCCCGTATATAAGGGTAGTATGAGTTATAAGATAGATCGTTGGTATAATTGGTATTGGTAAAAAAACCTAAGTCGCAACCGAGATCAAGATAGGCAATCTTAACAAGGGGAATGGTTATGTTAGGGCTGACGGTTAAACCCGGCGTTGTAAAGGCAGTACCTAAACTCAAGCCCATACTCCAATATGACCATGGATAGTTTTCTTTAAATAATAAAGAAGCATCCGACATGAGAGAGATTCTTGGCTTTGTGTTCGGCTGGTTCACCAGCAGCTCCTGCGTAATCACTTTTGGCGTAAAGCGACTCTCCTGTTTTTCCGCGGCTTCACTGTTGGACGGAAGCGCTTCTACGGTCATAAGAGCCGCAAGCGCCATGCAGAGCGCATAGGCTGTGCATACTATCTTTTGTTTTGTTCTGTTCATTGCTTTTCCTCACTGTAATACTGTAGTTTCATTCGTTAGCCCTTAATTAGTCTTTGCTGCCTTTCAAACCGGAAGACAGGTAAATCACATATCATTAAACATAAACACCACGCCAATACCCAAAGAATTGACGTAATGACCATCATAGACCACTCCTCGGTAGCGTATATCAAACCCAAAACCCTCCCAAGTAAAGAGCAGACCTGTGGCAAACCCTGCTCCGGTTCCCCCTGTTTGTATAGTGAACAGGAAGTCCCCATAAAGCCGTAGGTTAAAATCATCATCGTTTTTAATAAAGGGATAGACCAAACCTGCGTATAAAGAAGCGCCAAAAGTCATAGTCTCAAATCCCAAACTGTTATAGCCGCCAACCTCGAAAGGATACAAGCCCATTCCTACGGAAGTGAAAGGCAGGAATGACCAATGGAAATCAAGCAACTCAAGTCCCATACCGGTTTTATCACCGGACCATTCAACCGCAAAAGCAGCCTCTCCCACAGTGTTTCTTTTAGCATACTCAGCGCCCGAAAACACCGTTGATAAGAGTTTATCCCATTTCTGTTTCGCTTCCGCCTTTATAAGCGCTGCCTGAGCTTTATCTTTCTGTTTCGCTTCCGCCTTTATAATCACTGCCTGAGCTTTATCAAAGGCGTGTGTCATAGACTTTTTTGCCGCTTGCTCAAAGTCCGGGTCCTTCGTCTTTTGCGCATAGTCTATTATCTGCTCAAGCACTTCCTCTTCAATACCTTTGGCGCGCACCAGCACGTAATATTTGTCGCCTTCGGCTACGCTCTTTACCTTCTCCGATCGCACGGAAATGTCAGAGATAATGTGGCGCACCTGCGTAAAGAAGCTCTCAGCGCGCTTTTTGGTATTTATCTCGAAGTCAAGCTGCATTGCCGCTAATCGCGTCTCAAGCTGATGTTGGAGGCTCTCCTGCGCCCGCTGTTCTGCGATTGCCCATGCCCGCGCTTTATCAGTACCTTCAGCCTCTCCGAACTCATAGTAATACTGTTCGTCAGCGGGCGGATCTGTTACGAAAGACGGGAGCGCTTCTACGGTCATAAGAGCCGTCAGCGCCATGCAGAACGCATAGAGTGTGCTTACGAGTACTCGTTTTGCTCTGTTCATTGCTTTCCCTTTATCAAGATCGGCTGCAGGAAGAAGGTATTTGCCTCTTCAATCATATCCTGCAAGTGGCTGATTTCAGAGCGGGCTTCGTCCAGTCTTTTCTGGATATCGGCTCTGTCGGTCATGGAACTGCCAGTCTTTCTTCTAAGGTTTTAATGGTATCTTGTAAAGCGGCAATCTGCTGTTTTTGTTTAGTGTTTATAGTGTCATACTGCTCAAAGTCCTGTTCTCGGACAGTCAATCTATAAAGAATATCCTTAATCTCGTTAGTTTGTTCAACAATTATATCGTGTAAGTGGCTGATTTCAGAGCGGGCTTCGTCCAGTCTTTTCTGGATATCGGCTCTGTCGGTCATGGAACTTGCCAGTCTTTCTTCTAATGTTTTAATGGTATCTTGTAAAGCGGCAATCTGCTCTTCTAATGTTTTAATGGTATCTTCTAAGATGGCAATCTGCTCTTCTTTTGGTGTTTTTTGTTCAATAGCGTCGGTTTTTAACCATTTATCCATGATCGACAGAGCCGTTCCTTTGGAGAATGAAGGATCATTCTTTTGCTTCTCATGGTCAAGAGATTCGGTTATAATGGCACGAGCCTTATCTCTCGGGGAAGCCAAAAGAACATAACAGGTCCGTCCGATTCTGGTACGCTGACTGGGTTTGGTATCGCAGAGGATAACCTGTGTTATATGATAGTTCATACTGATAAAGAAATTGGCAGTTTGATCGCCGGTTATAGAATTGTAGTCTTCTTGCATTGAATAGATGCGAGCCTGTACCTGATGGGCAATAGTTTCTAAGGCTTGGTCTCGTGCCTCCTCCCATGCGCTCCATTCTTCTTCTTCCACGACTGCATTCCCCACGCCGTAGTAATATCGCGCGTCCATGGGTGGATTCAGCCACCACTCAGGAAAAATATCCGGTCCCGGCGACGTTGCACAGGCATCTGTTATTAGTATGATAAAAAGGCTAACTAGCATATACTTATACATAGGAGGTAAAGAAATGATTGCTCTGCATATAGGCGGATTCAGCCACCATTGAGAAGGAATACTTTGTCCTGGCAGTACAGCGCCGGTTAATGTTATGAGTGTGATGAGCAGACTAGATCGCTTACAGGAATAAATAGGGGGGGGGGGGGGGGGGGG
>JAISMB010000061.1 GCA_031276945.1 Spirochaetaceae bacterium | reverse complement strand
TACCAATTTGCTGTTTGAGTACAAAGCCGAGGTCTGTCCTATCCTCGTAGCCGATGAACAGCTCGCCAAGAATGACGTTAAACCTGCTGTAAAGGACAATTAAGTTTAGCATCGATAGGTCAGACCTCGCCTTCAAAAATAGGTCAGACCTCGAAAGTAGAATAGTAACTAGTGAGCAGTTTTCTTTTAACAACGGACGAGCCACTTGCCAAGCATCGATAGGTCAGACCTCGCCTCTCCTCTCACTGCCCGCTTAAACACTTTAAGCAACACTGCTTAAAGTGTTTGCACAGAACGGTGCAAGACAGACGGGTAGGCGGGTAAGTCAGACCTCGAAAGCTAGTAGGACAGACCTCGCCGTCAAAATAGGAACACCTTTATTTAGTCCCTTGTGAGCTACCCAACGCTTTTAGCGTTGGGCTTCTTGTTTCACAGACCTATCCTCGCGTACCCGCTCTGAGTGAAGAGCCGCACTCGACTACGGCAGCCTGTAAACAAATACAGCACGCAGTAAACCACAAAATAGTAGTATTCTTATATTGACTCATTCCCTTTGTGTTTTCTATAATAAAAGAAATGGGTGTCTTACCAAGCCAAAAGGTAGCTGCGTTATACGAACAATTCAAAACAATCGATCTTTCCTTTAATAAGGCGATCATTGAAGTTACCGGCATCATAATGCAGCAAATATCAATTAAATGTGGGGGGGATTCATTCCCCTGCGTGATCTATTCCTCTTCCTTTCAGGGAGCACGAATAGCTACAACAGCTAAAATATTACCCCGGCTACAGGAAAATAATAATGCTGTTAATCTTAAATTTTGTTTTAAGAAACCAGATGCTAATCCGTTGACCTTTTTTGTTTCTGCTCGTTCAATCGGCTATGCTCCCTATGGAAATCAAAATGATATGTCTATCTTTAATTTGCAGTTTACGCAACAGCCTCCTGATGATTTGATTGAGATCATTGGGAGAGTCTTGGAAACAACGGCGAATGCCAGCGCTAGAAGTAATGAACATATCACGATTACCGAAAATACTCAGCGGAGATTAAATTTAAGCTCTAAGGATATTTCGGTATTCATTCAAGGTGTTCCGCGCCGCTGCATACTGCGTGCTCTCTCTTTCTCCAGTGCAAAAATTGTTATGATGGGTATTTCTAAATTTTTGGTGAAAAAAGAGGTAGTACTTAAAGTGGAATTTATGGAGCCGACAGAAGGTTTTCTTATTAAGGGAATATTTTCTAGCGCAGAAGCCGTTAACGGTCGCAAGGATTTGCTGGCATTAACTGTGCAATTCGATGAGGCAGAGATTCCGTTTGCCTATAAAATGCGGATTAACGATTATATCACCATGAATCGGGCGGGTGATAGAACAGAACAGGCAAATCCGGTAGTACAAAAATCTAGTTTTAACGCACAACAGTCTCCGTCAACAGCGCAGATTACAGCATCCCAAGGGTAAAATATATTGGAAAATAAATGAAAGAGCAGACTCGCATTGTTTTTCTAGCAGTACCTGAATCGATATGCGATATTGCTGATCAGGGATTTTCAATTGATCCAGATATTCCTATCCCCCTTGAAGTGAGTGATGATGTCGCTACTGATTTACAGAATCTCTCATGGGAAATGATCATCTCCGGGATGATGCGGGTAATACTCGATGATCCGGCTACTGAATATGCTGATTATTATCGTCGTTTCATCGTTGCGGTGCGACCGGAAATTATAAGCGAACTGAGTAATGCCGCGCTCGTAAAAGCAAAAAACAATGATTATCAGGCGGCATTGAAGATTATTGACGATTTACAAACTGTCTTTCCAGCTTCTCCCCAGCTTTTTCTGAGCCGTGCGCTTGTTTTAGAAGAACGGGCAGTACACGCAGGACAAAAAACCGGCATCGCTCTCGATCAAGCTTGCGCGGCTTATGAAGAGGCGCTTGCGCGTAATCCGGTGCTGCCGCTGGCTTTTTTCTATGCCGGCTCCTTTTTTATGAAGCATAAACGCTTTGGCAGAGCCAAAGCGTGTTTTCTGTCCTACCTATCGTTGTCAGATGATCCGGCAAAAAAAGCAAAGGTCGAAGCTATAATACAAACTATCAGCCGGACCGGACTTGATGATACTGATTTTCAAGAAGCCTATACGTTTATTAGTACCGGTGCGCTTGAGCAGGGACTAGAACATATACATTGTTTTCTTGAACGGCATCCTGACGTATGGAACGCATGGTTTATGCTCGGTTGGGCTTTGCGTAAAGCCAGACGGTATAATGATGCGCGCATAGCTTTTGAAAAAGCCCTTGAATTAGGTGGTAACAACAGCGACACGCACAATGAGCTGGCGATTTGTCTTATGGAATGCGGAGATTTTGCCGGCGCCCGCGCTGAATTGCTCATTGCTCTGCGAGAAGATGGTGAAAATGTAAAGATAATTTCTAACCTCGGTGCATTATCGTTAAAAATGGGGCATCATGAGGAAGCGGAAGCTTTTTTCCGGACAGTACTTGCGTTTGAACCGGACGATACTATCGCTCTCTCATATCTACAAACAATAGAAAGGTAAGTGTATGCTCTCTCTTTTTAAGAAACGTTTTGTATTAAACCTGAGCGCAGCTCTGTTTATCGTGGGCTTTGTGCTTATTGCTAACGCAACTTTTGGTTCTTTCACCCTGCGCATCTTTAACCTATGCGGTATTTACATTATTCTCGCGCTGAGTCTTAACTTGGTAAACGGTTTTACCGGTCTTTTTTCACTAGGGCATGCCGGCTTTATGGCAATAGGCGCGTACACGAGCGCACTTTTGACCATGAGTCCGGCGCAGAAAGAAATGAATTTTTTTCTTGCCCCCATTATACCGGCGCTTGCCACTATCCAATTGCCCTTTGCACTGACTCTTCTTATTGCCGGGACCATAACGGCAGTTGCCGGCTTCATCATTGGCACACCGGTTTTGCGTCTTCATGATGATTATCTTGCTATAGCTACCTTGGGTTTTTCTGAAATAATCCGTGTGGTGCTGACTAATACTCAAACGATCACTAACGGCGCTTTAGGGCTGAAGGGGGTACCACGCTTCTCTACGACCTTTACCGTCTGGGGTATCACTTTTATTATCATTGTTTTTATGTTTGCCCTTATCCGCTCATCCTTCGGTCGAGCCTGCCGAGCAGTACGCGATAATGAAATAGCCGCACAGTCCATGGGTATAAATATAGCTAAGATTAAAATTCAGTCTTTTACCATAGCAAGTTTTTTAGCCGGCATTGGCGGCGCTCTTTTGGGACACCTGATGTCAACTATTGATCCAAAAATGTTTACGTTCAGTCTCACGTACAACATCCTTCTTATTGTGGTACTCGGTGGTAACGGTAGTCTCACAGGTTCTATCATTGCCGCTATTGTTATTACTATTGGTATGGAAGCGCTGCGCTTCCTCGATGGACCGCTCAATCTTATCTTTGTTCAAACGCAAGGACTTCCCGGACTGCGCATGGTAGTATTCAGTATAGTGCTTCTCCTCATTGTCATTTACCGGCAGCAGGGACTGATGGGTAAACGTGAATTTTCATGGGATATGCTGCACCTCAAACGCAATAATCACTAAGGAATGCCTCATGCTTACAACGCATAACGTAACCATGCAATTCGGTGGACTTACCGCCGTTACTGATCTTTCATTAACGGTTAATGACGGCGAGATTGTGGGGCTTATAGGACCTAACGGTGCCGGTAAGACCACGGTTTTTAATACGATTACAGGTGTCTATATACCAACAAGCGGCTCTATTATCCTTAACGGTAAAAATATAACGGGTAAACAACCGCATAAAATTACGAGTGCCGGTATTGCAAGAACCTTTCAGAATATCCGACTTTTCCATGAAATGACGGTATTGGAAAATATCCTTGTTGCCTGTGCCTTACGCTCTCGTCCTTCTCTTTTTGAGGCGGTGCTTCATCTTCCAACATACCGTATTAAAGAAAGAAAATCCTATGCCTTTGCCTTTGAGCTGCTTTCCTCGGTTGGTCTTCTGGATAATGCTGACGATAGCGCTGTGTCTCTGCCTTACGGTAAGCAACGAAGGCTTGAGATCATCCGTGCGCTTGCAACCGCTCCGACCCTCTTGCTCCTTGATGAGCCGGCAGCCGGTATGAATCCGCAAGAATCACAAGAACTCATGGCTTTCATTACCAGCATACGCGATAAATTTCACATTTCAGTGCTGCTTATTGAACATCATATGCAAGTTGTTATGGGCATTTGCAGCCGGCTTTACGTCCTCGACTATGGTATCACTATTGCGGAAGGAACTCCGGCTGAAATACAGAAAAATCAAAAAGTAATTGATGCCTATTTGGGAGTAGACTAGGGTATCAATCGATACATGAAAGGATAGCTTATGTTACAGCTTGAAGGGGTTTCAGTTTTTTACGGCGGTATTCATGCACTACAGGGTATTGATCTGGTCGTTGAAGATGGCAAGATCATTACTTTAATCGGCGCTAACGGTGCCGGAAAAAGCACCATGCTTAACAGCATTATCGGTATGGTAAAAAGCGCCTCCGGCAAGATTAGGTGGAACGGTACGGATATTACCGGGCGTGATACGAAAGATATTGTAACATCCGGTTTGGTGCTTATTCCAGAGGGACGACATGTATTTCCTAATCTCACGGTTGAAGAGAATCTCAGACTTGGCGCTTACACACAAAAACACAAAGACCTTATCCGCAAAAATCGTGATAAATGTTTTACGCTTTTCCCGCGGCTTAAAGAACGTATGCACCAGCACGCCGGCACTCTCTCAGGCGGTGAACAGCAGATGCTGGCTGTTGCTCGTGGACTTATGTCCGCGCCCAAACTCCTTATGCTTGATGAACCGTCTCTGGGTCTTGCCCCGCTTGTCTCAAAAATGATTTTTGAGATTATTCGGGAAATAAATGCGGCTGGTACGACCATTCTCCTGATAGAACAAAATGCCCATGCTGCGCTTGATATTGCCGACTATGCGTATGTACTTGAAACCGGCATCATCACTATGCAGGATACTGGGAAGACGTTGCTTAACGATGACAGGATACGGAAAGCATATTTAGGAGAAGGCTAATACTGCCCCCCCCCTGCTAAACAGTTAGAGTAGGACAGACCTTGACCTCGTTATTGGAATCAAAATCCCGTCCTTATTGGAATCAAAAGTCTGTCCTTGTTGGAATCAAAATCCCGTCCTTATTGGAATCAAAAGTCTGTCCTTATTGGAATCAAATAGACTTCCCGCCCTCCTTAGACTGGCTGCTCAAAGCCTTTTTTGTCCTTGTATGCCTTGCTGTTTAGGGGTGCTTACGGTTATAGTCTAAAGCTGTGAAACTATTTTTCAATTACAGCCCCGGAGGGTTCAGTAACTGCTACCTTTTAGGGACGGATAATACGGATAATGATGAAAATCCAGAAGCAGTGCTGGTCGATCCGGGTTGTATAGATATGACATTGATTAACCGGATCGAAAGCAACAACTACAAGCTCAAGGCAGTACTTATCACCCACGATCATAAACACCATGTTCATGGCTTGCATACCCTCTTACGGATATACGATGTTAAAATCTTTGGATTTAATCACTGCATTGCCGGTTATAAAACCATCATTGTGCGCGATGCCGATAAACTGGACATAAACAACTTTCATATTGAAGTGATTTCAGTGCCGGGACATTCATCTGACTCTGTGGTCTATAAGATTGAACACATTCTTTTTACCGGGGACCTGCTCTGCGCCGGATTGTTGGGCAGTACTGATAGTACCTACAGCGCCGCCACTCAAATGATGAGTGTAAAAAAAATATTCACCCTACCGGGGGATTTTACCATTATGCCGGGACATGGTCCGCCTAGTTCTTTAGAAGCTGAACGGCATTTTAACGCCGGGGTACAGTTTTATGAGCAAAAGAAATACTATAGACCGCGCTGGAGCGTTGACCTATGAAAGCTTTATACGGAGACGATAGTCCCATAGCAGCTCTGGCTACGCCAAAGGCTGAAAGCGCCCTTGCCCTTATCCGCTGTTCAGGCAAAGACACTTTATCCTTGATTGCTCGTTGTTTTTCCGCACCGGCACAGTTAGAAAGAGCGCCGGCACACAGTATAGTCTATGGCTGGCTGAACAATGCGGGAGAAAAAATAGACTCGGTACTCGTGTCCGTGTTTCATGCGCCAAGAAGCTATACTGGTGAAGAGAGCGCCGAGATTACCTGCCACGGAGGGGTAGCGGTTGTAGAAGCCGTGCTTAAAACGCTGCGTGCTGCCGGTTTTCGCGCTGCCTTACCGGGCGAATTTACCTTCCGTGCATTTATGAACGGCAAGCTCGATCTGACTAAAGCAGAATCGGTTATGGAGATAGTCCGTGCTAAAACAGATAAGGCGCGAGAGCGGGCGGTGCAGCGTCTTGCAGGTGATTTGGAAGCCCAGATACAGGACCTTAAACGCTGCCTGCTTGCTATTCTTGCGGGCATAGAGATCGTTCTTGACTATCCTGATGAAGAACTTGAAAGCGATAGGGAAATACCTGATACTCAGGCTGCCTGCGCCGTTCTTGAGCGGCTGAGGGCGCTTTCCGCTTCTTTTCAACAAGAAAGGCTCTACCAAGAGGGGGCGCTGCTTGTTATTGCAGGGCGTCCTAATGCGGGAAAGTCAAGCCTTTTTAACCGGCTGCTCAGAGAAGACAGGTCCATAGTAACACCGGTGCCCGGCACAACGCGTGATTGGATAGAGGCATGGATTGTGATTGAGGGTTTACCGGTTCGGCTTGTTGATACAGCAGGGCTGCATGATTCTTCAGACACGCTTGAACAGCTCGGTATAAACCGAAGCCGTGAGTTGGCATCTTGTGCTGACCTTGTACTGTATGTGATTGACGGCGCACACGGACTTGTACCTAAAGATGAAGACTTTATACGCGCCTCCCCCGTACCGCTACTGCCTGTATGGAACAAAGCGGACACGGCGCCGGCGCCTGAAGGGTATCGTGCGGTGAGTGCAAAGACCGGTGCAGGGCTTGCAGACCTCGGCAAGGACATTGCCGCCGCGCTTTTGAGCCTGCCGGATAGAGAAATCCCGACCGGTATTGCTTCAGAACGGCAGAAAAGTCTTATAGATCGGGCAGTGGAAGCTCTTGAAGGAGGGCTTGCCCTTGTACAAGCGGGACAGACTCTTGATCTGATTGCGCCTCATTTTCGCGATGCGCTCACTGCTCTCGGTGAGATTACCGGTGAAGTATCAACAGCCGAGCTGCTTGAAACTATATTCAGTCAGTTTTGTGTAGGCAAATAATGCCACAGGCTAGGGAGTGTTGTCAAAAGGAAGGAAGATAAATCTGAGATAGAGAGCGGCAAGAAAGGAATCAGAGCGTTTAGCATAGCGAGTGGCGATACCTCTGTACTGCTTAAGCCACCGAAATACATGCTCAATAAGATGGCGCTTCTTATACAGCTCTGTGTCATAAGTGCTTACCACCTTCCGACTACACTTGGAAGGAATAACTACCTTAATACCTTTTGCACAGGCTGTATCTATTACATGGTTCACGTCATACCCTTTATCGGCTAACAAGACTTTTACCTATACACCTGCCATTAAGGGCGGTGCATAGGTGCAATCCGCCTCCTGCCCCGCTGAAACTATGATACGTACCGGCTTTCCCTTCTTAATCTATAGCAAGGTGGACTTTGGTATTGAGCCCCTTTTGTACGCCCTATTGCTTGATTTCCTCCAACCGCTCCACATCCATCCGCGTGGACTTTGCTATAAGTTGCATCTATCATAAGCCACTGGGTATCTACTTCCCCGATAACTTCAGGGGCTATTGTTTTCCAGACATCTCTATCCCGCCAGCGGCAAAACCTTCGGTGTGTATTTTTCCAGTCTCCGTATTCAGGAGGTAAATCTCTGTCTGGAACGCCGGTTCTGATAATCCAAGATACAGCATTGATAAAGCGTCGATTGTCATGAGCCATTCGACCCTGTTTACCTGCCGCTCCTGGTAGTAAGTCTTTTATCTTTTCCCACAGCCTATCACTGAGCCTGCGCTAGACCATCTCTAACGTTATGCTCAACGCACCGATTCCGTTCTCGCCGCTTTCTATCTCA
>JAISMB010000127.1 GCA_031276945.1 Spirochaetaceae bacterium | reverse complement strand
TTAATAGCAGGTTTATCGGTAAAAGTCTTGTTAGCCGATAGAGGGTATGATGTGAACCAGGTAATAGACACAGCCTGTGCAGGAGGTATTAAGGTAGTTATTCCTTCCAAGCGTAGTCGAAGGTGGTAAGGACTTATGACACAGAGCTGTATAAGAAGCGCCATCTTATTGAGAATGTATTTCGGTTGGCTCAAACAGTACAGAGGTAGTACTACTCGTTCTGCTCAACGTTCTGATTCCTTTCTCGCCGCTCTCTATCTCAGATCTATCTTCCTACCTTTTGATGACACCCCCTAATCGGTCTATTATAGAAGGGTTATTACGAGGTCAAGGATAACTATAACAGAGCACCGGCTGCATTTATACCTCATACAGAAGACGGCACGGATTTAATGCAGTTGACGAGCGGAAACGTTGATGTCTATTCCCCCTGCATGGGGTGCGAACAATGATATATACTTTATATCAAACGTTCAGGGCGCAACGGAGATTTGGAAGGCGCACCTTAACCTCGATGACACAAACGTTGGTAGCGTTGGTGAGACAGACCGGTAGATTCTACGGACAAGTAACCAAAGAATAGATAAGCGGGGTGAATAACCCCGCTTTTATTTTATGCAATAATAGAAGCAGCCTGCGCGGACAGAACAAGCATGCCGAAAAACCGATAAATACATTGACCTTTGTCTCTGGTGAGCGTATACTGGGAACTAAATCCCGATAAAGAGGTCCTTCATGAATGCATTGACTGTTCCCAACACCCTAAGCCGTGTTGCATCATTCTTAGAACATGATAATTATGCAGAGGCAGAACGTCTCTTAAAAGACGCCTTGGTATTGTTTCCTGATAATGAATCTCTTATTAAGCCCCTTATCCGCCTCTACCGCATGCAGGGTAAATTACAAGTCGCGCTTGATACCTTAACCTGCGCCGTGGATGCTGATCCTTTGTGCGCCTATTTTTATTATGAGCTGGGCAATATAAACGCCCAAGCCGGTCATTATAATGCTGCGCTTATGGCTTATGCAAAAAGCGTTGAACTTGCTCCAACTTATGTGCCGGCTTATAACAACTTTGGCATTGTCGCTTATAACCGGGGCGAAGAAGCCAAGGCTTCCATTGTTTTTCAAGACGGGCTTGAGGTTGACCCACACAATGCGCTGCTTTGCTATAACTACGGAGCAGCCCTTGAAGAGAGTGGCAATCTTGATGAGGCGGCAAACAAATACTATAAGGCGCTTGAAGCACGGGAAGGATGGAGTGCGCCGCTGAATAATTTAGGGCTTATTGCCTACCGGCGCAAAAACTTTGAAGAAGCGGAACGGCTCTTTACCGATTTGATCCACGCAAACCCTTCAGAAGTCGATGCGCACAATAACCGCGGGCTGGTATACGCCGCTCAAGGGAAAATTAAAGAGGCGCAAGAAGAATACCGGTATGCGCTCAAATTAAACCCGCAGTACATTCAGGCGGTGCTTAACCTCAGAGTGGCGCTTGAAAAAGAAGGGAATACCTCTGAGGCAATCAGAGAACTTGAACAGGCAATTACCCGTGTGCCGGATAATCTTGACCTTAAAATTCAGCTTGCCTCTGCCTATAACCAAGAGGGCAGGTATGCTGATGCGCTGGCACAAATACAGACGGTTTTGAATACAGAGCCGCATTATAAGCCGGCGCTTAATGCTGCCGCAGAAGCGTACTTAGGATTGGGGAATGATGATAAAGCTGAAGCGTTGTTTAAGGAGATGCTGCTGCTCGATCCGAATCAGCATAGTATTTATCTTAAATTAGCGGATATTCAGCATAAAAAGAAAAAATACAAGGCAACGGAAGAACAGCTCAAAGCTTACCTTGCGTTCCGTCCTCAAGAGAGAGGGGCGCGCTTGCTTTTGGGAACTTTGTACAACGAAATGTGGAATCTTGCCTTGGCAATTCAAATATTTGAAGACTTACTGGCGCTTAGTCCGGATGATGCCGATATAATAGCAATACTGACAAAATTGTATACCGATACCGGTGCGGAAGAAGAGTTGCAGACGCTTAAAGCACGCTCAAGACCGGCTGATCCGGCACTGGTTAAAGATCTCTGGGCGCGTGCCTTAAAACAAAATCTTGATCAGGAAAACAAAGAAGAAAGCGTATGGTTTGGGAGGACTGGTATGATAATGATGAGTGAAATTGATGCACCGGCTGGCGCTTCAGAGTCAGAAGCAGAACCAAAGCAGGAAGCGGAAGCTCAAGTTCCCAGTACTGAAGTGCAGAAAGCTGCGCTTATTATTAGCGGCTATAAGATTTCAGGACTATTGCGGTATTTATTGGAAATGGTTGATAACCTACCGCCAAAAGGACTTGAAATATTCAAAAACAGTGATGCAGCGCGCAGTATGAGCATGATCATCAATGTTTTGGAAAAACGAAAAGGACTGCTCCGTAATATTCAGACAAAAAAGTACCTGAGAGAAATAGAAAAGTTTGATACCGATAAGACCTAAGGTTTCTTCAAAGGCTGTCAAGCGGTGGCTTATAGCTTGACAGTTTAGAAGAGGCTCCGTTATAGTGTGTTATAGACAGCCGGGGTGGTGGAATGGTAGACACCGGGGACTTAAAATCCCCTCCCCGCAAGGGGGTACGGGTTCAAATCCCGTCGCCGGCATCCATGAAAGAAAAAGAAATTGATGGCGGGATTTGTGCTGCACGCGGCTTTCGGGCAGGCGGTATATGGTGCGGTATCAAAGCCGCTTCCCACAAACCTGATCTTGCCTTACTTGTTTCAGAATATCCCTGTACAGCAGCGGCAGTCTTTACAACTAATCAAGTACAAGCAGCAAGTATACTCGTTACCAAAGAACATTTGAAACACGGTACAATTCGGGCGCTGATTGCCAATTCCGGCAATGCTAATGCCTGTACCGGTGAGACCGGTCTTAACGATGCGCGCCGTATGGCTGCCCTTGTAGCCGGTGCCTTTACCCTACCTGAGCATGAGGTTGCGGTAGCTTCTACCGGTGTTATTGGCGTGCCGCTTCCTCTAGCCGCGCTTGAAGCGGGTATGGATTCTCTCGTGCGCTCTCTTCGTGCCGATGCTGCCGGCTCAGATGCCGCTCTTGAAGCAATTATGACAACTGATACCCGAAAGAAGACCAGAGCTGTGGCTCTCGAACTTGGAGGAGTACCCGTACATCTCGGAGCGATAGTCAAAGGCTCCGGTATGATTCATCCTAATATGGCTACTATGTTAGCTTTTATAACGACTGATGCCGGTATAAAAGCTCCTTTGCTTGACAGCGCGCTCCGTCAAGCAGTAAGCCGTTCATTCAACCGTCTGGTAATTGATGGTGATACATCAACTAATGATATGGTGCTGATTATGGCTAACGGGGCGGCAAAGAATAAAACTATTACCGCTCTTGATGCAGACTATGCCATCTTTGTCCAAGCTTTGGAGCAACTGTGCATCAGCCTTGTTATGGATATGGCAAAGGACGGTGAAGGCGCTACAAAAATGCTTAGCGTAACGGTTGATAAAGCGGCAGATGAAAAAAGTGCGGAGATATTGGCACGAGCCGTTGCTGCATCAAGTCTTGTTAAGACAGCTATTTTTGGTTCTGATGCAAATTGGGGTAGGGTCCTTTGTGCATTAGGCTATGCGGGCGTTGCTTTTAATCCGGATCGTGTCGCGGTGAGCTTTGCTAGTGCAGCCGGTGTAGTTCAGGTTTGTCAGCAGGGAAGCCTCTTTCCTTTCTCTGAAGCAGAAGCAAAAAAAGTCCTCTCTGAGGAATGTATTGGAATACACATTACCGTAGGAGACGGTAACGGTACTGCTACCGTTTGGGGCTGCGATCTAAGCTATGATTATATAAAAATTAACGGAGATTACCGCTCTTAATGAGCATGATCATCCGGCGCTGCTAATATCCGTTCAAGTTCTTCAAGCCGTTTTGATAAAAGTTCTATGCTTTGCTCAAGTCGAAATTTTTCTTTTTCTAATTGAGCGCGGTTTACCGTTTGAAGAGCTGGTTCTTCTGTTTTTGTTTTCCGATTTTTTACCCGTACCGTGTCAATACTTGAGCCTTGAAGCAATTCCGATTGAGCTTGCCCCCGCTGATCTTCGTTTTTAATACCGGCAAGAAAGCGCAGAGTATCTGAGCCGAGAGACGGATTCAGATTAAACTGATGTATTTTCATGGCGGTTGTTGCAGTCAGACGTGGTATTCTCACTATACGATCAAGGTAGTCTTCAAAGCGACCGCCTATGTTCGTACACAATTCATAAGCATTGAACAAAAGTTCGCCTAATTCTTTGATTATTTCTCCGTCTGTGGCGATGCGGCTTTGTATAACTTTTGTGAGATCGAGCAACTCAGGGGAGTCATTAAACACATTCCGATATAAGCCCTTAGTTTCTGCTTTTTCTATAAGACGGTGCAGTATTGCCATAAATTCGCTGCTATGATGGCGGATTGGCAGCACCCCATTAGTATGAAGGATGGCATGAAGATGGTGGGCATATTCATGAATGGCGGTATATAAAAGCAGGTTATCGGAATCGAAGTTCCGGTCATTGATATAAATTTCTCGTGTTCCCGGTTTATACGTACCGTTTAGTCGTTTGCTCTTTTTTCCGGAAAAAACGACTGAAAAATCAACCGGACAATCTTCAATCGCCCGGAGCTGTGTAGCAAGCTGTTCTGGATTCATCATGGATAAAGATACAGGATCTGCTTGATAGGTTTCAACTCCCTTACCGCACAGGACTATGCGCAAAACCTGCTGCTCTTTAGCTTCTATGCTTAAAAAACTTTACGAGACATTCCACCACATTATCAGCGGTACTTATACTTAACGGCACAGCGCCGGCTTGCCTGCACC
This sequence comes from Spirochaetaceae bacterium, assembly GCA_031276945.1. Lineage (GTDB taxonomy): Bacteria > Spirochaetota > Spirochaetia > Treponematales > Breznakiellaceae > BOBG01. The sequence goes on along the minus strand of JAISMB010000127.1, from coordinate 11,392 downwards.
GTGCCTGCCATTTATCCTGCTGTTCTTTATGCCGAAGCTGCCAAAACCCGCGAAACCCCTCATGCCGTGTCGGCATAAAAACCGTAGCGCCGGTTTCAGGATCAGTTACAGACACCAGCCCGGCGCCGCTTAAGTTTTCAGAAGCATTGATCCGCACGGCAACGACTTCATGGTGCCGGCACAGTATATCCATACTCCGTTCCCAGCCTAAACTCTGAAAGTCGGAGATAACCACCACAAAACTGCGCCGTTTGAGCAGTCTTCCTGCGCCGGTGAGCGCATCGGATAAGTTACTATTGTTTCCCTCTAAGGAAGCTTGCAGAGCCGCGTTAATAATCATCATAGTATGGGAGCTTCCTTTACGCGAAGGGAAAACGGTGGTGATTTTTTGATTAAAAAACAGAGCGCCGACCGGCTGTCCTGCATATTCTGCTGAAAATGCCATCAACGCCAGTACAAGAACCGCCTGATCATACGCGCGCACAAGCCCGCCGGCATTCATGGATGACGAACAATCCAAGATAATAAAAACAGTCTGATCGCGCTCTTCCCGATAGATCTTAAGGTAAGGAGTGCCAAAGCGTGCGCTCACATTCCAGTCTATTGCCCGCACATCGTCGCCTGACTCATAGAGTCTGACTTCATCGACTTCAATGCCGTGTCCACGGAAGATTGATCGAAAGTCTCCCAATAAGAGATCATTGGTCATCTTATGTACAATCAACGGGAACCGAATAATTTTCTGTACCAGTTTTTCCCGGTCCATAGTTTTGTGATACTACTATGGGATAAGAAAAAAGAAAAGTGTACATCTCCTCGGTATTCCACGGTCTGCCCCAACACGGATTAGACTGAGACCTTCACTCAGTCCTCTCTTCACTATTCACTCTTGATTAGGAGGGTGATGTCGCGGGCTAATGCTTAGTTGTATCGCGTACATGGACAGGGAGCCGGCAGCTACATGAGCAGGGAGCTGCCGCGTACATGGGCAGGGAGCCGGCAGCTACATAGTGCAACGGCGAGGTCTGACCTACTCAGCTTTCGAGGTCTGCTATTTTGACGGTGAGGTCTGACCTAGTCGTGTCGCGGGGTAATGCTTAGTTGTATCACGGGCTAAGGCGAGGTTGTATCGCGTACATGGGCAGGAAGCCGACAACTACATAGTGCAACGGCGAGGTCTGACCTACTCAGCTTTCGAGGTCTGCTATTTTGACGGTGAGGTCTGACCTACCCAGCTTTCGAGGTCTGACTTATGTCGGGTCAAAGGGCGAGGTCTGACCTAGGGAGTGTCGCGGGGTAATGCTTAGTTGTATCACGGGCTAAGGCGAGATTGTATCGCGTACATGGACAGGAAGCCGACGCGTACATGAGCAGGGAGCCGGCAACTACATGGACAGGGAGCCGGCAGCTACATGAGCAGGGAGCCGGCAACTACATGGACAGGAAGCCGACAACTACATAGTGCAACGGCGAGGTCTGACCTACTCAGCTTTCGAGGTCTGACTACTTATGTCGGGTCAAAGGGCGAGGTCTGTCTTTGGGCTAGGGACACACCACCCGAAACCCCAGATGGCTGCGCCGCTTCGTTGGATTGTCGCCGTCCCGATCGGCAGAACGCTCGCCCGACGCAAAGTACCAACTCCCCCCGCGATACACGCGGTAGCTACCCGAAGCCGCACCGGTCGGGTCTGTAACAGAGCCGCTCCCATACGAGCCATACCAGTCCCAGCACCATTCCCAGATGTTCCCGCTCATGTCGTAAAGCCCCAGACTGTTAGGCGCCTTGGTCCCCACAGGATGCGTACTGCCCCCGCTATTGTCATAATGCCATGCGACCGCAGCAACACTGTTGCTTCCGGCGAAGATATAATCAAGCGGATCCTTGCCGCCCCCGCGCGCCGCCCATTCCCATTCTGCCTCAGTCGGCAGCCTATACCCCTCGCCTTGAACTTACACTGTATCGCATCTCCGCTTCCACTATACGCAGGCTCTAGCCCTTCCTTGACACTCAGCTTGTTACAGTACTCTATAGCCTCATACCAGCTCACATAATACATGGGGTAATTGTCTCCTACCCCATAACTGGGAGAACCGCTGCCCCCTGCCTCCGTCCATTGCTGCGCAATAGTCGTTCCCATAACCTCCTGCCATTCCTTTTGCGTTACCAGATACTTACTCATATAAAACGGCGTACTTATCGTTACCCGATGTACCGGCTTCTCCCAATCACATTTATTACTCCCCATCATAAAGGTCCCCGCCGGCACCAGCGCCATACCTGTGTGCTGTGTCCGCGAGGTAGGCGGCGTTGCCGGTGCAGGACTGGCTGAGGTGCGCGGCTTGGGCTGACTTGCTTGACGCGGTTGAACGGAGGGCGTACTGGTATCACCACGCAAGACTAAAGCAAGTATAGTTACTACCTGAATTGCGCTCTCCTCTGTCATAAACAATTCTTCCTGTAAATGCCGAGCCTGCTGTTTCTTGCATAGTTCCACGTCAGCAGCCGAGTCAAGCGCCTTGGCTGTTCCTGCTTCCACAACCTGAAACAGCAGGCGACGTTCTTTGGTATACTCGCTTTTAGTATAGTCAGGGAGGAAGGCTCTGCACTTGGCAGGGTTGGTCAGGGCTTGTTTTCCTTGCTCTGCAATGAGCGTTTGAAGAATAGCGGTGAATTGTGCATCTAGTGCCATAAGTTTATTACTCCTAAAACTGTCTCAAACGGTCATAGTGGATAGAAGGTTCGCCGCAACTCAGCTATGTTCTCGGTGTGGCATAAAAAATAAACTCACGCTGGAGGACAAGAGGTATACTTTGCGAGGATAGTCAGAAGGCAGAGAGAGGAAAGTGGGCGTATACTACAAGAAGGAATCAAGAAGCCCACCGCTTTAGCCTTGGGTATATGCCGTGGCTTGAAAGAGAAAGAACCGAGGATACCTACGTGCCTGCCAGTAAAAGAGAAAAAGAGACAGGAGAAAAAAAGGAACTAACCTTAGTCGCGTATGCCCCTTGCATATTTATCTGGTATTTAGTATCTTTTTACTATCGGCTTGTGTGTATGCCGTTTTTTTGAAAAGGAGCTTGTATGAAGAGGACATATCAACCAAGTAGAGTAAAACGTAACAGGAAATTTGGGTTTAGAGCGCGCATGGCTACTCGTGGAGGCCGGCTGGTGTTAAAACGTCGCCGGGCAAAAGGACGCATAAAATTGACAGTATCTGACGAAAAAAAGCCGTACTAGGTAATGCCAGGATATTTTCAATTTAAGCGGCATGAGCGGCTTAAATCGCAGAATGAGATTCGAAAAGTGTTTAACTGCGGAAAAATGGTCCAGTGTTATGGAGCAAAGTTGCTGGTTATAAAAAATACCGTATCTTATAATCGAATCGCCTTTACCTTCTCTCGCAAATTTGGTAATGCGGTAGAACGTAATCGGGCGCGGCGTCTTGCGCGAGAAGCATATCGTCATATTAGACCGTCATTAGCCTGTGGTTATGATATGGTAGTGCTGGTATTTCCGGGGCATGATAGTCTTGCTCGGCGTAAAGAGCAACTAACCTTCCTTTGCAAGGAGATAGGCTTGTGTTGAAAACTTTTCTCCTCTTCTTAATCACCTGTTATCAAAAAATTATATCGCCGCATTTTCCCGCTTGTTGCCGGTATGTTCCTAGTTGTTCTGCATACACCTATACAGCCATACAAAAATACGGTGTCGTATATGGGCTTTTTCTCGGAATGAAACGTATTTTACGCTGTCACCCTTTTCATCCGGGCGGATACGATCCGGTACCCTAATCTAGAAGTTTAGTAGGAAATTTAATGGAAAAACGAACAATACTAGCCGTAGTACTTTCGGTCATAGTTATATCGGTGTTTTATCTCATTCAAGCTGTATTTTTTATGCCAACGCCGGTTACCACATCTCAGACAGCAGCACAAACCGCACCGATAACCTCTGAACCGCTCTCTACCTCCGGTGAGTTTTTATCAGGAGCGGAAACAGAGCCGGCAAACAGTACTGTGGTGAATGAGGTGCTTACCGATGCTCCTGTTTCTGAACAGTTGATTAGTGTCAATACCGGTCTACTTATGGTAACCTTGACTAATGCCGGTGGCGATATTGTTTCTTATAAACTTACAAAACACTTTGATCAAGATGAGCCGGTAGAAATGATATTTGCCGGTACTGCCGAAGCGCACGCCTTTTCTCTTGCTTTTGGCGGACTCAACGCTGTGCCGCTCACTTCGTTTTTTTATATGCGCAGACTCTCTGAGTATTCAGTTGAATACTACCGGGATTTTATGGTAAACGACAAAACAATTCGTTTAACCAAACGCTATAACTTTAAGCCCGATGAATATTTGTTTGAGCTGATTATTAACCTGACCGGCGATAATAGCTTGAGCGCAATAGATTTTTCCGGGGCAGCTTATACCCTGGGTTTTGGTCCGCAAATTGGACCACAGTTTGATAAATTAGACCAGCGTTCCGAATACCGCACCTATTTTACCTATACCAATGGTAAACGGAAACAGGAGAAAGTGACTGAGAGCGGTCCGACTATAATAACAAACCGGCCCTCATGGGCAGCTATAGCCGGAAAATATTTTACTTTAATTGCTATCCCCTATCCCGCTCAGTACGATATAGCCTTTTCTAGCGCGGCAGAACCGGGATTATCGGGCGCTTCACGGCTTTATATAACACGACCTGCAATAGCCAGCTCTCGTACCGAGGATACTTATCGGTTTTATCTCGGTCCCAAGAATCAAGAAACACTGACCATTTATAATAACGGTGCTAACAGTTTTGGGTTGCGTGATATGGAACTGTTAAAAGTAGCTAATACATCCGGTATTTTAGCGCCGCTTGAAACCGGCTTAAAATGGCTTTTAATGGTTTTTTATAAAATTATCCCTAATTACGGTGTGGCAATTATTCTCTTGACTTTACTGGTAAAAGTACTGTTTTTCCCTTTGACTAAGAGAAGTTCTGAAGCAACGCTGCGCATGCAGGCTCTGTCTCCTAAAATAAAAGAAATACAAGATAAATATAAAGGCAATTCGCAAAAAATGAATATGGAAATGGCGGAATTGTATAAAAAAGAAGGCTACAATCCACTGTCCGGTTGTCTCCCTATGCTCTTGCAGATTCCCATTTTCATAGCTATGTATAATCTGTTTAACAACCATTTTGATCTGCGGGGGGCGCTCTTTATTCCGGGCTGGATACCGGACCTTTCCCTGCCAGAATCGGTCTGGAATTTTGCACCGTTACAAATTCCACTCCTCGGTTGGAGCGACATACGAGCATTACCTTTTATTTATGTAGCATCGCAGCTCTTGTATGGCAAGATTACTCAAACGCCGGATCAGCAAGGCAATGCGCAGACTAAAATAATGTTATTTATTCTGCCGCTTGTTTTTTTCTTTGCCCTCTACGACGTACCATCCGGTTTGTTAGTCTACTGGATTATGTCAAATGCCTTATCCTTAGTCCAACAGATAATCATCAATAAATATGTGGCGCAGAGGAAGGCAGCAATGCCGGTTACCTTTACCAAGCCGGTTATTGCACCACCCAAAAAGAAAAGAAAATAATACACTGTCTGCGGAAGGCTTTCGGAGTTTTGGACTTTTTAAGGTACTGACAAAACTGATACTTCAACTGAAGGCTGCATCTCATCTTCCAAAGGTCTGTCAGTGCAAAAATCTTAAGGTATGGTGCAGCTTTGTAAGAAAAAAAGGAGCAGTATAAAGTCATATTACAAATAGTAGTGTTGCAGTGTTTATCAGAGCTTTAAGATAAAGGCTTGAGGTTGACCTCTTATAAGAGCCATTCTAATAATGTGAGGAGCATAAACAATATGACGTATGAATTTGAAGGCCGCACTGAAAAAGAAGCAATAAACCTTGCGGCTGCGGAACTAGGACTCGGTAAATCTGATTTTGATATCGAGATATTGGAATTTCAACGAGCTGGTCTTTTTAAGAAAGGACATGTTAAGATTAGAGTGCATATCAATCAGGCTCTTGAAACAGCAGCAGAACAACCACCCACGCAAATACTTAAAAAGACCCCGGATCCTCTTACCGTATCGGAAACTTTTGCGCCGATTTCCCCTGAATTCGAGCTTGATATGATACAGTTTTTAGAAACACTTATGGAAAAAATGGGTTATCCGGGAACTGCGGAAACGGTAATGCAGGAAGAAAATAAAATTAGTTTTCAACTCAATTCAGAACATTCTTCGATTTTAATTGGGAAAAAAGGGAAAAATCTTGATGCTTTACAGCTTTTGGCAAATGTATATGCTGGAAAACAGACTAAGGAAAATGTACGTATTATATTAGACAGTGAAAATTATCGAATTCGTCATGAAGAATCACTGGTGCGTCTTGCCTATACTACTGCCGACAAAGTTCGGGAAAACCGTATGTCTGTTCTCCTTGAGCCGATGAATCCTTTTGACCGCCGGCTTATTCACACCACGATAAACACTATTGCTGATATTGATACTAAAAGCGAAGGGGAAGGGCTTTATAAGCGGGTGCGTGTCTTCTACAAACACGGCGCAGATAGTATAAGCCGTTCAACACGGACCCCGATCTCGAGTTCCCGCAAAACAACCGAGGCGTAGAGAGCCTTATTCAACTAGATAAAAGGTCTTACAACAACAGGTAATTAAGAGGCTTACAAGATAAATGAGGGGCTTATGCTATATGCAATAAGCCTTTTATGTGATCGAGTAAGCCACTTTTTTGAACGGCTCCCGTCTTCAATTTAAGGATTCAATGCACGAGCAATCATTTGGAGATCAGCACTTGATGGGTTCTGAAATACTCGCAATCCAAAAGTAGAGATAATTGATAAAAGATGATCGAAAATATCAGATTGTATATTTTCATAATAAACCCATCGAGTATCATTGCTGAATAAATACAGCTCAAGAGGCAGCCCATTGGCATCCGGCTGTAATTGACGGACAAGGTGTGTCTTGTTTTTATCAACCGTAGAAAGGCTTGCAATATAAGCCTCTGCATACGCACGGAATGTACCGAGGTTGGTAAGATGACGCCCGCTCACATAGTCAGCGCTGTCTATCTGCAATGCCTTATTCTGTTCTTCTATTTCGGCAATTTTTTGCTTCATATACTCAGCAATCAGCGGAATCTGTGATAAACTCTTGATTTCTTCATATGATAAAAAATGAATTGATCGCATATCGATATAGATCGAGCGTTTAATCCGGCGCCCGCCGAATTCAGACATGCCGCGCCAGTTACGGAAACTATCGGAAATAAGCGCATAAATAGGAATGGTTGAAATAGTCTTATCCCAATTTTGTACTACGACTGATTGTAATGTAACATCAATAACATCACCATCTGCATTATATTTAGGCATCTCTATCCAGTCGCCTATGCGCACCATATCGTTAGCAGAAAGCTGCATACTTGATACAAAGCCGACAATAGAGTCCTTAAATACCAGCATAAGTACGGCGCTCATAGCACCAATACCGCTTAAAATACCAACCGGTGAGACTTGAGCAATGGTTGTTACCACGAGGATGATGCCAATAATATACAAAAAGACTTTTACTAACTGAACGTAGCCCTTGATCGGCCGTCTTTTAGCGCTTTCAGTATAGTCTTTTTGGTAAAAAAGGTGCAGACCATCAAGGAATGCGGCAATGGTATAAACAACCATGCCCTGTATAAAGGCAATAACAAAGAGCCGGATATAAACAATGACCGGCTGGGTCATAAGCCCTTTATCATCGGGGAAAAGAACCGGCATTAAGAGGTATACCACAAGAGCCGGCACAAAGCGCGAGAACCGGAGAAAGAAATGACTTTCAAAAAGCCGGTCATCCCATTTTGTTTTTGTATGCCTAACGAGCCGGCGAATAACCGTTGTGAGTACGATATTTGCAATCTTTGCGCTTGCCACTATAAGGACGATAAGAATTACTATAGCGATACCATCGTTAATATATTCTTGCCCTGCAAGGGATATCGTACTATGAGCATACAGTGATGCCATTAATGAAGCGATCATAAAAAATTAAGCTATTGAACCCTTCCAGCTTGCTTTTGTTGAAGCAGCCTGAGGGTTTTAACCTGCCCTCCTCTTCTATTCATAAACCTTCACCGGAAGGGCTGTCTGTCCACGCCGCCAAACGTCTGTCCGCTTTGTCAATCGAGTGAAAAAGAGATCAGCCCTGTGCATCATAAACTAGTACTGATGTATGCCTGATCAAGTACGTATAAAATAAAAAAGGTTGCCCCTTATTGCAAGAGGCAACCTTCGCTTCTCCTTATTGTTTACTGATTGATCGGAATGGTCCGCTTTTTAGCCTCAAGGGTCTTTTTAATGGACAATTCCAAAACACCGTTTTTGAAATTTGCTTTGATGTTTTCGGTGTCAGCATTTTCCGGCAGCGCAAAGGAGCGGCTGAAGGAAAGAACACGCCGTTCATGGAGTAGGTACGTCTCTTTCTTTGTTTCCGCTGCACTCTCTTTTTTTGACTCAATGGTAAGAGTAGTACCGTTAAGCTGAATCTCAACGTCCTTTTCGTCAAATCCCGGAAGATCCGCCTCTAAAATATACCCTTCACTATTTTCCCTAAAATCAACCGCCGGTCCGTAATTAAACGAACGCTCAGAAGGGCTAAAGGGAAACCCGTTGAAAAACGACTCAAAATGCCGGTCGACATCCTGTAATGCACGCTCAAAATTAACCGGACGATACAATGTAACAGCTTTCATATCATATCTCCTCAAAAAAGTAGTATTTGTGATGCCTAAAACAGCGCCCCGAATTCGGCGACCCTCTTTCGCATCAACACTTATATATTTGCAATAAACGTGCCAACACGGCACTATAAGCGGTATTACCTTCATATAGTTCAAAATTTCCCTCTTTTCACAAGAAAAAATGCGTTCTGAGAACACATGGGAACAGATTTTCAGCGCAGCTCCTCAGGTATACCGTCTTCTATTGGGCAGTAATCGTGTTATTTTGATACAGCAAAATTATGAGGCGGTTTTATAGTATCATTTTGACGCAAAATTTCGTAAAGAAGCACGCCGGCTGCGACAGATACGTTCAGAGAATCTATTTTCCCTTTTGAAGGAATAGCAATGAGTGTATCGCACTGTTCCCGAAGCAGGCGGGAGATACCGCTGCCTTCACTGCCGAGAATGAGGGCGACTCGTCCGCTCAGATCGCTCTGATAGACCGGTGTTCCTGACATATCGGCGCCGTAAATCCAAAAGCCAGCCTCTTTAAGGTCTTGGACTGCGCGGGGAAGGTTAGGAACTTCGGCAACCGGCACCCATGCCGATACTCCAGCTGAGGTAGCCGTTACTATATCGGTGTTTCGAGCGCTGCGGCGAGTTCTGCTTACGACTATGTCAACACCGAATTGATCGCAGGAACGCAGTATGGCGCCGTAGTTATGCGGATCGGTAATTTCATCAAGAATGACAACCAAAGCGCTGCGCCTACTGCCTAGGGATTCTAAGAATCCGGCAAGATCGGTTGTATCAAGGAGGGACTTGTCTTCAATTTGTAAAGCTATGCCCCGATGTCCCGGTGCAAGCCGATCAAGAGAAGCTACGCCGGTTCTTTCTAGTCTGATTCTCAGAGCTACTGCCTGAGAGATGATTTGTTGCGCACGAGGACCAGCTTTTGCCACAAGCAGTACGCATGAACTTTTACCTGATTTAAGGTATTCCTCTATTGCATGAAAATTAGTTAAGTACGTCATAACTGATTATAGAAAAGGCGGCAGGGCGGAGACTAGAGGAGGAAAGCGGCTCCCACTTTAAGGATTTGCAGACCGTGCTGTTTCTACTGCACGGAAGATGCGCCGCTTTACCGCACTAGAATTGCCGGTCAAGTCTGCAAGACGCGCGCGGATACGGCGGCGTTCCGAGTTCAGCCCGTAAGGACAGGTACAGGCAGCTTTGAGGATGCCTTTTTCATCGGCACAGGCTATGATCTGCTCTTCTTCAAGGTAGCCGAGCGGTCGGATAAGAGAAACCGGATAGTTGCGATAGGCAAGGAAAAGCGGAAGAGAAGAAAACTGACCTTTTGCCATCAAGTTCATAAAAAATGTTTCAAGGATGTCGTCAAGGTGGTGTCCCAGTGCAATTTTATTATACTGATTTTCAACGGCAAAGTTCAGCAACTCGGTTCGCCGCTGGGTAGAACACCAGTAGCAGTTCATGCTGCGCCCCTGTTTAAGCCTCCCGATAATCGGCACAAAAAGATCGGTAAACGGAATATCCCACTGTGCAAGCCTGTCTTTAAGCGCTGATTTTTTACAGCATGCACAAAAGTCGCTTGAGATATGGACTGCGACAAGCTCATAGTGTTTTTTTAACACCGGTCGCAGGGTAGAAAGCACCCATGCAAGGACTGTTGAATCTTTACCGCCTGATACGGCGATGAGGATTCGATCGCCGTCCTCTATCAACCCGCGCTCCAAGACAGCTTTAGCGCTTAATTTTTGTACAATATCGTGTGCCGAAGCACGGCGCAAAAAACGATTGGACAGGGCAGACCTCCTTTCTTGACTGGACAGAGGATTAACCCAAAGCATAGCCTTAAGCTCTTGTGTTGGGTCTGGCTTTCCGCCGCCTCCTCGTCGTTACTGTAGAATCCCTTCTGATAAAAATCAAGTCCATACTGGAGAGGAGAAAGCTTGAGGTCTGCCCTCTCACGGAGTCGCTCGGGAACATTCCCGAATGGCTCGGGAACCGCCGACTGACCTCGATGGTGAAAGCGAGGTCTACCTATCACTCCTGCATACAACAATGCTTATTGCATCATCGTCATAATCAGTGAACTTACTACTCCGCACTGAAAGAGAGCGGCTTAGTATCGCTTACTAACCGGAGCCATGAATTTATCCATAAGGCACCATCAAACTGACTTCTACATAAAATTGTTCTTCAGAAGACCAATCTTTTTTGTTTTTGCAGTAAAAATATTAAAGGCAACTGGATTCTCCATCCTTATTGGATTAGCTGGAGATCAGACCTCGCCGTCTAAATGCGTGCGGAAATAGGAGAAGGCTGTCATATAGAACCGCCGTTGAACGCAAATTGGGGTTGTCATCATGTGCATTTTGGAAAAGGTATATATTGTAATTTTAATGTAACCTTTGTCGATGATGAACATATATATGTGGGCGACTATAGTATGATTGCGCCTAATGTAGTTATAGCTACATCAGGGCATCCCATATTGCCAATATTAAGGGAAAATCATTATGTATATAACATACCGGTACACATCGGCAGGAATGTTTGGATAGGCTCTGGTGTCCAGATAATGCCAGGTGTAACAATCGGAGATAATACGGTAATAGGAGGTGGA
>JAISMB010000002.1 GCA_031276945.1 Spirochaetaceae bacterium | reverse complement strand
CTGACCTACCACGTTACTTCGAAAGTAAACCGAGACGCTTTTGAATTAGAGCCGGATGAGATGAAAGAACTCTTTCTCGTCATCATTGGACAGGCAAAAACCAAGAAAGGTTTCAAGTTCAAGCTGTGGAATTTTTGCATCATGGGCAACCATTTTCACTTTCTCATTACGCCTGAAAAAGGGGAAAGTCTATCCAGTATAATGAAGTGGATTAAGATGGTTTTTGCTATTCGGTGGAATAAAAAGCACCATAAGACTGGTCATTTCTGGGGGGACAGGTTTTTCTCACGCGAGATCAAGGACGATAAGGACTTTTGGACTGTTTTTGAGTACATAGACCAAAATCCGGTTGCGGCAGGACTGGTGAAAAAGCCCGAAGAATGGCAGTATAGCGGTGCATATCATCGGGAACACAGCATTGTCAACATTGTCTCGCTGGTAACTGACACAGCTTGGCGCTTGGCGGTCAGACCTCAAGCGTCTCCTTGATGCTATACCTCTAATCAAGTCATGGTCATAGGTCTGACCCATCCCAGAGCAAGGTCTGACCGGCTTGATTAGTGGCAAGTGGCTAGTCTTAGTGTTGTTAAGAACAAATTGCTCACGAGTCACTGAGTACTGTCCACTCTGCTACCATTAAGGTCTATACAAAAAAAGACGGCGATCACTAGTGATGCGCCGCCCTTTCTGTTTTGAACAGAGAAGTTTTTAACTTAGTAGAGAGCTTCTCTTAATGTTTGGATATTCCGGGACATAAGAGTATAGTAACTCGCCCCTCCATCAAAATCCCGTTTAGAAACGTTATGTACCGCATGCAAGAGCATTTTTTGTGCGCCAGTTTCTTCACAGAGAATGTCGGCAATCTTTTCATTAGAAAGTTCAATATGGAATACCGCAGGGATTTTCTCAGCTCTGATTTTGTTAATCAAAAAGGCAATCGTAGCCGCACTCGCTTCGGTCTCCGTTGAACAACCGGGGAAGGCGGCAAAATAACTTAACCCATAGGCATCGGCAAAATAACGGAAGGGAAAGCGATCGCCAAAAACCATGGTTCGCCGTTTCGCGCTCCTTACCAATTCCTGAAAGGAAGCGTCCAGCTCATCCAACTTGGCTAGATAGGAGGTAGTATTGCTTTCGTATACAGCCGCATTTGCCCCATCCCGCTCTTTAAGAACAGCGGCAATCTTGCGCACTATGAGTTTCGCGTTTTGCGGAGCAGTCCAGACATGTTCGTCATATTCAACTTCTTCTGCATGATCGTGGCCTATCATCTCTGCCACAATTTCATTCTTTGTCAGACTGGCAGGATAATAGGTCGGATAATTCGTGGGATTCGTATCCGCCATAAGCTCGTCAAAGCTTTTGTCGCTTGCGTATATATGAAAGTGTTCCGTTTTGGCAGGAGCATGCAGGTGGTCGCTGAACATAATGTACTTGGGCGCACCCTTGGACGGACTGCCGACAGCTTCAAATTTGTAGCGCACCCAGAGACTTCCGTCATCCTCTGCTATAATACCGGTTCCTCGGTACGCATACTGGGCTCGTGTGGGAACGCCATTTATATAGAAGGTCATGGAGTCGGCGCTGATGCTGACCTTATCAATAGCCGTTGCATACGCCGTTTTATACTGCTCGTAATAGTCACGGGCGGTCTTTTCACCCTCCTCAGCCTTATGTTCCATGACCGGATCCAAAGTCCCGTCAAGCAGATGCGGATACACCGATTGCCACTCACCAGCCCAATCTGTCAGGGCGCGGTCTTTAACATCTGCAATGGTAAAGCTTTCTTCCTCGTGAGAATGTCCGTGATCATGCCCTTCTTCCTCATCCTGCATTCCTTCAACAATCTCCTCTTCCACTACTGCCACGCAGTCCATGAGGGATATAATACTCATACGGCTTGTATCCATGGATTTGAGAATTCGCTCAACCCATGCATCGGATTCACCGCCGACATAAATAAAGACATCAGCGTTTTGTATTTTGATAATATCCTGCGGTGTCGGTTCAAAAGAATGACTTTCCGCTCCGGGAGGTAGCAGCATGGTCAGATTAACCTTGTCGCCGGCAATCTCACGCACAAAATCATAAGGAGGGAAAATGGTCGTAACCACATTTGTTTTTCCATCTGCCTTATCTATAAACCTTCGCCCGCTTGCCATGGCACTGAGGCTCAGGCATACCAATACACCTATAAAAAGAACTATTCGTTTCATAAAAATAAACTCCTTGTTAATTGATTACTATTGAATGGTGATGTTCAGAGAACAAGAAAAATGAACCGTAGACGAGCCTATTTCTGAAAATAGACAACCCTAACGGTCTGTGCGTTTTTTGGCGCTGCCTTTCCTAAAAGTTTTTCACCGGTTTAGTCTTACCTTTAACCGTACCGCAGTTGTCGGCACAGAGTAAAAAAGAGTGAATCTTAAAATAAGAATGCTGAGTAAGCAGAGATTGAGCGCACCGTTGGGATAGCATACAGTAGATTTAGACGTGCGGCAAAAATTCTTCGCTGTCTGGATCAACGTACAGACAGGACATTCCGCGCCGCTACAATCATGAATCTCATGGCTTGCAATAAAACTTTCTGAATAGAATGAAGCCATGAGAAAACAAATACAAAAGACAAGACACAGCTCTGACTCTGAGAAAAGAAGTCGGCTCATGGTCTGCCTTATGTCTGTATAACTTAAACGCCGGAAAGACATTTTTTACAAGTTCCATAAAAGACAGTTTTCAGCATATTGATTTGAAAATCATGGTTCGTGAGCAGTTGCTGATCTATTTCACTCAGGAGATCACCTTCTGCATGGATAAGAGTGCCGCAGATTTCGCATTTTAAGTGTAAATGTTCTCGGCACTGATCACTGCTTATATATTGATAACAGGCGCCCTTCCCATTAGGTAAGGTATATTTACGGATCTTCCCGTCAGCCGTTAGTTTTTCAAGGTGCCGGTAAATGGTAGTTTGACCAATAGTTTCGTTTAGCCCATCAAAATAACGTGTTACTTGATTGATTGTTACATGGCTGTCGCTCATAGACTGCATATAATCAAGAATAGATTGTCCCTGACGAGTGTGATATTTTGCTGGACGTTTATGCTCCATAGTGTCTACAGGTTACCAAATTAGAGTAAGATTGTCAATATAAAAATGAATGTTATTTTCATGTTGATAGAAACAATGAAGAGGGGAAAATCCTCCCCTCTTCATTGTAATACACAATGTGTTTAATGATTGGCTTTTCTACAATGCTCACAGCCACAACCGCAGGATGATTTACCTTTGCGGATGTTCAAAATAAGTCTGGCGAGAATGAAAGCGAGGATTCCGAATACAAACCCACCAATAATAATGGTAGAAAGATTTTCCGTAATAAAAGCTGCCATACAAACCTCCTATGCAACAGAACGGTTGCTTTCTATTACTACCTTTGTTTCCCCAGCCGGTTTTCGTAGTAACAAGTAGATGAGCAAACCCAACGCGGTAAAACCAACTACCGTCCCTAGTCCAAAGCCGCCGCCTGAAAAGAATGTTCCCAACTGGTAGACAATGAGCGCAAGAACATAGCCGTAAAGGAGCTGGTATCCTATGGCAAAGCTTGTCCATTTAGCATTGTTCATCTCTCGCCGTATCGCACCGATAGCAGCAAAGCAGGGTGGACAATACAGGTTGAACACGAGGAAGGCATAAGCTGAAAGCACCGTAAAATTAGCGGCAAAAGCACTCCACATTTCCTGCCCATCTTCAGATACTTCGGCAAAGCCGTACAGTACGCCCATAGTACCCACCACATTTTCTTTCGCGATGAGTCCGGTAATGGTTGCTACCGTAGCATCCCATGTACCAAAACCAAGCGGGGCGAATATCCATGCGATAGCTCCGCCAATAACAGCAAGCAGTCCATCACTCAAATCCTCAACCATACCGAATCCTTCATCGGTAAAACCGAACTCTGAGAGAAACCAGACAAGCACCGCTGAGATGAGGATAATGGTCCCTGCCTTTTTGATGAAAGACGAAGCTCGTTCCCACATACTCCTTAGGATATTGGTAACAGTGGGAAGACGATACGCCGGAAGTTCCATAACAAACGGTGAAGGCTCTCCGGCAAACATCCTTGTTTTCTTAAGGATAATCCCTGATACAATGACCGAAAAAATGCCCAAAAAGTAGGCGCTTGGCGCAACCCACCAGGCACCGCCCAAAACCGCTCCGGAAATAAGAGCGATAATGGGTAGTTTTGCGCCACAGGGCATAAAGGTAGTTGTCATAATCGTCATGCGCCGGTCAGGCTCATTCTCGACCGTGCGGGAAGCCATAACGCCGGGAATACCGCAGCCTGTGCCAATCAACATGGAGATAAAACTTCTCCCCGAAAGCCCAAAGCGTCGGAAAATCCTATCAAGGATAAAGGCGATCCGTGCCATGTACCCGCAGGATTCCAAGGCTGCTAAGAAGATAAAGAGGACTAACATCTGCGGAACAAAGCCCAGAACCGCCCCTACCCCGGCAATAATCCCATCGAGGATAAGTCCGTTAAGCCAGTCCGCGGTTCCGGCGGCTTCAAGCAAGCTACCGACCACCACAGGAATTCCCGGCACCCAGACACCAAATTCTTCAGGCGCGGGTTCTTCAGCACGTTCACCGGCTTCAAAGGCTTCGGTTGCTTCTGCAAAAGCCCTGCCTCCGGTCAAATGCCAGCCGTCGCCAAAAAGACCGTCGTTAGTCCAGTCTGTTACCCATGTCCCTACCGTGGTTACTGAGATAAAATAGACAAGAAAAATCACCGCCGCAAAGATAGGCAGCGCAGCGAAACGGTTGGTTACTACCTGATCAATCTTATCGGAGGTGCTGAGTTTTCTACGGGATTTCTTTTTAAGTACTTTGGGAAGTATGCCCGTAATGTAATGGTAGCGTTCTTCGGTGATAATAGTTTCAGAATCATTATCCAGCTCTTTTTCTATTTCTTGGATTAAAAGATCCGCCGCAGGCAGGCTTATCTTTTCTAAAAATTTGGCATCCCGCTCAAAAATTTTGAGGGCATAAAAACGCCGCAGGGATTCAGGCACGCTATCCTTCAGAAGCGCGGCGATCTTGTTCAGAATATCTTCAACGTTCGCGGAGAGCCGGCAGAAACTGCCTTTCCCTTTACCACCGGCAGCTGCAACCGCCATCTCAGAAGCTTCCTTAACTCCTCTCCCTTTGAGAGCGGAAATACTAACCGTATCGCAGCCGAGTATTTTCCCCAATTCCGCGGCATTGAGTATATCCCCTTCCTTTTCCATCACATCGATCATATTCACGGCAAGTACCACCGGAATACCTATATCAAGAAGCTGCGTGGTCAAAAAAAGGTTTCGCTCAAGATTAGTCCCATCTATGATATTGAGAATCACATCAGGTTTTTCCTCAAGCAGGTAGTTCCGTGAAATAACCTCCTCCATAGAATAGGGAGACAAAGAATAAATCCCCGGCAGATCAATGACCGTTACATCTTTATACCCTTTGAGGCGTCCCTCTTTTTTCTCTACCGTAACTCCGGGCCAGTTTCCCACAAATTGATTTGCCCCGGTAAGGGCGTTAAAAAGAGTGGTCTTGCCGCTGTTAGGATTGCCCGCAAGGGCGATTTTTATTGCCATTTACTTCTCCTGTGTATATAAAAATTGTTCATTTTATTTCAATGATTGCAATATCTTCTTTACGAAGGCTCAGTTCATAACCGCGGACGTTGATTTCCACCGGATCTCCTAAGGGGGCAACCTTACGCACAAGAATTGCTGTCCCTTTTGTAATTCCCATATCCATGATCCGGCGTTTCACCGGACTATGCTGCCCATGGATTTTAACCACACTGACGGTCTCTCCAGGGCTGCTATCTTTCAAAGTTCTCATACTCTGCTCCTTATGTTTGTATTTTCCGCTCTGCATCGTCAGGCAGGAAAAATCTATACCATAATTTTATTCGCCATCTCCCGGCTTATGGCAATCCGAGAATCTTTTATACTGACAATAACGTTCCCGTTTATTGCGGAAACTACCGTAACGACTCCACCTACCACAAACCCCAAGGTTTCAAGTCGTTTTCTTATAGTATCCCGACCCCCAATATGTTTGATTGAGTTTATTTCGCCGGGTTTAACTAGGGCTAAGGGCATTTGTCAACCTCCTATAAAAAACAATGTTACCTCTTTCTAACAAAGTTATAGGACATTAACTAAAATGTCAAGGGGATGAATGTATTGGGATCAAGGCAGGAGCATAGAAAGCTACAGTTTCACAAGACAGTGGACCAGAGGGCAGTCCTCTCTCAGAGAGGGAAGACTTTCTCAGCGATGAGAAGATGCCGCATAAAAGGAGCTTGCGCTCTGTTCTCCATGCGCTATCAGTGAAACGCGGTGCTTGTCAGGCTGCAACGGCAAAGTGCGCCAGCTACCGGTTGACGCACCGGCGGACAATCATCCTCTCTGCGCTCAAAAGGGTACGGCTTTCCCCAACCGCCGCGGATCTCAGCCCATCCTCCTCCCCCATTATGCTGTCCCTCTCGAGCGATTTGGGAGTCTCGACCGAGAGATGCGGCAGTCTCGACCGAGAGATGCGGCAGTCCTTGCTGAGAGATGCAGAGGTCTGACTTAAAGAAGGGGAGATATGATCTAAAAAGTGGCGAGGTCTGTCCTATAAGATACGGCAGTCTCAGCTGAGAGATGCGGGAGTCTCCGCCCAGAGATACGGGAGTCTCGCCTGAGAGATGCGGCAGTCTCGACCGAGAGATGCGGGAGTCTCAGCCTAGAGATGCGGGAGTCTCTGCCCAGAGATGCAGAGGTCTGACTTAAAGAAGGGGAGATATGATCTAAAAAATGGTGAGGTCTGTCCTATAGATGCGTCAGTCTTTTCAGAGAGCGTATCGCGGCATGAGGATGGTTCTAGGCGAGGGGAAGAAAGCTGCGTAGCTCCATCTCGGTCGGTGGTGAAGTATTTCTGTCAGAGGACTGAGGTAGGTCAGACCTCGAATGAAGAATTCAGAAACAAGCTGTTCTGTTGAATATAAAAGCCGAAATGTTGGAAACAGGCTGTGCCTGTCCTTCTTAAAAGGCGGTATTCGCATAAACCGGGGTTACATTTGTGTATGCTGGAGCGACATTTACGTATGCGAATATGGAGCGCTGTGTGGCATAGAACAGCGATTTGAAATAACCGCGCGCTCCCTGAAGATAAAAAGTCATACGCTGCCTATCGTGAAAGCGACTAAACTGCATAAGAGCCGGTGCTTATGGATTTACAAATATCGATGCTATTGGTATACTTCCTGCTGTAATTTTTTTATAATTTTTACAAAGGATGGGTTTATGATCGATTTTATTAAAACACCGGTAGCCGAACTGTACGGCTCAAATTGTTTTTCCAACGCTGTGATGCGTGAACGGCTGCCAAAGAATATTTACAAAGAAATTGTCGCTGTTCAAAATGAGGAAAAAGAATTGACACTTGAAGTTGCTGAAGTGGTTGCAACGGCAATGCGCGACTGGGCGATTTCCAAAGGCGCTTCGCACTATACCCACTGGTTTCATCCGCTTACCGGTTTAACCGCTGAAAAGCATGATTCGTTTATTGCACCGACCTCAGATGGACGGGTAATTATGGAATTCTCCGGTAAAGAGTTGATAAAAGGCGAA
The DNA here is from genome assembly GCA_031276945.1 of Spirochaetaceae bacterium. GTDB lineage: Bacteria > Spirochaetota > Spirochaetia > Treponematales > Breznakiellaceae > BOBG01. Next base: position 8,878 of record JAISMB010000002.1, on the reverse strand, counting down.
CCTGATGCTTCAAGTTTCCCCTCAGGCGGGCTGCGCGCAACCTTTGAAGCACGCGGCTATACAGCATGGGATGTAACCAGTCCAGCTTTTTTGAAACAGGATACAACTGGTACGACTTTATGCATTCCAACCGCATTTATCAGTTATTATGGTCAAGCTCTTGACAAAAAAGTCCCCTTGCTTAAATCCATTGAAGCTTTGAGTACACAAGCAATCAGAGTCTTGCGTGCGATTGGAAATGAAAACTCGAAACGGGTTATCAGCACAGTCGGACCTGAGCAAGAGTATTTTTTGGTTGATAAAAAACTCTACGATAGACGACCTGATCTTATTCTGACCGGACGGACGGTTTTTGGCTCTATGCCGGCTAAAGGGCAGGAAATGGAAGATCATTACTTTGGGGCGATCAAAGAGCGAGTGGCTGGCTTCATGCGTGAATTAAATACCGAGCTGTGGAAAGTTGGTATCGCGGCAAAAACCCAGCATAATGAAGTTGCGCCTAACCAATTTGAGATCGCACCGGTGTATACCAATACAACAGCTGCAGTTGATGCAAACCAGCTTGTTATGGAAACGATCCGGAATGTTGCGAGACGGCACGGTATGGAAGCGCTGCTGCATGAAAAGCCTTTTGCGGGAGTGAACGGTTCTGGTAAGCATAACAACTGGTCTATTGCTACCGATGATGGGATCAATCTCTTTGAACCGGGTAAAAACCCTGAAAGTAACGCCCGATTCCTTCTGTTTGCTACAGCAGTTGTTGAGGCGGTTGATCGCTATGCCCTTCTTATCCGGGCTTCTGCTGCAACCTCTGCTAACGACCACCGGCTTGGTGCTAATGAAGCGCCGCCGGCTATTATTTCTATTTTTTTCGGCGGTCCGCTTACCGAGATTTTAGAAGATATTGCCAGCGGCAAAGCCGGTCATCACACCGATACTGGCTCTACGATCAAGTTGGGGGTAACGAGCCTGCCGGCGCTTCCTAAAGATGTATCAGACCGTAATCGTACGAGTCCTTTTGCCTTCACGGGTAATAAGTTTGAATTCCGTATGGTCGGTTCTTCACAGTCTATCGCGACACCGAATACTTATCTCAATATAGCTGTTGCGCAGGTTTTGGGCGAATTTGCTGACAAGCTGGAAAAAGCTAGTGATAAAAACGAAGCAATTCAGACAATTATCAAAGAATCGTACGCCGCACACAGGCGAGTCGTATTTAATGGGAATGGGTATGCAGAAGAATGGGTCCGTGAAGCGGAACGGCGGAACTTACCCAATGTAGGCAATGCGGTTGATGCCTTGGCAGTACTGGTGAGACCTGAAACAATAGCCCTCTTTGAGAGGCACGGCGTGCTTTCTGCGGATGAGTCCGAAAGTCGCTACCATATCTACCTCGAAAAGTACGCCAAACAGATCAATATTGAAGCCGGTGTTACGATTGATCTGGCACAACGGTATATTTTTCCGGCTGCTTCAGCGTATGCCGGCAAGCTCGCCCAAACCGCTGTTAAACTTGCAGATATTGGAGTAACGAATATTCCGCAGGTGAAACAGGCAAAACAGATTGCTGAACTTGCCGCGGAGCTGTTTGATGAGACTACAAAACTTGAAACGGTTCTTACCACCGCACAAGAAACTGAAGGCGTTATCGATCAGGCAAAGACGTATTTTGAAAAGGTGATTCCGGCTATGAACGCTGTCCGTATCCGCGGTGATAAACTCGAAAAATTGGTCTCTAAGGATGTATGGCCCCTTCCCGGTTACGAAGAATTACTGTTTACCCTCTAGCTTCATCATTCCCGGACCCTCCAAGGTTTTAGATGCAGTGTCTGGGAATGATTAGTCCTGCTTTTATACCAATGTCCGGGCAACGCGTACAATATCAGCAAAAACTCCACCGGCTGTTACCGGCGCGCCTGCACCGGGTCCTTTTATCACCATAGGTAATTTGGAATACCTGTCGGTGGTGATTACGATCATATTATCCGAGTCAACCAACGTTCTGAAGGGACTATCGGCTTTTTCCGCACGTAAAGAGATGCTGGCTTTACTATCCTCAATAACTGCCACATAGCGTAAGGCTTTACCGACTGCGGCGGCTTCACGCCGGCGCTGTTCAAAGCTCGCATCAATTTTTTCTAATTCATTGAAGAAATCTTCAAGAGTGGGCGCTTCAAAACAAGCCGGCGGGAGGAGCGGTTCAATAGATACCGCAGAGAATTCCATAGCCATACCGCATTCACGGGCTAAGATAAGTACTTTACGGGCAGCATCCATAGCGTTAAGATCGTCGCGTGGGTCAGGTTCGGTGTAACCTTTTGCCTTTGCTTCACGTACCAAAGCGGAAAACGGCATGCTACCGTCAAAATTATTAAAGATAAAGCTCAAAGTGCCTGATACAACCGCTTCTATCCTGCGGATATGATCGCCTGATAAAAACAAATCCCGCAGGGTAGAGATAACCGGCAGACCGGCGCAGACAGTTGTTTCATAGAGGTAGGGGATGCCCCTGTCATGGGAGTATCCGGTAAGGAGCCGGTAATATTCCAAAGTACCGGAATTAGCTTTTTTATTGGGAGTAACCACAGCTATTGCCGCTTGCAGCATTGTCGCATAGTGAGCGGCTATCTCAGCGCTGGCAGTACAATCACAAAAGGCAGTATTAGGTAAGTTAAACGAGCGCATCCTTTCAATGAATGCTGTTAGGTTGAAGTCTTCAACCGGCACTTCAGATTTTTCAGGCGCTAGTTCACCGCGTACGATATGACGGGCAAGCAGCGGATCAAGCCCGTCTTGGCGAAAAAGCATCTTTCTATTATTACCCACGCCAATAAGATTGATACGGATTTGGTAATGTGCCGCAAGACTGTCGTGCTGACGGGCAATCTGTTCCAGTAAAGTTCCGCCTATAAGCCCAACGCCAACAACAAAGAGATTAACTGATCGGGTGGTCGATAAGAAGAAAGCTTCATGTATGGCATTCAGCGCCTTTGCCTCATCGTGTGCCGACACAACAGCAGAGATATTCAGCTCCGAAGAGCCTTGAGCTATGGCAATAATATTGATCCCATTGCGTCCAAGGGCATGAAAGATTTTACCGCTTGTACCAGCATGATGTTTCATTTGAACACCTACAATGGCAATAACCGCACAATCCACCTCACTCACTAGCTCACTAATACTGCCGGCTGCCAATTCAGAGGCAAATTCTTCCTGCAACGCCGCTTCTGTGGCGGCGAGGTCTTGGGGGAGAATGGCAAAGCAGAGGGAGTATTCACTAGAACTCTGGGTAATTAAGATAATGTTGATTTTCTGACGGGCAAGAGCGCTGAAAAGGCGGGCGGAAAAACCGGCGCTGCCTATCAGGGCAGAACCTTGTATGCGAACCATTGCGAGACCGGAACGGGAACTAATACCGCGAATAGGATAGTCGTTTTTCGCTGCCGTGCTGGTAATAACCGTACCGGTGCCGGCGGGATTAAACGTATTGCGTATCCGTATGGGTATGCCTTTTTTGAGCGCCGGTTTGATGGTAGGCGGGTAAATAACTTTAGCTCCCGCATGCGACAGCTCCATTGCCTCGGCATAGGATAGGCTGTCAATCTTAAATGCGGCTTTGACCATGCGCGGATCGGCGGTCAAGATACCATCAACATCGGTCCAAATTTCTACTTCATCAACATCAAGCGCCGCGCCAAAAACGGTTGCCGTTAAGTCCGAGCCACCCCGACCAAGGGTCGTTACCGCACCGTCTACGCTGCGGGCAATAAAACCTGTGGCAACATACAGCGGCGCAGGCGTCGGTAGACGCTCAAAGAATGTTTTTATAGCTAAAAAACTGGGTTCAAGCAATACCTGTGCCTTGTTAAAGTTAGAATCGCTTACCATAAGCGGGCGGGTATCAAGATAAAGAGCCTGAATCCCCTGTGCGGTGAGAATATCCGCAATCAATCGTGCGGCAAACTGTTCACCGAAACTCATAAGCGTATCAAGAAGCCGCGGTGAAAGTTCCTGTACCACAGCGAGACTGTCAAGGATACGGTTTAATTCCCCGAATAACGTCTTGATTTTTTCAAGCGCCGCCGCATAAGCCGTTCCGGTAAGAAACTGCGCCATGAGACTGCTATGTTTCTGTAGGAGCGCATCGACCGCTTGAGCATAGTCTTGACTGGCTGCTGCTTTCTGTCCAAGGTCAACGAGACTATCGGTTACGCCTGCAAGTGCAGAAACCACCATAACCGGCACGGGTTCTTTTTTTTCTTTAATAATATTTATAAGATGAGCAAGAGCCTTCGGTTCTCCTACCGAAGTGCCGCCGAATTTCAAAACAAGCATAGGTTCTCCTTTAATGATTAGGTACTTATACCCTATATTTTTTTATAGGTCTAGGCAGGCGCACAGCCTGCTCTACCCCGCCTGCGAGGTCTGACCTACTGCCGCACGCAGGACTGGTCAATTCCACGGCAGACTTAAGGTGCGGGGTCTGACTTAGGGGGCGAGGTCTGTCCGTGTCCGTCTTCAAGCCAAACCACAGCCTTGCATAGGCGAAGTGATCTGTGCTATTTTTCAATTATTCACTATATAAGGAGTTTTTATGGAATCATCTAGCTTACAAAAAGCGCGCTACGCGTATAAACCGCGGCTTCCCTCTGTCTTGGCGCAAGATTTGTCTGCACTTACGGTACAACACGGCGCTTCGACCGAAGCCGGCACTGACCGGCAGACGCTGCACGCTCTGTTTAAGCACAGTTATGGACAGCCGGTGGTAACCTTTGAAAAGGGAACAGGCAGCGCCTTAACGAAGCGCCCCTTAAAAGTCGGTGTGCTTTTGTCAGGCGGACAGGCGCCGGGCGGTCATAATGTCATTGCCGGGCTTTATGATGGCTTAAAAAAAAGCAATCAGGAATCGCTCTTGTATGGTCTGTGCAGAGGACCGGCAGGGCTTATCGAAAACAAGTCGCTACTGTTGACCGATGCGCTCATTGACGAGTACCGAAACACAGGGGGGTTTGACATCATCGGTTCAGGGCGTACCAAAATAGAAAAGCCGGAACAGTTCGCCGCATCGCTGGCGACCGCACAGAGCCTCGGGCTTGACGCAATCGTGATCATAGGCGGCGATGACTCGAATACCAACGCAGCGTTTCTTGCCGAATACTTTTTGGATAAACACGTGCCTATTCAAGTTATAGGCTGCCCCAAAACCATAGATGGAGACCTTAAAAACGAGTATATTGAAGCATCGTTTGGCTTTGACACGGCATGTAAAACCTACAGTGAACTCATCGGCAATATATGTCGAGATGCCAACAGCGCAAAAAAGTACTGGCACTTCATTAAATTGATGGGGCGGGCGGCAAGCCATGTTACCCTTGAATGTGCGTTGCAGACCCATCCTAACGTCTGCCTTATCTCTGAGGAGGTCGAGGAAAAACAGTGGTCATTGTCGTATGTGGTTGATACGATCTGCGACTCGGTGGTGAAACGCGCCGATGCCGGGAATAATTTCGGCATCGTGCTTATTCCGGAAGGCTTGATAGAATTTATTCCGGAAATGAAAGCGCTCATTGACCAGCTCAACGATGCCCTCGTTGCGCTTGGACCGGAACTGTCATCAACTAAAGAGCTGGACGCACAGATTGACCTTTTACGGAGCGCAATCTCTCCTGAGGCTCTGAAACTGCTGCAATCCTTGCCGGATGACATCGCTTCAGAGCTGCTCATGGACCGGGACCCGCACGGCAATGTACAGGTTTCACGCATTGAAACCGATCAACTCCTTATTACTATGGTAGGAAAAAGACTCGCAGAGCGTAAAGCCGCGGGTTTATACCAGGGGAAATTCAGCGCCATGGGGCATTTTCTGGGCTATGAAGGACGATGCGCGTTCCCCTCTAATTTTGATGCGGATTACTGTTACAGTCTGGGCATGAGCGCCTTTGTGCTGATCGCTGCCGGCTTGACAGGTTACCTTGCCGCTGTCCGCAACCTGATAGCGCCTGCCCACCAGTGGATTGCCGGCGGAATTCCGCTTACCATGATGATGAACATAGAAAGACGGCAGAGCGCTGCCAAGCCGGTTATTAAAAAAGCCTTGGTAGAGCTTGAGGGAGCGCCTTTTAAGTCCTTTGCCGCACAGCGCGATACCTGGGCGCTTGAAACACAGTACCTTTTCCCCGGTTCAATCCAATACTTCGGTCCGCCTGAAGTCTGCGACCAAAGCACTCAGACGCTTCAGTTGGAAAGAGCCGCCACACACTGCCTTTAACATAAAAAGGGAAGAGGATACCCCTCTTCCCTTTGCGTCTCTCCCCTGCTATACTCCTTGTATGAAACAAAGACTTATTACTTCTGCGCTTCCGTATGTGAATAACGTACCGCATCTTGGTAATCTTATACAGGTTTTGTCCGCGGATTGTTTTGCGCGGTTCTGCCGGCTTTCCGGTTATGAAACCCTCTATATCTGCGGTACTGATGAATACGGTACAGCAACAGAAACACGCGCGGCAGAAGAAGGCATAAGCCCGCAGGCGTTATGCGACCGCTACCATGCACTCCATGCAAGCATTTATGAATGGTTCGGCATTGCCTTTGACCATTTCGGGCGCACCTCAACAGCCATTCAAACTGAAGTGGTGCAGCATCTTTTTCACCGTCTCTATGATGCCGGTTTTATCGTGGAGCATACCACAGAGCAGCCGTACTGTCCGGTCTGTCAGCGCTTCCTTGCTGACCGGTATGTGCGCGGCACCTGTCCGGCGTGCGGCAATCCTGATGCCCGCGGCGATCAATGCGAAGCGTGCGGGAAAGTGCTGGACCCGACTGAGCTTCATGATCCCCACTGTTCCACCTGTGGCGCACCGCCAGTAATTAAAGCAACCAATCATTTGTACCTTGATTTGCCTAAAATCAAAGACCGACTTGAGGCATGGATGCAGTTTGCCTCTATAAGAGGTTCATGGGCGTACAACGCGATACAGATGACCAGAAGCTGGATACGTGACGGTCTGCGCGAGCGGGCTATTACCCGCGACCTGAGCTGGGGCATACCCGTGCCGCATCCGGGGTATGAGCATAAGGTCTTTTATGTCTGGTTTGATGCGCCTATCGGTTATATCTCAATCACCGGCAGCTTCGGTGAACGGCAGGGGGAAGACTGGCATAAAACTGTGGAGCGCTGGTGGAAAGCGCCGAATAAGGTGGAACTCTTTCAGTTTATCGGTAAGGATAATATCCCCTTTCATACCGTTATTTTCCCCTCAACCCTCCTTGGTTCAGGCGAAAACTGGACCCTGCTGCACCACATGAGCAGTACCGAATACCTCAACTACGAGGCGGGAAAGTTCTCTAAATCAAAGGGCATAGGCGTTTTTGGTACTGATGTTATGGATACCGGTATTCCTGCTGATGTCTGGCGCTTTTATATATTCTACAACCGACCGGAAAAGGCTGACGCTCTTTTTACGTGGAAGGATTTCCAAGAGAAAGTGAACGGCGAGCTTATCGGCAACCTCGGCAACTTAATAAACCGCACCCTTACCTTTGTTAAACGGTACTATGACGGGACCATACCGCAAAGCAGTCGGGACGATATGTTCTGGGAAGTGGTAGAGGCTTATGAGGATGATATAAGCGAGAGGCTTGACCGTGCGGAGCTGCGCGATGGCTTCCGTAAGATTTTTGAGTTGTCGTCATTCGGCAATAAAGTCTTTCAGGACGCTGAGCCGTGGCACAGCCGCACGATTGATCCTGAGTACACCGCCAACCTGATTCATAATTTATGCTACCTGCTGCGCGACTTGGCTATTTTGATTGAGCCGTATCTGCCGACTACAGCGCGGAAGATCGCCTCGTTTTGGGGGCTTGAGTTCGGGAAGGACGGGCTTAACTGGTCATCATTAGGCACGGATTACGGGCTGGGTCAGGTCATCGAAAGCGAGGTACTGTTTAGCAGACTGGATGACAGCCTCATTGCATCCCTGCGTGAGCGTTATGCCGGCGCTCAAAGCGAGCGGGAACAGCAAGCGGCGCCTGCGCCTGATCCGGCTTTCGTCTTTAGTCATACCGTTGATCTGCGGGTTGCCACCATCACGGCGATCAGCCGGCACCCCAAGGCTGACAAACTGTATATTGAGACTTTGGACCTTGGCGGTGAAGAGCGCACCATAGTGTCCGGTCTAGTCCCCTTCTATCGTGCGGAGGAACTGCTGGGCAAGCGGATTATCGTGGTGTACAACCTCAAGCCGGCAAAGCTGCGCGGGGTGGAAAGTCGGGGCATGCTGCTTGCCGTTTCGTCCCATGATGATGCGGGGGCTGAGCGGGTTGAAGTGCTTGATGCCGGCACCGCAGCGCCGGGTACGCGGCTTTGTCTTGCAGGTGTGGACGCTGGTAAGACGCCGGCGGAAATTGATCTTGCGACCTTCGGCGCAATCCCACTCGTGGTAAAAGACGGCACAGTTACCGTTGCGGGGCATACCCTCACCGCGGCTGATCTGCCCATTAAGACGCAGACTATTCTTGACGGTGAGGTACACTAAAACAGAGGGAGGTCAGGGAGGTCTGACCGCCATGACCGCCAAGCTGTGTCAGTTACCAGAGAGACAATGCTGACAATGCCATGTTCCCGATGGTATGCGCCGCTGTACTGCCAGTCTTCAGGCTTCTGCACCAGTCCGGCTGCAACAGGATTGTGGTCTATGTACTCAAACACAGTCCAAAAGTCTCTTTCGTCCTTTATCTCCCGTGAGAAAAACCTATCCCCCCAGAAATGACCGGTCTTATTGTGCCGCTTGTTCCACCGTATCGCATACACCATCTTAATCCATTTCATTATACTGGACAGACTTTCCCCTTTTTCAGGCGTGATGAGAAAGTGAAA
>JAISMB010000151.1 GCA_031276945.1 Spirochaetaceae bacterium | reverse complement strand
CTGACCTACCACGTTACTTCGAAAGTAAACCGAGACGCTTTTGAATTAGAGCCGGATGAGATGAAAGAACTCTTTCTCGTCATCATTGGACAGGCAAAAACCAAGAAAGGTTTCAAGTTTAAGCTGTGGAACTTCTGCATCATGGGTAACCATTTCCACTTTCTCATTACACCTGAAAAAGGGCAGAGTCTCTCTGAAATACTCAAGTGGATCAAGATGGTTTTTGCTATTCGGTGGAATAAAAAGCACCATAAGACTGGTCATTTCTGGGGCGATCGTTTTTTCTCACGTGAAATAAAGGATGAAAAAGACTTTTGGACTGTGTTTGAGTACATAGACCAAAACCCTGTCGTAGCAGGATTGGTACAGAAGCCTAAAGAATGGCAATACAGTGGCGCATACCATCGGGAACACAGCATTGTCAGTATTGTTTCTCTGGTAACTGACACAGCTTGGAGGACAGACCTTAAGCTTCTTTTATGAACGCTCGACCTTGAGGTCAAACCTCAAGACCTCTTCAAACCACTTAAATCTTTAGGCGGTCTCTGACCACTCGCGCAATTTACTGGCACCCCAATGGCTTATTAAAAGTTGCAGCCGCAGGATGCTGCACAGCTCCGTGTCTAGTACCGTTTCCGCTAGTACCATCTGAGTTGTCGGATCGACAAGAGTATCCGGGAGTTCCCAGATCCAGCGTGAAAATAGAGCGCCCTTACCTTGAATATAGGCAGCCACGGCAGGTTGCAGCGCTTGAGCTTGCGCTGCACTATGGGCAAACCTTTCTTTGTTCCGAAAGATATTCCAGCCGCTGTGAAGGCTTTTGTAATATTCAGTTGCAGCCTCAGCTTCATCTAATGCCAAGGTTGCACAAAGCGATGGATCTTCCAAAAACTTAATGAGCAGAGCATAAAATTTATTTTGAATATCCAATATTCGGGACATAGATAAAACAACTTCATCGCGCAAGTACGTCGTGGTAACCGGAGTATTCCGGAGAATATCAAGTAAAATGGTTAAAGAAGCCGACGCATGATAGATGCCAAAAGCTTCGATACCCATAATAATCAGTCGAGGATTAGTTGTTTGACTAATTATCTTTTCAATCTGTGGGCGAAATGCCTCATCCCCAAGTCGAGCAAGGGCGATAATTGCCTCTCCGGCTAACATATAATCATCGGATAATGCTAATTCTCGTAAGAGCGGTATGGCAGAGAAAATCTTTTGTTTACCGAGGATCCTGGCAGAAATGTAAGCTGTCGTATAAGGGTTATTGACAATATCGTTCATCAATGCTTTCTCAGCATCACCGGTAAGCATGGGCAGAGTTTCCATAGCCCGTATTGCCTCCTGACGGGTACTCAGGAGAGGAGAGCTTACCCGGTCAAGAAGCTCGTGTATTGACAGCTGTGAAGGAGTATCGTGAAGTGCATCAAGAATTGCCTCTTCTTCTTGGGAATCGTTTGTTTTATTGAGCCGGTCCAGCAGCGTAATAGCTTTTAGATCACGCAGAGAAAAAAGCACCTCTATCGTACTTTTGAGTGATAACGCCCCTAGCAAGACCAAGGTGCGCTGTAAAAGCAGTACTATAATGGTCAGTACAATCAAAATACCGTATAAGATTTTATATGAATTAAAAATACCCAGATTAAAGCTGGTGCATAAATCTAAAAAGATACCGGCAAGTAAAGAGCCTCCTGAGCCGGCAATAGCAAAGCAGAAAAAGTAAACGATCCCCATATCAAGCATATATTTTTCTGGAATCAGTGCAAGAAAATACGTTTGCGCTATGCCTTCGGCGCCGATAAATCCAAAATTCATAATGAAAAAAAGAAACGATAAATAGAGTATAACCGGAATAAGATTATCAACGGCACCTGCCGGAAAAAGAACAACCGGAATCATACTGATAAGACTGATAATAGTACAGCATATAAAGAGCGGTTTTGCACCGACCCGGTCTATGAGGAATTTGACGATAAAACCTATCATCATGGATCCCAACCCGCCAAAAACTGCGTACAGAGAAACCATACCATCATCCTGCTTAAAGACTTCCCTGCTATAGACCACGATAAAGACACGGGCAATGCCGGAAACAAGGGCAAGCAGGAGCAGTAAGACGATAAATTGCTTAAACGACGGTTGCTTAGACGATTCTTTAAGTATGGTAAAAAAGTTCTCCTCAGTGCTTTTATGCACATTAACCTGCGGTTCCGGTATATTTTTAAGCATGAATCCACTGGCAACACCGCCTATAATACCGCACGCTATGATAACCGCGTATAAAAACAAGGGTGGATCCCTGCCGAGCAGGAGCGCTATGGCAAAGTTAGAGATCATGCCAACCGCGTTATTGATAACTTGTATTTGAGTCATGTAACTAGACCGATCCGGTCCGTAGGATAAATCATTCAGTACCGGATTATTGCCTATCATGCCTATGCCGCGGCTTATGTGGAAAGCAAGCACCCCCATTAAGGTTAATTGGAGAGCGAATTCGCTCTGACCAGTCGATGCCAGGTACGGAGCAATCAGTAGCGGCGCCATACCCACTGCACGGACTATCCATGCTATTGAATAAATCCGGATTATAGCAAAGCGCCGTGCCAAGAGTTTTCCCAGGGGTAAAAAAAAGAATGCTACATAGACAAGAGCATTCAGGATACCAATAAAAGTTGACGTAGCTGAAAGTCGCAGAGCAAAAAGCGTAATGATGCTGCCAGCCAGTAGGGTATAAGAAAAAGAATTAAAGGCATTAAAAATATTGTATAAATCACGCGCTTTACCAAGCCGGTACGGTGAAAGTTGAGCAGCCATAGTTAGTAACATACTACTAAGTTTGGGGGCAGAGCAAGAGTAAACACGCACTCGCTACGTCAGAAAGACCGTGATAAAGCTTACGAGAGCGCCTGAGAGTACTACCCCTAAAGCAGCAGCGAGGAAGGTCTGTCCTTTTGGTACACCGCATAACCAGGCGCCCAGCGTGCCGGTCCATACGCCGGTTAAAGGAAGCGGGATTGCAATAAAGAAGGCAATAGCAATCGCCCCCCATTTTTCTATTGGACCAGCTAATTTTTTACGGGTGCGTGCAACAAAGCGGTTGAAGATTTTCTGGTACCATGAGAAGCGAAGCAAGGATTGGTGTAGTGTTGACAGAAAAAGCCAGCATACCGGGACTACAAGCACATTACAGAGAGAGGCAAGAGGATAGGCATAGTACCACGGCATTCCTTGGGCAAGAGCGACAGGGATAGCCCCGCGTAATTCGGAAATGGGTAAAAATGAAAGCACTGCAAGGCTTGCAATAGTTTTTATCATACAAAAATCCCCGTTCATTTGAGGTTTGACCTAGTCTACCTCTGTGAGGTCTGACTTGCCCAGCCTCTGAAGTCGCCCTATCCAGCCTGTCTTAGAGGTCTGACCCCAGTCTCTAAGCTGTCGCCGGTCTGTTCTTTAAGCTTAAAACGCAACCGGATAAGTGTTTCTTGCAGGTCTTTAAGCTTACCTTCTTTGTCTGCAAGTGTTTTTCTTGTATCTCGTTCCCATACCGGTAAAACAATACCCCTGCGCCGGCAAGAACAACAAGCAGAATCCCCCATACTGCCACTCTTTTCTGCATACCGTCAGTGTAGTAGAACAAACCGGTTCAATCAAGACTCAAAAACTAAAGCGGCGCTTGTGCGCTTGCATTTTCCCGCTCCCTTCTCTTATACTCCCTGTATGAGACGGGCAGATGAACTACTTTCGGCTGTTATGGATAACTATCTCTTTCAGAGAGTGCAAACGCACAGGCAGCTTTCCGTGGCATGGGCAGAAATCGCCGCCGTGTACCTGGGCGCTGCGCTTGTTGATCATTCACGGATCGTTGATCTTAAGCAGTGCCTCCTGTTCATTGAGACTGATCACCCGGCATGGATACAGTTGCTGCAAACAAAACAGCAGCACCTGCTGCAAGCTTTTCAGGAGAGATTTCCGCTCTTGAGTATAACCGGAATAGCGTTCCGCTTGAGCCGTCCGCGTACCGCCCCCGATCTGAGTGCGCCCGCTCCTGAGCCGGCTCCTGCTCCTCCAGCGCCTGAAGCTGTGAATATGGCTTATGAGCGGCGCTCCGGCACAGATGCAGACTTTATCGCAAGCCTTAAACGGCTTGAACAGAGTTACCGCTCACGAATAGCTGCGCATACCCAAGAAAAAATATAAAGCTTGACAGCGCCGCTTAATTATTGAGTAATGGTTGAGATGAATAGAACAACAAGCAAAGGGACGATCACGTTTTCGCTCGATCAAAGTAATGGTGTTCCGATCTACCGCCAAATCATTCAACAGGTGGAGTACGCTATTCTTTCCGGGCAGATGAGACCGGGAGACAAATTGCCGACAATCCGCTCATTGTCGGTGCAGCTTAAAATTAACCCCAACACCATAGCTAAAGCCTACAGTGAATTGGAAATACGGGGTATTCTCATAACGCAGGTCGGTATGGGAACGTTCATCGCTGATCAAGGCAGGGAACCGGCGGAAGAGAGCCGCAAACAAAAAGTACAGGAAATTGTAAATCGATTTCTGCAAGATATGCAGGGATTGGGCGTGAAACGCGCGGAACTCTTTGAGCTGCTGAATGATTATCCGCTGCAATGAGGAGGATTTATGAAGGATATGCTGATAAAAAATAAGCCGCGGGCTAGCAAAAGGTCGGACTGGGTATTAAATACAAGCGGCAGCGGCATGGTTGCGCTCAGTCT
>JAISMB010000109.1 GCA_031276945.1 Spirochaetaceae bacterium | reverse complement strand
CCCCCCCCCCCCCCTAATACTTTCAAAGTATTCGTGAACATTTTGATTACTCCTTATATAACAATACGAAATACAGCAAAAACTATGTTTTGCCTATTCAAGAGGATAGCACACTTTTCTTGAAAAAACAATATTTCTGAAAAAAAAAGAGAGATGAAAACCGCAGCTCTCTAGGGCGTGTCAAAAGGGCGAGGAAGATAGCTCTGAGATAAAGAGCGAGGTCTGTCCTCCATGCAAGAAAGGAATCAGAGCGAGTAGTACGACCTCTCCACTTTCACTTTCACAAAAGCAGTTTGAGGTCTGACCTCCAAGCTGTCTCAGTTACCAGAGAGACTATCTTTGTAATCCCCTGTTCCCGGTGGTATGCGCCGCTGTACTGCCAGTCTTCAGGCTTCTGCACCAATCCTGCTGCAACCGGGTTTTGGTCAATATAGTTATAGACAGTCCAAAAATCCTTCTTATCCTTGATCTCGCGCGAATAAAACCGATCTCCCCAAAAATGACCGGTCTTATGGTGCTTTTTGTTCCATCGAATAGCAAAAACCATCTTGATCCACTTCAATAGGTTAGAGAGACTCTGCCCTTTTTCAGGCGTAATGAGAAAGTGGAAATGATTACCCATGATGCAGAAGTTCCACAGCTTAAACTTGAAACCTTTGGAAGTTTTAGCTTCTCCAATCACGGTGAGAAAGAGTTTTTTCATCTCATCCGGCTCTAATTCAAAAGCGTCTCTGTTTACTTTTGAAGTAACATGATAAGTCAGACCTTGGTCTGTGAGTCCACGAGGCAAATTATGCGCTGCCATAATACCTCTATAAGGGCGCAACTGTGCTTTTTGATTCAATTTAGAGCACAATATTTTTGATTTATTTTTGACGGCGAGGTCTGTCCTATCTATCCTCTTCCGTCCTATCTATCCTCTTCCTTTAGACGTTAGACGACACTCCCTAGCGAACCGCCGCGCCTGAAAGCTAATACGCGGCTAGAATGGTCAAAAGCCGGTTCTTGTTGATTGAGCGTAGAAATGGAGCGAGCCGCGGTCCCTGATCCTTGCCAATCAGCACTTGATAACAGAGGCGGAACAAAGATTTGTCATCAATGCCACAGGATTTTGCCAAAGCGTAAATCGCTGCGGCGCAGGATTGGTCATCTGGATACTGCTCTATCCGCGCGACCACCTGATCCCGCAGCGCCTGAATCGCCTGCCGCTCTTCTTCGCGCAGCTCAAGCTGTTCGCCGGCATTTTTAAGCTGAAAGCGGAATTCTTCAGGCGCGCACTGCTCTATCCAGTACGCTGCACAGCGACACCGGGCGCGCAAAGCCTGCACCTGAGACGGTTTAAGATCAGCAAGTCCGGCAAGCGCTTTTTCCCAATCGCCGTCAGCAATTTGGATTAAATTGCACAAGTGCCGGAACGGAATTTGATACGGCATAGTGTGCGGCGCTGCCTCAACCTGCGACAGCTCGTAAATACGCCGCTCTTTTTGATACAGCTCCTCGCTAACCGGCTCTAGTTTCCATGCAATGCGCTCAGTCCTGTCATAATCTTCATAGATTTTAAGCACATCAAGGTCAAACGAGAGGGTAAATTCGGTGTTTGGTCTTGTGCCGGCGAACAAAAACCGCACGAGTTCAGGCGTATACACGTTAAGCAAATCCTGCAAATCAACGACCTTTCCTGTGGAACTCGACATTTTCCCCGGCGATCCTTTAATACCGATAAAATCATACCGAAAGCTAACAGGCGCGGCATAGTCATAGACCGCCTGAGCAATCCTGCGCGCGGTATCAAAAGAACCGCCCGGACTATGATGATCCTTTCCCGCCGGTTCAAAATCGACCTTTTCGTATGCCCAGCGCATGGGCCAGTCAACCCGCCAGAGTAGTTTAACCGCCGCGGTCGTGCGCAAATCTACGGTTTCATAATGACCGCAGTCGCTGCACCGGTAGCTTACCGCCCATTGACCGTCCCAGCTTTCGATTGTCGTGCCGTCATGGTAACACGCCGTGCAGAACACGCTGATTGGCCAATAATCCCCTTGTATTTTATGCTCTTCATCCCGAAAAGCGTCCAAAATCTCCCGCAGCGTATCCTTTTTTTCTAATGCCTGACGGATTCCTTGCGCATAGAGCGCGCAACGGTAGCGCTGCGCCTGATATAGATACTCAGGCACAATCCCGACAAGCGGCAGGAGTGTTTCAATAGCCCGTTCATGGTGTCGCGCATAATTTTCATCGCATCCCCACGGGTCGGGGACGTCCGTAATGGGGAAACGAAGGTAGCGCTGCAAAGTCTCCTGCTGCGGCATATTAGCGGGAACTTTGCGGAACACATCGTAATCATCCCACGAATAAATAAACCGCACCGCTTTACCCGCATCGCGCAAAGCCCGCACGACCAAATCAACGGAGATAATCTCCCGAAAGTTCCCGACATGCACGGTACCGGACGGAGTAATGCCGGAAGCGCACGTATAGCGTTCCTTTTCGCCCTTTTCCTGTATAATTCTTGCGGCATATTCATCTGCCCAATGTATGCTCTTTCTCTTCATACGGCGAGTATACAGAAATACCGGAAAGAGAGCAACCGCAGGACTCCTTTGAGGTCTGGAGGTCTGACCTATTTTGACGTATTTTGACGTGACGGCAAGATCTGACCTATCTGAAACCGAGGTCTGAATTATTAGGCGGGTAGGAAAATCATGGTATCCGCTTGCCGTTTAGGGTTGTCTAGGGGGTGTCGTTAAAAGGAAGGAAATAAAGTAAGATAACAAGATGAAAGAAAACGGAGAAGCACTGCACAGACATGACATCAGTGATAACCTGTGGGAAAAAATAAAAGACTTACTTCCAGGAGCGGCAGGTAAACAGGGTCGAATGGCTCATGACAATCGACGCTTTATCAATGCTGTATCCTGGATTATCAGAACCGGTGTTCCTTGGAGAGACTTACCTCCTGAATACGGCAACTGGAAAAATACACACCGACACTTTTGCCGCCGGCGGGATAGAGATGTCTGGAAAACAATAGCCGCTGAAGTTATCGGGGAACTAGATACCCAGTGGCTTATGATAGATGCAACTTATAGTAAAGTCCATGCGGATGGATGTGGAGCGGTTGGAGGAAATCAAGCGATAGGGCGTACAAAAGGGGGGCTCAATACCAAAGTTCACCTTGCTATAGATAAGCGGAGAAAGCCCGTACGTATCATAGTTTCAGCTGGCAGGAGGCGGATTGCACCTATGCACCGCCCTTAATGGCAGGTTTATCAGTAAAAGTTTTGATTGCCGATAGAGGGTATGACGTGAACCAGGTAATAGACACAGCCTGTGCAAGAGGTAGTAAGGTAGTTATTCCTTCCAAGCGTAGTCGGAAAGTGGTAAGGACTTATGACAGAGAGCGGTATAAGAAGCGCCATCTTATTGAGAATATATTTCGGTGGCTTAAACAGTGGAGAGGTATCGCCACTCGGTATGCTAAACGTTCTGATTCCTTTCTCGCCGCTCTCTATCTCAGATCTATCTTCCTCGACTTTTGATGACACTCCCTACTTCAAAAGCGTCTCTGTTTACTTTTGAAGTAACGTGATAAGTCAGACCTTGGTCTGTGAGTCCACGAGGCAAATTATGACTAGACATAATACCTCTATAATGGATCTGACTCTGCTTTTTGATTCAATTAGATCACAATATTTTTTATTTATTTTTGACGGCGAGGTCTGTCCTACTGGAACCGGAACCTACTGGACTACTGGAAAAGTCTGATAGGCTTCAGTATATTTTTTCTATGATAAGCCAGGCAAGCATCCAAGAAGTCAGTGAGCGATTAGATGCGGTTAGTGTGGTAAGCGACTATGTCCGCCTTGAAAAGCGCGGCAGCCGGTATGTCGGTCTCTGCCCCTTTCATCAAGAGAAAACTCCCTCGTTTTCGGTTAATCAGGAGCATAAACTTTACTACTGTTTTGGGTGTGGTAAGGGGGGCAGCATTATCAATTTTGTTATGGAAATGGAAAAAACGACCTTTCCGGAAACGATTGAACTATTAGCGAAGCGTTTTGGGGTGCAGCTCCGCTATGAAAAAGCCCAGATAGAAAAAGAAAAGGATACCCGACTTGAAGCGCTCAATGAACTTTACCGCCGGGTTGCCGGCAGTTTTCACAGTATTTTAACAGAAAAATCTCTGGGGAATGCGGCGCTGCACTATTTAACAGAGCGCGGTATCCGGCGCGACATAATAGACCGGTTCCAGCTCGGTTTTGCGCCTGCAAACCGCTTTTGGCTCTATGATTTTCTGCTTAAAAAAGGGTATTCTCCGGAATTTCTTGCCGTATCCGGGCTGTTTTCAAAACAGCATCCGCGCCTCTCGCTTTTTTCCGGTCGGATTATTTTCCCCATTACTGACCGGCAGGGACAACCTGTGGCATTCGGCGGTCGTATACTGGGAGACGGCGAACCTAAATATATCAATTCAGGCGATTCTGAGCGGTATAAAAAAGGATTGCTCTTATTTGGCATAGATAAAGCACAGCCGGCACTACGCGCTACCAAGGAAGCTGTGCTTGTCGAAGGCTATATGGACCTCATCGCCCTGCATCAGTCCGGCGTGAGCAATGCAGTTGCTCCTTTGGGAACTGCCTTTACAGACGAACAGGCAAAGTTGCTGCGTCGCTGGGTAGAACGCGTGTATCTGTATTTTGATAGTGATACTGCGGGGCAGAAGGCAACGATTAAGGCAATCTTTACCTGCCGAAAAAATGCCCTTGCTTCAGCAATTATAAATACCGATAAGAACTTTAAGGACCCAGCGGAGATTCTGCAAAAGATGGGAGAAAAATACTTGCATGAGGCGACAAAAAGCTATATATTTGGATTTAATTATCTTATGTCATACGCCCAGTCATTATATTCTTTTAACACTGCTGAGGGGAAATATCAGAGTGTTGCCTTTTTATTTCCCTATGTGGATATTTTAGATTCAGATATTGCGCGGGAGACCGCTCTTGATATGATTGCAAAAGAATTTGTGCTTGATCCGAAGGCTGTACGATTCGATTATCGCCGATTTAATAGCAGCTCGGCAGCCGGTCTTGATACGCCACGGCGAAAAGAGGATAAAACCTGTGATGACAAATCCCTCCTGATTGCCGTTGCAATCAACCAAGGATGGTATGAGCAATTTCGTGTCTTAGTCTCAATACAAGAAGTTGAAGACCCGGTAGCAAAAGAGATTTTTGTTGCTTTGGAAGAATGTTTCAAATACGGAGAAACCGGGCTTGATGCAGTATTAGCCCGTATTTCATCGCAAGAAGTACGGGAACAAGTCCTCAAACGAGGCTCTTCAAAAGAATTTTCAATCAATACTGAGGTCTTTATCATTGATGGCATCAATAAATTTAAACAAAGGCAGCTCAAACGGCGCAAAAATGAAATAATGCGTGAACTAGCTACAACTTATAAAAAAAAATCTTCTGATTATCGCTCTATTGATGATCTGATAATGGAAAAAATGCATATTGATGCCGAATTGAGAAGCTTATCCAGTCAAAAAGATACATAAAGGAGGCGTACTTCATGACAGATTTACAATCGGATCCTGCGGTTTTGAAGTTAATTGAGTATGCAAAAGAAAAAAAATTACTATCTTATGAAGAATTGTCTGATTATCTTCCGGAGCATATCGCCAATTCAGAGAAAATCGATCAAGTACTCATTATGTTGCATGCGAATAATGTGCAACTTATTGAAGAGGATCTAGGAAGTGATTATGATATTGAGCCTGAAACGCGCAAACCACCAGACATAGAAAAAAAACGTCTCGTAAATAATGACCGGGACAGCGCGGTAGATGATCCTATTAAGCTGTACTTGCGGGATATAGGACGAGAAAACCTCCTCTCGGCGGATCAAGAAAAAGAGCTTTCTAAACAAATGGAAGACGGTGAAAATATTATCAAAGATGTCATAAAACAGTCCGGTATGATCATCCTTGAATTTTATCATATTGCCCAAAAAGCTTTTTCAAAAAAGGATCTGCGTGAACTCAATCTCAGTAAAAAAGAGATGACAGAGCATTTGACCGAAAAACGCCGGCTGGGGCAGTTCTATAAAGAGCCGCTCAAATTGATGTTATCGGATATTAAAACATACCTTGAATTAAAGCGCCGTATACTCGGTCGAGGGGTCAATATCTTTGAAGATAAAGATCTTTGCGATCTGCGTTCACGTATCATGTTGATTATTAACGTTACGGAAATGCACCAAGAAGAAATTGCAGCTTTTTCCGAGAAGTTTATTCAAGCAGCAGGCAAGATCAGACGCTATAAAAAAGAACAGGACAAAATACAAAAAAGTTTGCAGGTAACATCCTTTCGAGAACTGCGCGCTTTAGGACGCGGTTTAACCGTAAAAGAAGATCGTGAACGTTTTGAACGTGCCTTAGGATTGTCATCTGAAGAGATAAAAGAAAAGATTCGTCTTATACAAATTACTGAACGCAAGCTAGGACAGCTAGAAGCCGAATTTGAAGACTCGATTGAAAATATTAAATTGATGGCAAAAGAGATAAACCGTGGTCGGAACATGATGAAAACAGCAAAGGACCGGCTGATCAAGGCGAATTTAAGGTTAGTCGTCTCTATTGCCAAAAAATATACCAACCGGGGTTTGCAGTTCTTTGATCTGGTGCAGGAAGGAAATATAGGCTTGATTAAAGCGGTTGAAAAATTCGAATACCAAAAAGGTTTTAAGTTTTCAACCTACGCTACATGGTGGATCAGGCAGGCGATTACCCGTTCTATTTCTGATCAGGCGCGGACTATACGAGTGCCGGTACACATGATTGAGCAGATCAATAAAGTCGGCAGAGAGTCACGGCAGCTCATGCAAACTCTCGGACGGGAGCCAACGGATGAAGAGATCGCCATCAGGCTTGGTTGGCAGGTAGAAAAAGTCAAGGTGGTTAAAAATGTTGCCCGTGAGCCGGTGAGTCTTGAATCGCCGGTTGGTGAGGAAGAAGATTCGCAATTATGTGATTTTATTGAGGATCCGGTTGTTGAGAATCCAGCAAATCAAACGGCATTCACCTTACTCCAGGAGCAACTTGCCAATGTACTTGCTACACTACCGCGGCGTGAACAAGAAGTGCTTAAAATGCGTTTCGGTCTTGAAGATGGCTACTCGCTTACTCTTGAGGAAGTCGGCTTATGTTTTAACGTTACCCGTGAGCGTATCCGGCAAATTGAAGCAAAAGCACTGCGGCGTCTTCGACATCCAAGACGCAGCCGCAAACTAAAAGATTATTTATAAAAAGACTGGGGGGGGGGGGGGGGGGGGTGTTTAATAAGGTTTATTGAGCCACAATAAACCCCAAAAAAAAAACATT
>JAISMB010000096.1 GCA_031276945.1 Spirochaetaceae bacterium | reverse complement strand
CGACGCTTTATCAATGCTGTATCTTGGATTATCAGAACCGGTGTTCCAGACAGAGATTTACCTCCTGAATACGGCAACTGGAAAAATACACACCGAAGATTTTCCCGCTGGCGGGATAGAGATGTCTGAAAAACAAGAGCCGCTGAACTTATCGGGGAAGTAGATACCCAGTGGCTTATGATAGATGCAACTTATAGTAAAGTCCATGCAGACGGATGTGGAGCAGTCGGAGGAAATCAAGCAATAGGGCGTACAAAAGGGGGATCAATACCAAAGTTCACCTTGGTATTGATAAGAGGGGAAAACCAGTATGTATCATAGTTTCAGCTGGGCAGGAGGCGGATTGCACCTATGCACAGCCCTTAATGGCAGGTTTATCGGTAAAAATCTTGATTGCCGATAGAGGGTATGACGTGAACCAGGGAGGAGACACAGAGCTGTATAAGAAGCGCCATCTTATTGAGAATGTGTTTCGGTGGCTTAAGCAGTGGAGAGGTATCGCCAATCGCTATGCTAAACGCTCTGTTTCCTTTCTTGCCGTTCTCTATCTCAGATTTATCTTCCTTCCTTTTGACGACACGCCCTAGGTCAGACCTCGCCCCCTTTAAGTCAGACCTTGCCCTCCAGAGATGCGGGAGTCTCCGCTGAGAGATGCGGGAGTCCCGACGATAGGTCAGACCTCGCCGTCAAAATGGTCAGACCGATAAGTCCGGAAATGCTTGACGATCTGTAAGTCCGAGAGCATAGCATAAAGAAAATTGTGCTATAGCATATTTTCTAGTCCTGTTTTATACTCGTTCTATGAATATAATTCCTTTGCCGGCTGCTATTGAATACCATGCCGGCTTTTTTAAGAGTGTTGGAGTCCCGCATATTGCTGGGGAAGAGCGGTTCGCGCCTGAAATGCGCAGTTTTCGTGAACAGTTTGCGGGAGAGCCGGTTGATACCCAAACCCAAATCTTCTGTAGCACGGACGCTTCCTGTGCCGAAAGGGAGGAGTACCGCTTGCAGATCGAACCAGAGCGCATAACCGTGTCGGCTTCTTGTTCAGACGGGCTGTATCACGGCTTGCAGACGGTTAGGCAGTTGCTTTTAGATGGCACTGCGCTGCCGTGCGCGCTGATTAAAGACCGCCCGCGCTTTTCATGGCGCGGTTTTATGCTTGATACCGCACGGCATTTTTATACCGTGCCGTTTATCAAAAAACTCCTCGATAGCCTGTCGCTGCACCATATCAATGTTTTTCATTGGCACTTGACCGACGACCAAGGCTGGCGCTTGCCGGTCAAGGCGTATCCGCTCCTCACCGAAATCGGCTCAAGGCGACTTGAGTGCCGTCCTGTCTGGGGGCGCTATACCGGCGGCTTTTACTCGGAGGAGGATATTCGTTCGGTTCTGGCTTTTGCCGCATCGCGTCATATTGAGGTTGTGCCGGAAGTTGATTTGCCCGGTCATGCAAGCGCAATTCTCGCATCATATCCCGGTCTCGGCTGCACCGGGGGACCTTACCGGGTTGAGGATCGCACGGGTGTTTTTGAGGATGTGCTTTGCGCCGGCACTGATGCGGTTTTTGATCTTGCCGCGGCTGTCTTTGATACCATAACAGAGCTTTTCCCTTCAAAGTATGTGCATATTGGCGGTGATGAAGTGCGTTTTAATCGGTGGGAGGCTTGTCCTAAGTGCCGACAGCGTTTAGTTGCAACAGGGCTTAAGTCAGCACGAGAACTGCAAAGCTGGATGACCGTTAAACTGGTCGAAATGCTTGCGCAGCGCGGCAGAACCGCCATAGGATGGGATGAAGTGCTTGAGGATACCGAGCAGTTCAGATTACCCCATGAGCTTATTGTCATGTCATGGCGTGGGTCTGAGGGCGGCGAACAAGCTGCCCGGCGCGGACACAAAGTTATTATGGCGCCGTCTACCAAAGGTTCTTATTTAGATTACCGGCATACTGAGGACCCGGAAGAGCCGGGGCAACTGGGCATTACGCGAGTTTCTCAGACGTATGCGCTTGATCCGTGCGAAAATATGACAACTGAGGCAGCAGCTGCTGTCATAGGTGGGCAGGCTAATTTGTGGTCAGAGCTTATCTATGCTGGAAAGATTGCTGAATATATGATCTTTCCCCGGATCTGTGCTCTTGCCGAGGCTGTATGGACAGAGCGCAAAGATTTTACCTCGTTTGCAGAAAGATTACCATTGCACCAGAGCCGGCTTGAAAAGCTCCATCTTGTACAATATCGTGGAGCGTTATAAGCAAACTTACGCTTGCTCTTGGTAAAGAAAGCGGTATACTATAAAGAAATGTAAAGCAATCTTCGTGAGGATACATCAGTATGAAAACTCTTAAAACACAGTTTTTTTTTATTTTTATTGGATTAAGCGTCTTTGTGGCATTAGCAGTTGGATTGAGCATGTATCTTCAATACCACAATTACATCAGATATACCTACCAAGATACCTTGAAACGTGTCGCAACCATGATCGAAAAAAAATACCCCATCTTAACCGATACGGACCGCCTTGAAAAGGAGGCTCAGTCCCAGTCGGATACGATTTGGGCGCTCTGCCGGGATTTTAAGGCGGTCGCCGATGCTTTTGATATGGAGTTTGTGTATTATGTGCGGAAGGTGAACGATCAATACCAATACCTGGTGGATTCCAGCGCATCCCCGGAGAACCAGTCAGACTTGCTCGCCTTCTATAGTGGTAAAGCGGTGGGTGTTGAAGCGGACAGGGCGTACCAAACCCAAACCATGCAGATAACCTCCTCCCTTAGTGAAGTGGAACAGTGGAGCAACCTTATAGCAGGATACCTGCCTATCGTTAAAAACGGGGTTACCGTCGGCATTGTGGGAGCAGACTATAACATATCCTTTGTAAAAACTTTGGAGCAACAGGCAGGCATGGCTTTGATGGTTACTCTTGTCATTGTGATTACTCTCTCGGTAGTGCTGACCTTCCTAGTTTCTTCTTCCCTCATCAATCCGTTACGAGAAGTTGAACAAATAGCCGAATCCCTCGCAACCCTTAACTTTGACATCTCTATCTCCCATCTGAGACAGGACGAAATCGGCGCAATGCAGCTCGCCCTCCTTAAAATACGCGACAATCTCCATAATACCATTGACACACTCCATACACACCTTTCAAAAATGACCGATACTGGCAAAACTCTCACCGGCATTGTACACCGTTCTTCTGAAGCTCTTGAAGTCATTACCGGTTCTATGAATGCTATGCAAACCAAAGCTGACTCCCAATCGCAATCGGTCGAGCAGACCGCAGTCTCTGTTACCGACATTATTACCCGCATTGATTCGCTCAATCAGGCGGTTCAGACGCAAAAAAATCACATTACCCAGTCATCGACATCCATAGAAGAAATGGTTACTCATATTGCTTCTATCCGTTCAGTTGCTACCCATGCCGGGGAAAGTACTACAGTACTCACTGAATCTTCTGAAACAGGGCGAAAACTGCTTGCACAACTCACTCATGAAGTAGAACTGATACAGAACCGATCTGCATCGTTACAAAACGCTAATCATACCATTGCCAATATTGCAGCGCAAACCAACATTTTAGCCATGAATAGCTATAGAAGCCGCTCACGCAGGAGAGACGGGAAAAGGGTTTGCGGTAGTATCTGGAGAGATACGCAAGTTAGCAGAGCTTGCCGGCAAGGAGTCTAACGCAATCGCTGAAGAGATAAATGCTATGGAAGGCGCTATAGCTAGGATAACAAAGGTTTCCTCCGAAACGATGCAGTCCATGGACAGTATTTTCAAAGAGATAAGCGCCATGAATGATTCGTTTAAAATCATACATCAAGCAGTTGAAGAGCAGAGTGTCGGGGGCGATCAGATTCTGCAAGGGTTAAAAATGATACACCATATGACTGATCAGGTACAAAATGAGACAGGTGCAATACACCAAGAGAGTGATATGATTCATAAAGAGGTTGAATCGCTGAAAAGTATATCGCACGAGGTAAAAGGACAAGTGCAAGAGATGCGGCTTGCCAGTAGCCATATAGCCGGACTCATGGATAAGGCGAAAGCGCTCGTCCATAATCCTACTACAGAGAAACATTGAATCCTCACTAAGAGAAGTTGGACTCCTAACCTTGACATTTTAAGGAAACGTAAAGCTTTTCAGCACAGAAACTATGGATGATGACTTATGATGCAGAAAGCTAACCGTTCCTTTCTCTATCCATATCCATTCATGGCACAAGTCAATGACAATTGCGTTTCGGTCATCAACCTTACTTTGAGTGAGATAATGCGGCTTTTGTGTATCTGTAACAGATAATAGCTTTGCAATACATCTTCAAAAATCTTACAGCAGTCATCAAATCGCCACTATATTTTTGTTATAGCAATCTCGTCCATAACAATCATTTCTGTTTCCTGTATGGATGAATCGCAAGGAAAATACTTGACAAAGATGTACACTTTCAATAGAATAATATATATTAAAACCATGGGAATTATATTATTCTTTATGGTAAATTTTGAGGAGTTTTACTATGAAAAAATTACTGGTGATGGCGGTGCTTTTTGTACCAGTTTTGGTTTTTGCAAGCGGAAGAACAGACGTCGGCAAATATCCCTATGGTGAATTTGAGATTGCTTATGGAGGCTCTACCTGTGGTTCTCCTACTTCTATAGCTTCACTCAAAGGCTTTTTTGACGAAGAAGGCATCAAGATTAACCTTGTTAGTGGCAGTACCTTTGAAGCTTCACGGGCGGCACTTGCTGCCGGAAAAATAATTGTTGAAAACGGTGACTTTCAATATTTTCCCGGCATTTACAATGGTCTTGATGTAAAGTTAATAGGTGGTTTGCATGAAGGATGCATAAAGATCCTAGTCCCAAATAATTCACCTATAGTATCGCTTAGCGATCTGCGCGGAAAAACTATCGCGGTTGATGAAATCGGCGGAACACCTATGTCGGTGGCATCGGTTGCAGCCGGAAGTGTCGGCATTGCGCCTCAGACGGAAATCGTTTGGCTGCCCTATCCGAACGATCAAATAGTACAAGCAGTAGAAAAAGGCGAAGTTGACGTAGCCGCGCTCTGGGATCCTTTCGCAACAACCTTGGAAAATACCGGAAAATATCGGGTTTTGGTTGATATAAGTGATCATCCTCTCTTTGCTGGAAAAGCCTGCTGCTTCCTTTTTGCATCAGGCAAAGTAGTACGGGAAAATCCGGGTGCGGTAGCCGCGGCTTTAAGAGGCTATCATAAAGCGGTTGCATGGATAGGTGCTAATCCTGCTGAAGCTGCCGGGCTTTTAGTTTCTGAAAAGAAAGTTGCAACCGATGATGTCGCGCTGGTAACCGAACTACTTGGGCATTATCATTACGATCACCATTCCGGTTCTGCTGCAAACGCACGAGCAAAAGAAGATGCGATCTATTTTGCCAAAGAATTGACCAAGATCGGCTATCTGCCGGCAGACCTTGATGTTCAAAAATTTGTTGATGATATGTATGTCGATATTTTTGCGCTAGCTGCAAAAAACTAGCGAAGCTCTGCTGAAATGAGAGGAGGCGTTTCTTGAGATCACTAGAAGCGTCTTACTCTCTGTTGATACAAAGGAGAGAACATGCCCAAAAAACAAAAATGGTATGAGGAGCCGGCACAAGTCGAAGAGAACACGTATTGGAAAGCAAAATCTGAATGGTGGTTTTGGGGAGCGGTTTTTTCGTTTACCGCAGCTTTCCTGATAAACAACGTGGTGCCGGATAGACAAACGGTCAGACCTCAGCCTTACCGTATTGTCTTAACCGTGTTTATTGCGCTCCTTATTTTTTTATACATCATTGCACGGAGCAATCCGGTCTTCCGTAAAAAACTCTATCATAGAGCGCAGTTTGTGTGCGGCGCCGGTGCGCTTTTGGCATTGCTTGATATACTGACTGCAAAAACAGCGCTCCTGCCCCTCCCGTATTTTCCGAGTACTGCGGATATTATGAGCGTTATGGTTGCGGATCGCAGTCTGTTGGTAACGAGTACGCTCTATTCAATGCGTTTGTTCTTTGTGGGTCTTGTAACCGGCACTGTGCTTGGACTTGCAACCGGGATTTTAATAGGCTGGTGGCGGCAGTGGGATTACTGGCTTTCACCTGTCATCAAAGTTACCGGTATTATTCCGGCTGTTGCATGGCTGCCTGTAGCTCTGGCGTTGCTGCCTAGCAGCTTTACCACCGGCGTCTTCTTGATCTTTATATCTTCATGGTTTCCGGTTTCGTCTATGATGGCAGCCGGAATAAAAGCAACGCCAAAATCCTATTTTGAAGCTGCAAAAACCTTAGGCGCAAGTAACGCCTTTCTGCTTTTGCGTGTAGCTATTCCTCACGCCATGCCCAGTATGTTTGTCGGCATCAATACGGCAACCGCTTTTTCCTTCACTACCTTAATTGTATCGGAAATGGTTGGCGCAAAAGCCGGCTTGGGTTTTTACATAAATTGGGCAAAAGGCTGGGGGGCGTATGCAAAAGTCTATGCGGCAATCATTATTATCGCTATCGAGTTCTCCTTAATTCTGAGCGGCATCGGCGCTCTGCGAAAATCCGTGCTCCGCTGGCAGCGGGGAATTCTCAAATAAAAGGGTAAGACTATGAGTTTAATCAGTCTCCAGAACATCGAAAGGATTTACCGGGATACTACTGGCAAGCCGGTTTACGCCTTAAAGGACGTGAACCTCGCCATAGAAAAAGGCGAATTCGTCTCTCTTGTCGGTCCTTCAGGCTGCGGCAAGACAACGTTACTGCGTCTTATCGCCGGACTTGACCGCCCGCAAGCCGGAGCGGTCTTTCTTGATGGCTCTGTAATAGCCGGCGCAAGTTCTGAGCGCGGGTATATCTTTCAGCAGGCGACCCTCTTTCCCTGGGCTACGGTTTACGAAAATGTTGCGCTGGGCTTAAAAGCCAGAAAGGTCTATAAGCAGAACAAACATCGGGTACAAGAATACCTGAGCATGATAGGGCTTGACGGCTTTGAACAGGCGTATCCGCATGAAATTTCAGGCGGCATGGCGCAGCGCGTTGCTATCATCAGATCGCTCATCAATGAACCAAAAGTGTTGCTTTTGGACGAGCCGCTCGGCGCCCTTGACGCCTTCAAACGCACGGAAATGCAGGAACTGCTGCGAAATGTATGGCAAAAAACCGGCACGACCATGCTCATGGTTACCCATGATGTGGACGAGGCGATTGCGGTAAGCCAACGAGTTATTATTATGAGTCCGCGTCCGGGGCGTATTGTGAGTATAATGAATGTTGAACTCGGCAGTATCCGTGAGAGAACCAGCGATGCTTTTATAGCCATCAGAAAAAGAATTCTTGAAGCGCTTCAGTTGATCTTAGCACAACCACAGCCTGAATACAGTATATAAGAAGAGCGCCTCCTGCTCAGGAGAGGTGCGTGCGGTTTTTAGTGCTGATAGGCAAGGTCTCCTTCTTCCTTAACGAAACACGTTCTCGAGACAACGGCGCTTCTTATACAGCTCTCTGTCAGAGGTCCGTGCGACCTCGCCCCTTCAGCGAAGACTCCCACATCTTATAAGTCAGACCTCTGCATCTCTCAGCCAAGACTGCCGCATCTCATAAGTTAGACCTCTGCCTCTCTGGGCGGAGACTCCCGCATCTTATAAGTCAGACCTCTGCATCTCTCACAAGTCTGTTCCTCAAAGCAATGAAGAAATTGTCGACTATGTTACTACAGATTTGCAAAAAAACATGGGGAAATAGGAGAATGTTAAAGCCGGCACAGTACCGGCTTTAACATTGATGAAAAATATTATGAAGAATAGTTTGATAAGGATTTTTAACCTTTCACCGCGCCTTCTGCAAGACCTGAGTATATTTGTTTTTGGCAGAGTATAAAGATGAGCAGCGCAGGAATGATCGTTATAATCACCCCTGCACAAATATAGTTGTATGCACTCCCCAGCGGACCGGTAAATGTATACAGAGAAGTTGCCACCACTTGCAGTCTATTTTTGTCCTGAAGATACAGATTCGCCATATAGTATTCGTTATAAGTACCTACTCCTTTCAGTATCATACAGGTAACAATAGCCGGTTGCAGCAGAGGGAACAATATTTTGAAGTACACGCCAAAATACGTACAGCCGTCAATAATTGCAGATTCATCAAGCGATACGGGAAGATTCTCGAAAAATTGCAGAAAAATATAGATTGAAATAACATCCGTTCCCAACATCAGAATGATATAGCCGTGCAAATTATTGATAAGCCTGAGCGTATACATAATCTGATACACTGTTATCTGCATGGCGACACCGGGTATCAGCGCTGCAAAGAGGAAAAGGCTGCGTATGAGACTGTTACCTGGAAACTTAAAGCGGTTCAGCACAAAGGCAAGCATTGAACTAAGCACAATCGAACCGGTTAGTACACAGATCAGTATTATCGTAGAATTGAAAAAAGCTCGTCCCATATCTGCCCGCTGCCATGCGGTAATAAAGTTGCCAAAATGAAACCAATTTGCAGGCATAGCCATGACCGTTGTGGCGGCATATTCTTCCGGTGTTTTGAACGCCGTAATGACAATAGAAACCAAGGGATACAGTGCAATAAAAGCCATCAAACACAACAGGATGTATTTAAGAACGTTAAAAACAGTACGCTTGCCAATAGCAATCATAAATTCACGTTTCATACAGATCCTCCTTGAACAACTGAGTTTTGCCGGCCGTACTGACCGCGTTTTTTCATTGACCGCCGTTCGCTGAATGTAAAGCCTGAGCTATCAGGTTCAAAGAAAACTTTGAATACCGTTTTCTGGAACACTGTTACCAGGATAATGATCATCATCAATACTACTGCCATTGCCGAGGCGAGACCTACCTTCTGTAGTTCGTGGGCGAGTCGGTTCATAATAATGAAATACGTTCCCGTTTCAAACGTGCCGTTCGTAATAACATAAGGCGGTTCAAATGCGCTCAGAGAGCCGGTTATTGAAAGAATCAGGTTTAATACCACAATGGTTTGAATACTCGGTAGAATGATGTGCCAGAATTTGTGCCAGTTTGTTGCGCCGTCAAGGTCAGCGGCTTCATATAACTGCGGATCAACAGCCATGATTGCGCCGATAAATAAAACCATGTTCTGCCCCAAGTAGCGCCAAACGGAAGTTGCTGCCAGCATAATGTTATTGATCGAAGTATCACGCAGCCAGTACGGGAGTGTCTCTTGAGTAAATCCTAAAAACACCAAGAGCGAATCCAGTACAAAACCGCGGGTAAAGAAAAACTTAAAAATAAAGCCGATAGCAATACCGTTTATCAAATAGGGGAAAAAGATAATCCCCTTAAAAATATTACCGCCGCGCGGATTAAAACTTAAAATCGTTGCGAAAAAGAGCGCAAGCCCAAGCTGCACAAAAGACGCTCCAAGATAATAAACGCTCAGTTTTAAGGCATTGAAAATATCGGTACGGGTAAAAAGGTCTCTGTAATTCTGCAATCCTATAAAAGTACGCCCCCCTATATATTTCATGTCGTACAGACTGAAACGCATCATATTAAAAAAAGGAAAATACGTAAACAAAAACAGCAGGAAGAGTGGAATAAATAGAAAGGTTATTGTTACCACAATTTGCTGATGACGTATGTTCATAAACCACTGCTTGATAGTACTGACTCCATTTTTTGTTGTGTTCATAAGTATTGTTCTTCCTTGCTGTTTATTACCCCCTGCCGCAAGAGCGGCAGGGGTAGTTTATTTTATTGCTCCATATTTTTTCTGCGATGCGGTCCACTTACTGTTCCATTCGTCAGTGATCTGTTTAAGCGTCTTAGTTCTACGAATGGCTGCTTCTGCGATGTCAATGACATGCTGATTAGTCATATTGATACCAATCTCAGAATCGGTATTGATCTTGGTTAAGAGTTCCTCTTCTCCGGCAAGCGCAGGATTGTCAGAAACCAGTTCAATGCCGGTAAAGGCGGAGAGAGTCGGGGGAAGAGGGTGTGCTTTTACGGTAGGAATACCGCCCTGATCGTAATCAAAGTTAGAATTTTCAACGAGATATTTAATATAGAGCATGGCGGCAATCTTATTATCACGAGATGAGTTGACGTTGATACCGTAGCAATAGTCCGGTCCTGCGGCGGCGTACTGTTTGCCGTTTACCGTGATGGGAAAACTCATGTAACCTATATCTGCTGAATTCGGACCTGCTTCCTGCATTTGAACGATTGCCCAGCTTCCGAGTACCATAGTGCCGATTTCTCCCCGATTCAGCATAGATTTACTGCCTTCCCAGTCAGTGGTCGTTGGATCGTCTTCAATCAAATTGCGAGAAATCGCTTCGTACAGCACAGAGTAAACCGCGTAGGGTCCTGTGCCGTTGCCGCGATCCGCAAAGGGGTTTGAGGCGTGAGGCAGTACCTGATTCATAAAATTAGGATCGCCTGTTGCGCTCCCGCCGATATAGGCATCCCATGCGCCCATGGTCCAACCCGCGGCGAAGTTTGTATACAGAGGTATAGCCTTAGTATTTGCTTTTATCTTGGCGAGCGCTCCAAGGAATTCCTCAGGCGTCTTGGGAATGGTGGTGATACCAGCCTGCTGGAATACTTTTTTGTTGTATAAAATACCCTGTACATTGTTTGTTGATGAAAGACCGTAGGTTAAATTTTTATAGGCGCGATTATCAACAAAATTATAGGTACGACCCAGAAGGTCCTGATTACCCAGTACTTGGAAATACAAGGGAAGTTCGGTAAGGGGGATTGTTGTCGGGATCATACAAATATCGCCCCAATTCGGCGTTGAAAGCCGCATTGTTATGGTTTCAGCGTAATTAGATATCGCCTCATAGGTAATCTTAATACCGGGGTACATTTTCTGGAAATCAGCGATGTACTTGTTAAATATGGTATCAACAATGTCTGTCCTGTGGGTTTTGAATTGAAGGGTAACATTCAGATTAGTGTAATCTTGTCCAAGCTTCAGTTGATCAATAGTAGGAAGATCACTATCACTTCCCTTCTTCCCTCCAGAGGTATCGGCAGTACCATTCGCAAATGCTATGCCGGACAGTATTATTCCGGCAATCAAACTCATTACAATTTTTTTCATCTTTTCCTCCTAAAATTTGAGACGATATGCTCATGGCAAGCCTTATTTTTGAATGCCATCGCACAAGTCTTTTTTATACGCTCTTTCTGTGCGTACCCCAGCCGTTATATCTAACCGCCCCTACGGGCAAGTTTCCTTTTG
The DNA here is from genome assembly GCA_031276945.1 of Spirochaetaceae bacterium. GTDB lineage: Bacteria > Spirochaetota > Spirochaetia > Treponematales > Breznakiellaceae > BOBG01. The sequence goes on along the minus strand of JAISMB010000096.1, from coordinate 3,905 downwards.
TTAGAGGGGGGCAATGCAGCGCGTGCGTTGCCCGCTCATGCAGACTTCTGTCAGAGGTCTGACCCAACCTATCTCTGATATTCACTCCGTATAAAAGAAAGAGTGTAGAAAAATACTCAGAGACGAAAAATTGAAAAGAGCGCGTACTGGTGTGCGCGGGTAAGTTTAGAGAAACAGTAGAAAGAATAAAATAATAGGGGGGGGGGGGGGGGGGGCAAGTATTTTACTGCGCCAGCCCCCCCGGGCGTAAACGTATTATAGGACTTGTTCATATTTTACTTCCGCCTCCTTTTACTGCTGCTTTTATAAAAAGGTAAACCGCTTATAATCGCTTGTCAAGTTATTTTTCAGCAGTTTCTCTATGATGTGCATTACAGAAACCTCTCAAGGTCTGCGTTGGAATTTTTTCTGAAAAGTGAAGGCTCTGTAACAAGCGGATCGTCCCCATTCGTCATTAAAAAAGCCCTGACTTTGTCAGGGCTTTTTCTTTTTATTTATTCTTCACTTCAGTTATTAAGAAATCTTGTTTTGTTATCTTACTATAATAAAGACTTGGAACATCAATCCAATCAGAAAATGAATTTGCCTTAATCGTTACTGGCTCTGAAGCTTCTTCCGTTCCCTGCATACCTCCGGGTAAATTAGTAACCTTTACTGTTACTGGAAAGTTATTGCTATTTCTAATCTTTACTATAATTGTTGCACCAAAAAACCAGTTGGTCTTGGAGTCAACATCTTCAATCGATACTCCACTTACGTAACTTAATGCATGCACAACGGTTACAGCCATTGCCAGTAGAACCAAAACAAAAAAAATCCCTTTTCTCATAAAACCCTCCATAAATTTAAGACAATTATGCTCATGGCAAACTAACACTATTTTTGAATCACCATCGCACAAGTCTTTTTATACGCTCTTTCTGTGCGTACCCCAGCCGTTATATCTAACCGCCCCTACGGGCAAGTTTCCTTTTGTTAGAGCGGGCAATGCAACACCTGCATTACCCGCTCAGTCAGACCTCTGCCGCCGAGGTCTGACCCACCCTGCCAGCGAGGTCTTACACCTTACTTCCAAAGATATTGTTCTAAAAATGAATAAAAACGGAAGGCAATAGTAAAAATAATTATTGTAAATACAAGCACAATAATAACTGACGCTACTATTAGTAAGAATATAATCAATCCAAAGACAAAAGACCCACCTATTGAGGATAATGAGGATACCCAATAGTCTTTTCCTCTATATTTATGTGCGATGGAGATATTATACCATATTACTCCTGATATTCCGCCAATAAATACTGCATAGGGTCCAATTGAATACAAAGCACTTATTACAGCTTTCACAGGTCGAAACATATCAATCTCATAATGATTAAACACGAAAGGTGAAACATAAGCTGCTAAAGACCAACTCAAAATTGTAGCTAAAGTAAGAGTAAGAAACCAGTAAACAATTGATTTCTTATACCATACTTCATTTGATCTGACTGCTTCCATAAAGTACTCCTATAAGCCTAAAAATGTTCCAGTAGCTATTTTACAATGCAAGGAAAATAACCCAAGAGCGATAAAAGCAATTATCATAATGCCGATAATTACTTTGCTTGACATGGACATAATAAACTCCTTTTTAGAAGGGCGTATCCTCTACGCCCTGATAATACCAAAAGTAGGATTTCTATTTCCCCACTACTCCCTTATAAACGGGACAATCTTCATGCGCACTTGAATCACATAAATTTTTTCCAACATCCCCCGGAATATCTCTACCACTTGCCTTACAACCAGTATAGCTACTCCATCCTCTGAATTCATAAAAAGGGCATTGTCCACTTGCCATAATTAACCTCCATAATTTTTTATACGCTCTTTCTGTGCGTACCCCAGCCGTTATATCTAACCGCCCATACGGGCAGGTTCTCTTTTTGTGAGGGCGCATCACCGCGCCCTCTGATGTCGTTTTACTTTTTTCAAAGTTTTGTTATCTTACACCCTCTGAAAAAATTTCATACGGGTAATGCGTTTGCTGTAATTTATCTAATAAGAATAAGCCGTTGTCATACTACTAAGGGAAACCGTTGCATTCCCATTATAAAAACTTACATTGTTTTTATAGTACGCACCACTAGTAGGCAATACCAAAATGACCGCATACTGACCGCTTCCCTCCCAAAGAGAACTAGTGAGCGTTACAAGAGGTGCAATTTTATTTGTACTAACCTCAAGTAACTGACTACCAGTGGTTGTACCGACTGCTGTATAACTGATTACTTTAGTAGACAGATTTGATGCATTAACAGTACCGCTTACAACATATACGGTTGCCAATTCTGGAATAGCTCCTCCAGTAAAAGTAACTCCCGCATAATCATAATCGCTGTCATAATCATAATCGCTGTCATAGTCATAGTCGCTGTCATAGTCATAGTCGGTACTTGCGCATCCGACAACTAATATTGCGAATACCAGCATAATGTTGATCAGTCCCACTATCAGAAATAATTTTTTCTTCATGATTGTCTCCTTTCCATAAATTTAAGACAATTATGCTCATGGCAAACGAGCATTATTTTTGAATGCCATCGCATAAGTCTTTTTATATGCTCTTTCTGTGCGTACCCCAGCCGTTATATCTAACCGCCCCTACGGGCAAGTTCGCTTTTGTTAGAGCGGGCAATGCAACGCGTGCATTGCCCGCTCACTCAGACCTCTGTTAGAGGTCTGACCCGTCCTATCTTTGATGTTCACTCCGTCCTATCTCTGATGTTCACTCCGTCCTATCTCTGATGTTCACTCCGTCCTATCTTTGGTATTCACTCCGTCCTATCTCTGATGTTCACTCCGTCCTATCTTTGGTATTCACTCCGTCCTATCTCTGATGTTCACTCCGTGCCGGAGTGAACCCTTCATTTGAGCTAAACCGTCAAAGCAAAATGACTTTCAATAACACGCGATTCTTTCAAAAACGTTCCTCCTACCGTGTACTGCGTCTTAACCTCAACTTTCCACTTTCCCGCGCTTAACGCCGGTATCACCCCTATCAGTTTTGATGCGGTGTTCTCTGCCAGATGACCGCTCACCTTTACCCGCACGGACGGATCAGACTCCGCTACGAAATACACGCCGACTTCAGGGTCTTCCCCTGCTATCTTTATCTTGTGTCCGGCTATGCTGAACATTCCGCCGGACGTTGCCGTCTCGTTCACCGCTTCGGTCGTTACGTCTGTGAACTCATCAATATAGCCCTGCACGTCAGCCAAGCCTTCAATTTCAACGACAATATGCTCGGCAAGGGTGCGCAGCGGGGCGAGGGTGCGGAAACGGAAGGTTATCGGATGCTTTTGCGTGTCGTGTCCTTCGGTAACTTTGTCAAATGTGCCGCCGACGTTGGGATGCACTGAGAAATAGCCTGTGTTGACCGCGAAACCATCGCAGAGCTGATACGCCGCCTCGTCAAAGAACTGCTTCACGTGTTCGACTAAGTCATCGTAGTTGCCGGTGAAGCCGCCTCTGCTTTTGAGAGCGGCGCAGACCTTATCAATGGAAAGGGACGCCTCATTGTCCGTGCGGGCGATAGAGGCGCCTTCGACATGGGTGAGGTAGTTGGGATAGAGTTTTACCCTGATGCGGTGTAAAACCTCGCTGATTGAGTCAATGATTGCCATAGCAACCTCCTTAAGTAGAAAATAAAAAGTAAAGAAAAAAAACGTGAGCGGCAGCAAAGCTACCGCTCACGATAAGATTGAAAAAGAAAATAGTCCCGCCCAGCGGCTGAGGGGTATTGAGAGGATAATATCCGTTAAAATCTATAGGGGGGGGGGGGGGGGGGGGGTAAGGAACGAATAAAACCGCCCCATTTACACACATCCTTTTTTTATAAAATAAACCGAAGTTCGGGGTTT
>JAISMB010000023.1 GCA_031276945.1 Spirochaetaceae bacterium | reverse complement strand
GATTGGTGCAGAAGCCTGAAGCATGGCAGTACAGCGGCGCATACCACCGTGAACAGGGGATTACAAAGATAGTCTCTCTGGTAACTGATACAGCTTGGAGGACAGACCTCAAACTGCTTTTGTGAGATCTATCTCCCTCTCCTTTTGACGGAGCACCCTAAGAGATGGGGTAAAAACATATCCTGCCTCGCATTTTGGGTGTAAGTGTTTAGGCATGGAAGCAGCGATGAGTGTTAATATGCCGCTGACATGGAAAAGCGTAGATGTATTGGACTGGGGAATGAGGTTAAACACAATGACAACTTATCAAGGCAATGAAATACGCCAATCCAATCAGGAGGCAAGATGTATATAACGTTTAACAGGTATCTAACCGCACCACAAAACTTTTATTTCATATTACTCTAGACGATATCTTATAAACTAGCATATAATTAAATACCGAGATATTATCGTTAAGGAGAATCTATGATTCGCGGTGGGGATATTAACAAAGGCACCTGTCTTTTACAAAAAGGACAACCGTACATTGTGGTAGAAAGAGAATTTGTTAGTCCGGGAAAGGGCGGCGCTTTTGCCCGAGTAAAAATGAAAAGTATTAAAGACGGTACTGTCTTGACGCAGACCATTATGACTCAGTCTGAAGTTGAAGATGCGCTTGTTGAAGTGCATACGTGCCAGTACCAATACACCGATACTGATAATTATCACTTTATGGACAACGAGACCTTTGAGCAATACGAGGTGCCGATTGTGAGCATGGAAGAAAAAAAGTACTATCTGCAAGAAAATGAAAATTATGACTTGACTCTCTGGGAAGGGCGGGTTATTGACGTTAAGATACCCTACAAAGTTGTATTTACCGTTGCTGAAAGTGACAATTATGTGAAAGGCGATACGGTCTCAGGCGCTACTAAACCGATTATTACGGAAACCGGCTTGACTGTGCGGGTGCCTTTGTTTATCAAGCAGGGTGAAAAGATCATGGTCAACACTGAAACGAATGATTATGTTGAACGGGTGAATTAAGAACGGCTCTCAGGGGAGAAGATTCAAAGGTTTACCGTTTCAAGCGCAGAGGCTTAAAAGTATTTGACCTTATGACTAAGCTCTCTCCCCGCAGAAACGGTGCAAAACCCCTTAGCAGAGAATGCCGCGCTCCAGAACGGGCGGCAGGAGTGCAGTACGGCGTTGCCCGTAAGCTTGTGGCTACGCCGCCACCGGTTGCGTGAGCGGATGAGAGCAGCGAACCAAAGTGAAGAAAAGCGTGTTTACTAAAGGCGCGCACAGAAAGAAGCAGAAAGTAGACAGAGATCCGCACGGCGTGCGGGTTTGAGTACATTTTATAAGGCAGGACAACTGTGGAACCTATTATTTTAGCATCAGGATCGTTACAGCGTCAGGAGTACTTTAGGTTGCTGGATTTACCGTTTAGTATTATGCCGCCTGTAATAGACGAGTCGTACGATGAAAACTGTGAACCGCACAAGGTAGTCGAAGATATTGCGTTGCGCAAAGTTGCCAAGATTGTCGAGCTTTTGGGTGATAGAACGCCTCCGTGGATCTGTAGCGCAGATACTATCGTTTGTGTCGACAAAAAAATACTAGGGAAACCCGCTAATCGTGAAGATGCCCGTAGCATGCTGAATATGCTTCAGGGGCGGGACCATGAAGTCATTACCGCAGTCGCTCTGTCTCGTGGATGGGACGGTCATATACTCTGTCGATCAGTAAGCAGTGCGGTGTCTTTTGCCCCTTTGAGCGAAAAAGAAATAGAATGGTATCTTGATACCGGTGAATGGCAGGGAGCAGCCGGTGCGTATAAAATACAAGGATTGGCAGGCTGTTATATATCCTGTATCAAAGGCTCATACAGCAGTATTGTGGGCTTGCCATTGCATGAGTTGTATGCTATGCTTCGTGTTAGCGGGTATCCCTATGGAGATAGTACGCGGTAAAGACATATATAGTTTTTATGGCGTGATACAGAAGGCGTTGCCCGCACCAGATTAATGACTCGCCTTGAGTGCGAGATTCGGAAGGCTTCGCCTCCGGTAAAAAATAAAGGCGGACAGTAAGGAGAGAAAATGGCAGTTGTTACTATGAAAAGCTTATTGGAATCGGGTGTGCATTTTGGACATCAGGTTAAACGTTGGGATCCGCGTATGAAAAAGTATATTTTTGCAGAACGGAATGGGATCCATATCATTGATTTGCAAAAAACGATTCAGGCAATTAAAGACGCCTATGATGCCGTGCGTAAAAATGTCGCTGGTGGTAAGACAGTGCTGCTTGTCGGTACTAAAAAGCAGGCACAGCAGGCAATTCAAAAAGAAGCTGAACGCTGCGGTATGTTCTATGTCAATAACCGCTGGCTAGGCGGTATGTTGACCAATTTTACGACCATAAAAAAATCTCTACAGCGGCTTAAAAAGCTTGAGAAAATGGAAGTAGATGGCTCGTTTGAAAACTTCACTAAAAAAGAAGTAGCAACGCTTGCCAAAGAACGGGCGAAGCTCCAGAAGAACCTCGGTGGCATAAAAGAAATGAAGGATCTGCCGGGTATACTGTTTATTATTGATACCCGCAAGGAATCCATTGCGGTAGCTGAAGCCCAGCGGGTAGGCATCCCTATTATAGCTGTCGTCGATACTAACTGCAATCCAGACGGTATTAACTATCCTATTCCCGGCAATGATGATGCTATCCGTGCTATTACCCTCTTTACTCAGATTATTGCGAATGCAGTCATAGAGGCTGATAATGAAGTAGGTCTTAAAATCATCGAAACATTAAGCGAGGAAGATGAGGATTTTGAAGCTACCTTGACCGATGCCTCTCTGAAAGAAGAGGATCGTGAAATTGATATTGAGTCGTATACTGGTGATTCTCATGCAGCAGTCCGGCATAGTAATAATGATGATGATAGTATTGATGAACTTCCAGTTGATGTAGATAAAGTCTACGATGAAGAGTAGTAATACTCACAAATTTAATTATCCATTCTTAAATCAATTTAGAGGAGATTGTATATGGCAATTAGTGCATCTGATGTAAAACAGCTTCGTGAAAAAACGGGAGCCGGTCCTGCTGATTGTAAAAAAGCTCTTGAGTCGACTAAGGGTGATTTTGCTGCGGCTGAAAAAATGCTGAAAGAAAAAGGACTTGCAGCAATTGAAAAACGTGCCGGACGGGCAACCAATGAAGGGAAAATATTTATTAAAATACAGGATGATACGGCAGTTATACTAGAACTAGCCGCAGAAACTGATTTTGTGGCACGGAATCCTGAGTTTACCGCACTCGGTGAGCTTGTGCTCAACCGCGCCCTTGAAAAGGGCTACACGGAACCGAATGAAGAACTCAATCATCTTGTCCTTGATCTTGCAACTAAGATTCGTGAAAACATGGGGCTGAAGCGCCTTACGGTCCTTAAAGCCGGTGCCGGTGAAATACTTGCCCAGTACATACATGGCGATGGAGCAATCGGGGTTCTTGTTAAAGCCGCTGCTGATAAACCGGAGGTGTTGCACACTGAAGAAGCGCAGGCTTTTATTTTTACTTTGGCACTGCATGTTGCAGCTTTTAACCCGGTAGTACTGGATCGCAGTAAAGTTGATCCAGCTTTATTAGCAGAGCAAAGCCTGCTCTTCCGTAAGCAGATAGAAAGTGATGAAGTACTGGCTAAAAAACCGGAGAAAGTGCGCGAAGGTATTTTGAAAGGTAAGATTGATAACTATCTCAAGAGTATTTGCTTCCTAGACCAAGGTTATGTTAAAGATGAAAAGCTCAGCGTTGCTCAGGCACTGAGTGAATACAGTAAAAAACTTGGTACAGCACTGACAATCGTTGATTATATTTACTTCAAGGTTGGGCAGTAGGTTTAATCATGCAGACGGTTATTACAACATCCGAAGAGCGGATGAAAAAAACTATTGCAAACTTAAAAGAGAGCTTTGCCAGCCTCCGTACCGGACGTGCCTCAGCAACTCTCTTTGATAAGATCAGGGTTGATTGTTATGGTGAAAAAACACCACTGAATCAAGTAGCTACTGTCTCTATCCCGGAGGCACGGATTATCATTATTCAACCTTGGGATAAAGGGCTTATTAGTGAGATCGAAAAGTCTATCAGATCCTCTGATCTTTCCTTCAATCCTTCAAATGATGGTAAGGTGATACGCATAACCGTACCGCCTCTTACTGAAGAGAGGCGTAAAGAGCTGGTAAAACAGGCAAAGAATCTTGCCGAGCAAGCACGCGTTGCTGTCAGAAATATCAGGCGTGATGGTAATGAGGCGCTTAAAAAATTGCAGAAAAATACAGAAATCACTGAGGATGAAGAAAAAAAAATAACTGGTAATCTCCAAAAACGTACTGAGGACTACGTTGCTGAAATAAATAAGATTTTATCAGAAAAAGAAAAAGAAATTATGGAGATATAACGGTAGGAGGGTGGGGTAGCGGCGCCCTCCTACCGTTATATCTTTATTTTTAAGGTATTTCTCTACTTAAATATTGCTTATACAGAATACCAAAATAAATATAAATCACTGGTCATGTTCCATCAAGGAGTGAACTCTCACTCCAGAGGGGAGAGAGACGAATCAGCGCAGCTTGAGGTGGCAACATACATCTCAGAGTGGTATAATGAAACTGTAATAAAAAAAAATCCTATACAGCAAATGAGGGAAAATGCCGGATTATGCAAAAACAAGCTCCAAAGCACATTGGTATTATTATGGATGGAAACGGTCGATGGGCATGCCGCCATAATATGGTGCGTACCCAAGGGCATCTTGAGGGTCTAAAAACTGCTAAACGTATAGTTAAAGCCTCATCTGACCGAGGCATCCCTTTCCTTACCTTGTACGCTTTTTCAACTGAAAATTGGAAACGGACAGCTGAAGAAGTTAATTTTATCATGGGACTGATACGGCAGCACCTGCTTGCCCACAGAGATTTTTATCAAGAAAACCAGATACGTTTGCGTTTTGCCGGTTCTTTAGCGAGCTTATCGCAAGATATTGCTGATGTGATTCGTGAAGCTCTGTCAATAACCGCTTCTTTTTCGGGAATGCAGGTTATTCTTGCAATAAATTACGGTGGGCGCGATGAAATAGTACGAGCAGCCAATCGGCTGCTTAGTGCCAGATTGCCGGTTACCGAAGAAACACTAAGTAAAAATCTTGATAATCCTGATGTGCCGGATCCGGATCTTATTATCAGAACTGCCGGAGAATATCGGATGAGTAATTTTTTATTATGGGAAGCTGCCTACGCTGAATATTATATTTCAGATAAATTATGGCCTGATTTTTTGGAAGAAGATTTTGATGCAGCGCTAGTTGCTTTCCAGAAGCGTGTTAGGCGTTTTGGTGGGCTGAAAAATGAACAAAATCCTTGAACGATTCCTCATATTTGCGATCGGTGTACCTCTTGTTATTGTCATAATACTTTTTTTGCCCTACCAAAACTATCTAGCTGTTACTATCAGCAGTATACTACTCAGTGCCATAGGCGCCTTTGAATTAGCAAATCTCTTGAAAATAAAAAATAATTACCTGTATCGATTCGAAGCATTGGTACTGGGGGCGCTTATTCCCGGTATACAAGCACTTGCCGGTTTTGGGTTGCCGGTCAATATCCCTTTTGCCTTGGTACTCGGTCTTTCATGGTTGCTTATTTCATCTATAGTGCCGACAAACTTACAATTTGAGAATGTTGCAGGCAGAATCGCTTCAGGCTCAACAGTGATGCTGTATCCGGGACTTTTAATGGCATGGCTTGTTAAGATGACTGTTTTGCCCCATGCCGGTATGGTTATTTTAATCTATGCCTTTATTGTTATTAGTAATGACTCTCTTGCATGGGCTTTTGGTATGTTGTTTGGCGCTAAAAACCGCGGTGTCCTTGCGGTTAGTCCTTCAAAAAGTATTGCCGGTTTCATAGGCGGTCTCCTTGCCTCGGTTATTGTAGGTGTAGCTGCTGTCTATCTTCTTCCAGAAGTTTTTACAGCACGCTACGGCAAGTCGGTTCTTGCCGGTCTTATCTTAGGTTTTTTTTCCGGTAGCGCAGCAATACTGGGGGACCTGGGCGAGTCTGCTCTTAAACGCAGTGTGCATATAAAAGACTCAGGCACTCTTATACCGGGGCGCGGCGGTGTACTTGATTCAATAGATTCGCTTGCATTGTCGGCGCCGGTATACTATGCTTTATACTGGTTGTTATTCAACCAATAACCTTAGGTCTATACCGGGGGATTTATGAGGACAGTTGTTCATCTTGATAATAGTGGATTTCTCCGGAAATTAATGCAGATGTTTCTTAAGGAGAGAGGAATAGAATCAGAAGCCTATGATAAAGGCAGTGATGTGCTTGAACGGATTAAAAGGGGAGATATAGCGCTTATTATTGCCGGAACTTTTTTTAACGACATGACCGGCTTTGCCTTTCTCAAACGGCTACTGCTTTCTCCACAAAAGGTACCTGTTATTATTCTCACTTCAAACAGTTCGGAGCAACAACAGCTTATTATGAAAACTTTAGGCGTTGAGGCAATAATTATCAAATCAGGACATTGGCAGGATGAACTTTTCCCGTACATACTAAAACATGTGAGGTGAGCTACCCAACGCTTTTAGCGTTGGGCTTCTTGTTTCACAGACCAAACGTAGACTGACAGAGCAAGCCTTGCCAATAAGTGCGGTTTCAGCCTCGCCCCGCAAGAATCTTTATTCCTTCTTGTCGTATACGCCCGCTTTCCTCTCTCTCTTCAACCTCTGCACAAACAGCCTGTTCCCAAATTGCTTATAAGTGCGACCTGATTGTCTCTCGGTACATCACTATTGTTTATAAGTGCGTCATTATTGTTTGTGTATGCGCCTCTATTGTTTATATGTGCGTCATTATTGTTTGTATATGCACCTCTATTGCTTATATGTGCGTCATTATTGTTTGTATATGCGTCTCTATCGCTTTATGTACATCAATAGTGTTTATATTGACGCACATAGTGCTTATATGTACGCACATAGTGCTTATATTGGC